>NZ_QUJD01000008.1:620-169268 GCF_003480555.1 Blautia sp. AM29-29
GCACTTGACTTTTAATCAAGTTGTCCGGGGTTCGAATCCCCGATGCTTCACTATGTGGAACCCTTTCGAGGGTTCTTTTTTTTGTTCTGCATATCCAAAATTGGTCCACCGGACCAATTTTGATTATGTTTATCTTAAGGTTACGGCGAAAATCTTGCAAAAGAGCAGGAAATGTACTATGCTTTGAAAGAATAAAAAAGAACGGAGGAATCTGTTTATGGCACAAAAAAAGAAAAACAAAAGACGAAGACGCCAGTTTCAGCAGAAAGTGATTTTAAGTGTTCTGCTTGTTATCATTATCGGATTGATTGGCGTGCTTGGATATCAGATGCAGAAGAACGAGAAAAAACAGACGGATGGAAACGCAAGTGCATCCTCTTCGGTTTCGTCATCCTCTCTTGCTGGGGACAGTTCAGAGCCGATATCGGATTCCAGCCCGGAGGAGGAGATTACACCGACGCCTGAGCCGGTACAGCAGATTTCGTCAGATGGTCTGAACAGTCAGCATGCCCTGCTGGTGCGGGAAAGCGATCTGGCTGAGATGATGAATCTGGGCGGAGATGAGAGAATTTATCCGGCGTCGATGACAAAGATTATGACAGCGCTGCTTACCATTGAAAATCTTCCGGATCTGAACGAGACGATTACGGTTCCGGAGGACATCTTCGAGGAACTGACGGCACAGGATGCGTCGGTAGCGGGATTTAATCCGTACGAACAGCCAACGGTTCGTGATCTTCTCTATGGTGTGCTGCTGCCATCCGGCGCAGATGCCTGTGAGACATTGGCGAGAGCAGTCGGCGGATCGGAAGAAGGTTTTGTGGCCATGATGAACCAGAAAGCAGAAGAACTGGGACTTACCAATACGCATTTTGAGAACTGCACGGGACTGCATAACGACAACCATTATTCTACCTGCCGTGATATTGCGGTGCTGATGAGTGAGTGTCTGAAGAGTGATACGTTTCGCGAGATCGTGACGAGGGAGGTTTACACAACGGAGGCTACCGCATCACACCCGGAGGGAATTACGCTGTATGATACGATGCTCCACCGGTTTACCAGCTATGAGATGAGTACGACACTGGAGAACGGGGCAGTCATTGAAGGCGGAAAGACCGGATTTACCGATGAGGCGGGTCAGTGCCTGGTCAGCTTTGCAGAATATGGAGGCGAAGAGTACATACTTGTTACGGCAGAGGCCATGACGGATTCGGGATCTGCGGTGGACAGCATCGCGGATGCGAGTACGGTGTATGGAAGATTACAGTAAATACAGGTGAAAGTGAGAGCTGGAAACGGGAGAAAATTCCCGGTTCCGGCTCTTTTTTTTGCGTGAAGCAAGTCGAGAAAATAAGGTGTGGATAACATTAGGGATGTTTTGCACGGAATGCGCAGAAAAGAATTATGTTTTCCACAAAAGAAAGAAGCGCAGGGGAAAAATTGTGGATAACGGAAAGGAAAAATCCGGTTTTTGTGTATAGATCGCGCCGGATGGGAAATACTGCTTACTGTAGAAAAGCAGGAGGAGAGCGAGAAATCGAAAAACGCCTCTGAAATGCTTAAAAAGATATCAGCAGAGGTGGTAAGAACATGAAAAGAGACAAGTTGAGAATCGGCGTGATCACAGCGGCACTGGCAATGATGATTGCAGGCGGAGTGCTGACCTGGCAGCAGGATGCGAGAAACGGTAAGGCAGATCAGGCGAAACAGGGAGAGACGGCACAGCTTACAGAGGACGAAAGCACCGGAACTACAGAACAGCAGACGGAGGAGACGACGGGAGATGCAGACGGAACGCGTGCCGTACAGGATCAGGCAGATGATGTGGAAAACAGTCTGGAACAGGCGCCGGAAATGGAAGCGGCGTGTGAAGAAGAGGCGGTGGGAAATCCAGAAGCAGATGCAGAGACGGCTCAGAATACACCGGAAGAATCAGATGGGAATACAGAAAGACAGGACGCGCAGGCGGTAAACGGAACAGCGGCGGATCAGAACGGAGAAACAGGATCAGGAGAAACAGCGGCGAATGAAGAAACGAGTGCAGCATCCGGAACTGTGGATTCTGCAGAAAATCAGGAAACGGCAGTTGAGACAGCAGGGGCTGCACAGGATCTGATGTTCAGCGAAGCGACAATCATGGAACTGCCGGTTACTGGAACAGTTCTGATTCCGTATAACATGGAAAATACCGTTTATTTCCCGACACTGGATCTTTACCAGTGCAATCCAGGCGTTGTTTTCTCGGCGGCAGAAGGAACTCCGGTTCTGGCGGCAGCGGACGGAGAAGTTGTGAGTGTGGAAAATGATGCAAGAACCGGCCTCACCGTCACCATGAATCTTGGAAATGGATACGAAGCCATCTACGGACAGCTCACAGACGTTTCCCTCGAGGCAGGCCAGAAAGTTCAGAAAGCAGCACGGATCGGAGCAGTTGCAGCACCGACGAAATATTATGTAAAAGAGGGAAGCAATCTTTTCTTTGAGATGAAAAAAGACGGAAAAGCCATTGATCCTATGGTATATCTCCCGGCAATTTCGGAATAAAAAAGAGGACCTGCACGAAATGGGATGCGGGAAAGTATTATAAAGTGTAGGATTCGCAATCGAATCTTTTTTACAGGTTTTGAATACAAAAAAGGCGGCGCAGACCGCGGATGGTAAAATACCGTTTTTCGATTGCTTTTTATAAAAAAGGCTGGCTGAAAACAGTCAGCTTTACATATAACAAACAGGATTGTTTTGATATAGAAAAAAGGCGGAATAAAAGGAAAGTAACCGGTTACAGAAAATGTGAAAGTTTGTCATTTTAGGGGTTTCGTTTTTGAATGTTATCGGTTAAAATAGATGTAGTGGACAGATCCTGAAAACAAGGAGGATTAGAAAAATATGGAGCTTTTATTTATGGACCCGGTGTTCAAAGAAGCAATCTGGGGTGGAACAAAGTTAAGAGACGTATTTGATTACGAAATTCCGAGCGATACAACCGGCGAGTGCTGGGCGATCAGCGGACATGCCAACGGAATGAGCCATGTGGCAGGCGGAAGATTTGATGGAAAAACATTAGGTGAGCTCTGGAAAGAGGAGCCGGAAATTTTCGGAAATTACCCGGGAAGCCAGGTTCCGCTGCTGATCAAGATCATTGATGCAAAAAATGATCTGAGCATCCAGGTTCATCCAGATGATGCTTATGCAGGAGAGCATGAGAATGGATCTCTTGGAAAGACCGAGTGCTGGTACGTGCTGGACTGCGAACCGGGTACAGAAATTGTTATCGGACACAATGCAAAAGACAAGGCAGAAGTGGAGAAAATGATCCGCAATCATGAGTGGAGCGATTTCATCCGCAAAGTGCCGGTACATAAGGGAGATTTCTTCCAGATCAATCCGGGATGCGTACATGCCATCAAAGGCGGCACACTGATTCTGGAGACACAGCAGAGCAGCGATATCACCTATCGTGTATACGATTATGACAGATTGCAGAACGGCAAACCGAGACAGCTTCATGTAGAGCAGAGTATCGATGTTATCGAGGCTCCGTTTAAACCGGCAGATATCGATACCTTTACAGAGGAAATCCCGGGCGCGGTACATACCCATTTTGTAACATGCAAGTTCTACTCTGTAGATAAATACGACATCGACGGTGTATTCACCTTAGATGCGAAAAAATATTATACTAATGTAAGTGTAATCGCCGGAGAGGGTACTGTAAACGGTATTCCGGTTAAGAAAGGTACTCACTTTATTATACCGGCTAATTTTAATGGATGCAGATTTGAAGGAAAACTTTCTGTAATCTGCTCAAATCCAGAAGCATAAGAGAGGAGAAAAACACAATGAGACTTGGAGCATTAGAAGCAGGCGGAACAAAGATGGTCTGCGCAATTGGAAACGCAAATGGAGAAATTTATGAGAGAATTTCTATCCCGACCGAGACACCGGAAATTACCGTTCCGAAAATGATTGAGTATTTCAAAGAGAAGGACATTCAGGCACTGGGAATCGGTTGCTTTGGACCGATCGACCTGAACAGAAAATCCGAAACATATGGTTACATTACCACAACTCCCAAATTAGCATGGAAGAACTACAACATCGTAGGCGCTTTCGCAGATGCACTGGACATCCCGGTTGGATTTGATACCGATGTAAACGGTTCTGCACTGGGTGAGGCTACCTGGGGAATCACAAAAGGTCTGGACAACAGCATTTACATCACCATCGGAACGGGCGTTGGAATGGGAATTATTTCCAATGGCAAGCTGTTGCACGGCATGCTTCATCCGGAAGGCGGACACGTTCTGCTGACCAGACATCCGAAAGATACTTACGGCGGAAAATGCCCGTATCACAGCAACTGCCTGGAAGGCCTTGCTGCAGGTCCTGCCATTGAAGCACGCTGGGGCAAAAAAGGTATTGAGCTGGCAGACAAAAAAGAGGTATGGGAGCTTGAGGCTTACTATATCGGACAGGCACTTGTAGACTGCATCATGCTGCTCTCCCCGCAGAGAATCGTTTTGGGCGGAGGCGTTATGCATCAGGAGCATATGATGCCGCTCGTAAGAGAAGAAGTAAAGAAACAGCTGAACGGATATCTTGTAACAAAAGAACTTGAGGATCTCGACAGCTACATTGTACTTCCAAGCCTGAACGACAATCAGGGTATCATGGGCGCATTGAAACTGGCGGTAGATGAGCTGGCAATGCAGTAAAAATAAAAATGAGAAAACCGTTCGGAGAAATCCGGACGGTTTTTTGCTTACAGGAAACTTCGTTGAATTTTCCTGCGAAGCAGGACTCTTTCTTATTTTTTTGATTGCGCCTAAAAGAACCGAGTGTTAAAGTTACATAGAATACAGATGAACAGAAGGAACGGAATTTGAAATGGAACAGGGGAATTTTACATATATTCTGGAATGCAGCGATGGATCTTTTTATACAGGCTGGACCAATAATTTGGAACGCAGAGTAAAGGCACACAATGCTGGAAAAGGAGCGAAATATACAAAGAGCCGCAAACCGGTAAAACTGGTGTATTTTGAAACCTTTTTAACAAAACAGGAGGCTATGCGGAGAGAATGGGAAATTAAGCAGCTTTCGCGGGTAGAAAAATGGAAGCTGATTCAAGCGAAGAAGCAATAAAAATACAAAAACAGACGGCTCAAACAGGCACAACGGTATGCGTAAGCGAGCAGTCTGTTTTTTTGTGTCAAAGCAGGTCAAACATTTTCAAAAGAAAATAGATATTTTGACTTGAAAAATAATTTTATCCTGCTATAATAAAAGAAACGATGACAAGTAGTAATGAAAACTACATAAAGTAGTAATTGAAATACACAGTGTTTCTGACAGGAAAGGAATGAGCAGGATGAAGTATATCAGAAAAAATGGAATCAAGGATCCTGGCAGTGCGATTACACATGGGATTGCGCTGATCCTGGCGGTGGTGGGAACGCTGCCATTACTTTTGAAGGCGGCGCGGGAGCCGGATCATCTGCATGTGGTTGCAATGACAGTGTTTATGCTGAGTATGATTTTGCTGTATCTGGCGAGCACCGTGTATCACACGTTTGATGTAAACGGGAAGGTGAACCGTCGACTGAAAAAGTTTGATCATATGATGATTTCAGTGCTGATTGCGGGAAGCTACACACCGATCTGCCTGATTGCACTGCATGGACGGACGGGAATTGCACTCTGTGCACTGGTGTGGGCGGCAGCGATTGGCGGGATTCTCGTCAAGGCATTCTGGATCAATTGTCCGAAGTGGTTTTCCTCAGTGTTGTATATCGCAATGGGATGGCTGTGTGTACTGGCATTTCATCCGCTGTTTCTGGCTCTTTCACGGCCGGCATTTGGATGGTTGCTGGCGGGCGGCATCATTTATACGGTCGGCGGGGTGATTTACTCCTTAAAAATGCCGATGTTTAATGCGAAGCATAAAAAGTTCGGAACACATGAAATTTTCCATCTGTTTGTGATGGGTGGCAGCTTCTGTCATTTTATTGTGATGTATTATTTTGTGGCGGCGATGCCGGTATAAAAACTTGTTTGAAGATAAAACAGTAATGCAAAAATAAAATACTGCGGAACGTATTTTCGTTATACCCGGGTATTAACATTTATTTGGGAAAACTTTACGCTCCGCAGTACTATTTTTGCATTATTTTTTCTTTTGACGGTATTCACTCGGAGAAATTCCGTAGACTTTTTTGAATACCTGTGTAAAATAAGAAAAATTCGTGTAGCCGATATTCGTTGCAATTACACTGACCGGGAGATTGGTTCCCTCAAGCAGGGAAATCGCAATTTTCAGTTTTTCCTGCACGATATAGTCAGAAAGTGAAATTCCTTTTACCTTTTTGAAAAGCCGGGAGAGGTATTCCGGGTTCATGTATACCTGATGTGCGATTTCGGTGCGGGTAACATTCTGGTGAATATTTTTCTGAATAAAATTTATCACCTGGTCGATCTGTGAAACACCTGGTTCTGCGCTAATTTGAAGGCTTTTTAGATAATCAACGGAAAAATCAAGCAGTTTATGCATCTCTTCTATGGAATGACAGGAGTTGTTCAGAGCGTGAATATCGTATTCTTTTTCAAAAACACCGTGTGCACCGATGTGGTGATGGTTCAGAATCTGATAGAAGATCTGAAGAAAATCCTGTAAAAAGAGACTGAGCATTTTCTGGTTTACATGACCGGATTCTTTTTGGCGGAGCAGATAATCATGCATGTCTGCACGGACGGCATCGTAATAACCAGAGGAGAGCATGAAATTCCAGTGGACAAAATCCGGAGGGGTGTAGGGAACCTGGGAAATGCTGGATTTCTGATAAAAAATACCACTATAGTTTGCCGCATTTTCACTGCGCTGTTCCAAAAGTTGCTGTATTTTATCTGGTAGCAGAAGAAAATTTGCAGAATGAGCACAGTAGCATGCTATTTTAAAGTGGAGATACTGTGAAGCGGCTTCCACAAAAGTATGCAAATAAATTTGCACCTGATCTTTTGTGAAATTATCGGTTTCGTATAAAATAAGGGCAAAAACCTGTTCGTGGACATGGCAGAAAAGCAGTTTTTTAGTGAACGGCTCAAACAGCTCGAAAACGACATTCTGCAGGATAGAGCGGAGGAGAGAAAGGTCACGAACTGGATGTGGCGTGTCCTGTTCGAGAATATCAATCAAAGTCAGAACACAGGAACAGTCGGGATCGAGTTTTATGGAGATCGTGTCCAGAAAACTCAGGATATTCTGCGGTTCTGCAGGCTGTTTCTGCAAAAATTCATTTAAAAGCACATCAAGAAGATCCATTTCGCGTTTGCTGAAATAGTTTCCATATTCACTGTAAAATTTTTCCTTTCTTTCCTTTTGAATTTGCAGGACTGCTTTCTGAATGGAAACCTCAATTGCACTGTAGGGAGCGGGCTGAATCAGATAATCGAATCCGCCGAGTTGCAGTGCTTTTTGTGCATAGGAAAAATCTTCATGTGAGGTGAGAAAAATACATTTGATTTCTGGAAAATGCTCCGCAACCCATTCATAAAGTTCAAGACCGCTGCCGAGCGGCATTTCGATATCGCAGAGCATGATATCCACGGAATTGTTTGAAAGAATTTCACGCGCACGGATAATGTCGTTAGCACAGAAAACCTGTCGGATGGAAAGCGCATCCCAGTTGATGCCGGAATGAATACCGGCGACAACATCGGGTTGGTCATCAATAATCAATACATTCATTCGGGATTCCTCCTCTTTCTAGGATAATGAAAACAAATTTTCGTTTGAGAGTAAGCTACTTTTAGTTTCTGAACTGGTATTTGGTTCTTCCTGGATGGGCAGGATAATTTCTGTCATGGCGCCGGAGAAATTGTTCATACAGATCAGTCCGGCCTGGTCACCGTAAAGTAAGGTAAGTCGTTGACGGAGATTGTGTATACCGATGTGCTGTCCGGTTACTGCATCTTCTGTATGTTGCAGAAAGGACTGCAGAAATTCGTCCGGAAATCCGGTTCCGTTATCCTGAATACTGATATTTAAATAATTTCCTTCTTCAGTCTCTGTCAGCTGTACGGAAATGTGTACATTGAGCGGCTGGCTGGAGATTCGCCCATGCTTAAAAGAATTTTCGACGAATGTCTGAATGCAGAGCATGGGAACCGGAAACTTTGAAACAGCGGGATCGGCAGAAATGGTCAGCTCAGAAGAATCTCTTGTGTTTAGCTTCTGAAGTTTATAATAATTCTGTACCTGATTCAGTTCCGTCTGCAGTGGCACAAGACTGCTGTTGTCGCGGAAGGTATAGCGGATATACTGGGAAACATATAAAATCATTTGCTGTGCATCGTTTCCTTTATTCTGTTGAATCATACCGTAAAGAGTTTTCAGGCAGTTCAGATAAAAATGAGGCTTCAACTGAATTTGAAAATATTGCAGCTGAGATTTTTGAATGGTCAGCTTATTTTCATAAGTGCGGATTTTCAGATGGTGAATTTCATCCATCATTCGGTTAAAAGTGGAATTAAAGACGGAAAATTCACGGATAAACTGTGTTTCCTGCAGTTTTGAGTTCAATTTACCGTTTCGAATATTCTCCATGGTAGTGATTGCATCTCTTAATGGAGAAAAGTAAATTTTGATGGCCAAAAAACACATGAACGGAATCAAAAGCAGTGCCAGCACAGAGGCAATGATGGCAAACATCTGTGTCGCATTTAAATAAAACTGGCTTCCCTGGTAAGAGGAAAGGTAAAGCATGGTAATATCAGCATATTTTAAGCGATCCTGTACAACAAAAAAGTTTTCTTTTTGTCCTTTTTTGACGTGGTTATTGTCTTCAGGCGAAAAGGTCAGTTTATTTTCTGTAATGGTTTTAGAAGGATTTAATACGGTTCCGTCATTGGAAAGATAGACGAGTGAACTAGTTTTATGCGTTTGTGTGGCGAGGCGAGATGGAGCCATGACCAGGTCAAAATCTACTAGAGAAACACTGTAGGCATTGGAAAAACCGAGAAGGCGAACCAAAAAGTATTTATCACCGACTTTATCGTAAAACCAGGATTTGGAAGTTGATTCAAAATCAAGGGATTTTACATAATTCTGCATTGTTATTAATTCTTCATAGGAATAGCAGTCCTGATAGGCACAGCGGCAGACATCATTGGGAGCAGAATAAATATAGACAGCACCGAGACATTCTGTCAGAGCAAGCTGTTCCCGTGCTTTATTCACAATGGAGAGTGTATTTAAATGAACATCGAGCGGATCAAGTTTATATTTTAGTTTCTGATAATTCCAGTTCTGAGCCCAGTCCTGTGCCATTGAGGTTTCTATCTGGGAAAGATCTGCTTCTAACTGTTCCTGATAGAGAAACAGAGCATTTCGGTTTGCAGAAGCGATTTCGCGGTTCAGCAGGCGAAGCGAGTAGAAATCAAAAAATATCGTCAGAAATGTAAGCGGAATAAGCATGATAAGGCTTATAAGGGTGAAAAAAATTTTTGATGAGATGTAAAAATTTTTACGAGATAACATAAGAGCCTCCAAGAATATAACAATATAAGAAAAATCGTGTGAGCGTTCCAATTGTTGGAACATGCCATTTATTCTAATATAGATGTCGTGTGTTTTCAAGAAATAAGTATACAGATTCGTTAAAATAACGAAAGTTACAGTGGTATGTCACAATATATAAAGAGAAAGTCACAGATTTTATAGAGAAAGAGATACTTCTTTGATAGGATATAGCTATTCGTAAAACAAAGAAAAGAACAAAGGAGAGAAATGTAATGAATAAGAAAAAAGCAATGACATTTTTACTTGTTTCTGTTATGGCGGGAAGTATGCTGGCAGGTTGCGGAAGCGATGCAAGCTCTGCACAGGGTTCATCTTCTAAGAGCGCAGAAAGTAGCAATAATGACAGCTATACAGTAAAAATTCTGGCACCTGGTGATGCAAGTACAGATGACTGCGCAAAAATTTCTGAAGCAGCAAGCAAAATCACAGAGGAAAAATTCAATACAAAAATTGAAGTAACAAGAGTTGGTTTTGGAAGCTATGATCAGCAGGTAAACCTGACATTGGCATCTTCTGAAAAATTGGATCTGATGTATGAGTATTGTGGAAATGTAACATCTGCAATCAGCAGCGGACAGATCCTTCCAATTACGGATTATCTGGACAGCTATGGCAGCGATATGAAATCTGAGATCAGCGAATCCGACTGGAAATGTGTAACCTTTAACGGCAATATTTATGGTGTTCCGTCCAATAAAGAGAAAGCAACGGGATGGGGATTTGCTATGAATAAAGAGATGGCAGATGCAACCGGAATTGACTATAGTTCTATTAAAACAGAAGAGGAGTTGGAGCCGCTCCTTGAAAAAGTAAAAGAAATGTATCCAGATGTATATCCCATTGTTTCTCATGTGGGTTCCATGAGCCTTATGGCAAATTCAGATGACCTTGGTGGAGACATCGGATCTTTAGAAAGTGTATCTTCTGACAGCACAGAAGTTATTAATTACTACGCAACAGATAAATATATGAACGAAATGAAACTTCGCTATGACTGGGCGCAGAAAGGTCTGATCATGCCGGATGCTTCCACTTCTACTGAAATGGCAAATAGTCTGATTGGTTCTGGTAAAGGTTTTGGACGTTTTACAAATACAAAACCAGGTATCGAGCAGGAGATCGAAAAAGAGTCCGGAAAAGAAATCGTTGTTTTGGATCTGGTAGAACCATATACTACCACAACACGTGTTGACATTGTATGGTATGTTCCGCATAACAGTGATAAACCGGAAAGAGCTGTACAGGTATTAAACGAAATCTACACAAACCCGGATTTGGCAAATATTCTTATCAATGGTCTGGAAGGAACTCATTATGAGTTTACAGACAAAGACAACGGTGTCATCAACTACCCAGACGGTGTAACAGCAAGTAACACAGGTTATACCAGTCTTCCATGGGCTTGGCCGAATGAGGCAATTTCCTATGTATGGGAAGGAAATGATCCGGACATCTGGGATCAGACCCAGGAGTTCAACAACAATGCGGTTGTTTCTCCGGCCAAAGGTTTTGCATGGGACAACACAGATGTACAGAACGAAGTAACTGCATGCGCAAACGTAACTGCCAAATATGGTCCTGCACTGGAGTGCGGTTCCCTGGATCCAGAAACTACCATTCCGAAATTCCTGGATGAGTTGAAAGCAGCAGGAGCAGATACCATCATCGCTGAGAAGCAGAGACAGTTAGATGATTGGCTGGAAGCCAACAAATAATGGAGGCTGGGAAGATGAAAAGAAATTGGGGTAAAATTCGCAGATTTATTCCCATGTATCTGATGCTGCTTCCGGGGCTTGTATACTTATTTATCAATAACTATATGCCTATGGCTGGAATTATCATTGCATTCAAGAAATATAATTACAGTCTGGGAATCTTCAAAAGCCCGTTTACAGGTCTTAAAAACTTTGAGTTTTTGTTTAAGACAAAAGATGCTTGGACAATTACAAGAAATACACTGGGATATAACATTATTTTTATCGTGCTTGGAACAGTCCTTGCAATTGCAGTAGCAATTCTGCTGAATGAGATCCGTTCCACGATGGGAAAGAAAGTATACCAGACCCTAATTCTGGTACCGTTTCTGATTTCTATCGTCGTTGTCAGCTATTTGGTATATGGATTCCTGAGTACAGATGCGGGATTTATTAACAACAGTATTCTGAAACCGATGGGAAAAGAGGCAATTGGATGGTATTCCAATGCGAAATATTGGCCATTCATTTTGATTTTTGTCAATATATGGAAAAACCTGGGATATAACTGCATTATCTATTATGCAACGGTAGTAGGATTGGATGCCAGTCTTTACGAGTCTGCATCTATCGACGGTGCAAACCGCTGGCAGAGAATTGTACATATCACACTACCGGGATTGAAAACAACCATTATCACCTTGACGCTGATGAGTGTAGGACGTATTTTCTATTCAGATTTCGGACTGTTCTATCAGGTACCAATGAACAGCGGACCGTTGATCGATGTGACTAACACCATCGATACTTACGTATATCGTGGATTGATGGAGCTGAATAACATTGGTATGGCATCTGCCGCAGGTCTTTATCAATCACTGGTAGGATTTGCACTGGTACTGATTGCAAACCTGATTGTTCGAAGACTGGACGAAAACAGTGCATTATTCTAAGCGAAGGGAGAGTATGAAAAATGGTTGAAAGAAATAAAAGCTTTCAGATTGCAGCTAATGTGATTATGATCTTACTGTCCGTTATGTGTATCGTCCCGTTTATTCTGCTGATTATGTCATCAATCACCAAAGAGAACATTCTATTAAAATATGGATATTCTTTCTGGCCGCGTGAAATCAGTTTTGATGCATACAAAACACTGCTGGTAGATTCAGGCAGTATTGTAAGAGGTTATATCATTTCCGCACTGGTAACGGTAGTCGGAACCGTGGCAAACCTGACTCTGACAACATTGTTTGCCTATCCACTGTCAAGAAAAGAGCTTCCGGGAAAAGCATTTTTCTCCTTTGTGATTTTCTTTACGATGTTGTTCAACGGTGGCTTGGTACCGTCCTATATGATGTGGACTGGAATCTTTCATATTAAAAATACCATCTGGGCACTGATTGTTCCAAATCTTCTGATGGGAGCTTTCTATGTCATCATGATGAGAACGTATTTCACCACCAATATTCCTGATGCGGTCATCGAGGCTGCAAGAATTGACGGAGCAGGTGAGTGGAGAATTCTGGCAAAAATTGTTCTTCCGATGTCTACGCCGATTATTGCTACACTGGCACTTCTGGTCGGCCTCGGATACTGGAATGACTGGTTGAATGGTCTGTACTATATCAACAACGATAAACTGTACAGTATTCAGGTTCTGCTGAATAAGATGCTTCTGGATGTGCAGTATCTGATGAGCGGTGCTTCAGGAGGAGCATTGACACAAAGCATTACACTTCCGGCAACTGGTATCAAAATGGCCGTTGCAGTTATGGGAGCACTTCCAATTCTGGTTGTGTATCCATTCTTCCAGAAATACTTTGTGAAAGGTATTGTGATTGGAGCTGTAAAGGGCTAATAGAAAGCAGACTTTCCAGATACACGCAGGAATGCGTGAGAATGGAAAGTCTGTTTTTTTGATGCAACTTTAGTTCAGCTTAATATTTTTAAACAGCGATCCCAATGTCGTCGTTACTTCTTCCGTCTTTGGAAGTTCGATTGTTTCCTCCTGAATTTCTTCGGCTGCGACATCGTCGAGGGCTTTCATGGAAAGACTGAGTTTGCCGTCTTTGATGGCGATGACTTTTACTTTGACTTTATCGCCGACTGCCAGGACTGCGGATGGATGTTTGATTCGTTTGGCGCAGATCTGGGAGATGTGGACGAGGCCGGAGAGGCCGTTTCCGAGGCTGATGAAGGCGCCGTATGGCTGCAGGCTCTCAACGGTTCCTTCGGTGACGAGGCCGACTTCTACGTTGGAGATTTTCTCTTTGCGCTCTTCGTCTGCTTTCTCGCGGAGAATTTCGCGGGCGGAGAGGATCAGGCGGTCTTTTTCTTTGTCGAGGTCAAAAACCTGTACCTGAATGTCTTTGTTTAAGTATTCATTCAGATCTTCCACGTAGTTCAGGGAGAGTTTGGAAGCCGGGATGAAGCCGCGGATTCCTTCGACGTAAGCGATAACACCGGCGTTTACGATTCCTTTGACTTTTACATCCAGTACGGTTTTCTCTTCTTTGTACTGTGCGAGTTTTTCCCATGCGAGGATATCGTTTGCCTCTGCGCGGGAGAGAAGAATGTTGCCGTGGCCGTCGTCTTTGCGGATCACGGTTGCGGTGATTTCGTCACCGACCTGAACAGCGTCTTTTAAGGAGAAGCCAGGCTCGTTGCTGAAGTCCTCGGCGCGGATGACACCCTCTGCGTAGTATTTCAGATCGAGAATCACCTCTTTTTCATCTACGGAGATGACGGTTCCGGTGAGCATGTCGCCTTCCTCAATTTTTTTGAAGGAAGCTTCCAGCTCTGCGGAGAAGTCATCCATGGTTAATTTTTCTTCTGACATAATGAAACACCCCTTTTTCGTAAGAATAACAGGAAAACGAGAGGAAAATTGTGGATTTATGAAAAAATCGGGTTCAATTTTGCACGTTTTTCTATCTGCGTTTATCTTAACATAAAAGATTTTCTTTGACCAGATGAAAAAAGGATGGTAATATGTGTGTAGTCGTTACCAAAATTACTGAGACGCGCACTTGCTGCGCGGCTGCAGGAGAAAGTGATTCAGGTGGCCGCCCGGAACTTCGCGGAGCGAATTTGCATGTGCAGGGCGGCGGTTACTGGTCACGAAGTGAGCAGTAACTGTAGTCGTTACAAAAAAAGAAGTAAAACTACCGGGACGAACTTACTGTATACCACAAACATACAGAAGGGAGGAGTACTATTATGAAATCAAATTCAAGAGTTTATGTAATTGGACATAAAAATCCGGATACGGATTCCATTTGTTCGGCGATTGCCTATGCGGATATCAAGAACAGGACAGATAAAACCAAAACCTACATGGCGCGGCGTGCCGGTCAGATCAATGAGGAGACCGAGTATGTACTGAAGCGCTTTGGCGTGCGCGCACCGGGGTATCTGCCGAATGCGGGAACGCAGGTAAAGGAAATTGAAATCCATGAGGTGCCGAGCGTACCGGGCACGATTTCCGTGAAGAAAGCGTATTCCATGATGAAAAACAACAACGTGGTCACACTGCCGATTACTTCGCCGGACAATGATCTGCAGGGCGTGATTACGGTCAGTGATATCGCAGAATCCTATATGGATTCTTATGACAGCCATGTCATGTCACTGGCAAGGACGCAATACCGCAGTATCGCGGATACGTTGGATGGTTCGGTTATTGTCGGAAATGAACATGGTTATTTTATCCGCGGAAAAGTCGTTGTCGGCGCATTCCATCCGGATACGATGGAGAACTACATCGAAAAAGATGACCTTGTCATTCTCGGAAACCGTGCGGAGGACCAGCTCTGTGCAATCGAGATGGATGCAAGCTGCATTATCGTCGGACTTGGCGCAAAGGTGACGAAAACGATTCAGAAATTTGCAGAGGAAAAATGCTGTGTGATCATCAGCAGTCCGCATGACACGTATACGATTGCGCGTCTGATTAACCAGAGTATTCCGGTCAAATATCTGATGCGCAGAAGCAATCTGATCACGTTCAACACCGAAGATTTCCTCGATGATATCAAAGAAGTTATGAAAAATCAGAGACACCGCGATTTCCCGATTCTGAACAAGAAAGGAAAATATGTGGGAACGATTTCCCGCCGGAACCTGATCGGAAATGCAGGAAAGAAACTGATTCTCGTCGATCACAATGAGGAATCACAGGCGGTCGATAACGTCAAAGAGGCGGAGATTCTCGAGATCATCGACCATCATCGTCTGGGATCACTTGAGACGATGGCGCCGGTTATGTTCCGCAATGAGCCGGTGGGCTGCACGGGAACGATTATGTATGAAATTTATAAGGAAAAAGAGCTGGAGATCGCGCCGAACATCGCAGGACTGCTCTGCGCAGCCATCATTTCCGATACGCTGATGTTCCGGTCGCCGACGTGTACGTTTCTTGACAAAGCGGCAGCAGAGGCACTGGCGGACATTGCAGGCATCAGCATTCCGGAGTTTGCATCCGAAATGTTCCGTGCAGGAAGCAACCTGAAAGATAAATCACCGGAAGAAATTTTCTACCAGGATTTCAAAAAATTCATCATGGGCGATGTTACGTTTGGTGTCGGCCAGATTACATCCCTCGATGCGGGCGAACTGGAATCCATCAAGGAACAGCTTCTGCCGCAGATGGAAAGCGAGTGCGGAAAACACGGCATCGAGATGGTATTCTTTATGCTGACCAATATTATAGAAGAATCTACAGAGCTTCTGTATTATGGAAGCGGGGCAAAGGAAGTCATCGAAAAAGCTTTTGAAGATCTTCCGGTCAACGAGGTCAGCTGCGAGCTGAAAGGTGTTGTATCGAGAAAGAAACAGCTGATTCCGGCATTTATGATGGCGCTGCAGAATCAGTAAAAACAGAAAAAATAAAAAAGCGTGGTTCCGGGCCTGAAAACAGATCCGGGGCACGCTTTTTTCGGTCATAAAAGGGTGAAAAAGAGGAAAGGAAAGAAATAAGAATGGGAAAACAGACATGGAAAGCGGGAAATATGCTGTATCCGCTGCCGGCGGTCATGGTGTCGGTGCGCGGAAAGAACGGGGAGGACAACATCATCACCGTTGCCTGGGCCGGCACGGTGTGTACGAATCCTCCGATGGTATCGATCTCGGTGCGGCCGGAACGCTACAGCTATCAGATGATCAAAGAGAGCGGTGCGTTCGTCATCAACCTGACGACGGAGGAACTCTGCTATGCGACCGACTACTGCGGCGTGCGCTCGGGAAGAGATGTGGATAAGTTCAAAGAGATGAAACTGACGAAAGTCGAGGCGGAGGAGATTTCCGCACCGATGATCGGGGAGTCGCCGGTTAATATCGAGTGTAAAGTGGAGCAGGTGCTCGAACTGGGCTCGCATCACATGTTTCTTGCAAAAGTTGTGGCTGTCCATGCGGATGAGGTATACATGGATGAGCGCGGCCGCTTCGATCTGAACCGCGCGAAACCGATTGCGTATTCCCACGGAGAGTACTTTGGAATCGGGAAAAAGCAGGGAACCTTTGGCTGGAGCGTGAAGAAAAAATCGAAAACACCTAATATAAAAACAAAAAACCGCAGCTAATCTTTATTTTCTAAAGAATCAGCACGCGAAATTTTATAGTACTTTCGGTAAAAATATACAAAATCGACAAAAATACTGGGTAAATATTAGAAAACGCTACAAAATCATGGTTTATTAGGAATTTTTTGCGTGAAATATTGCAAAAACCGGATATTTTATGCTATAATATCAACCAATCGTTGACCTTATAAAATTAAGTGATCCGGAGGACGGGAGAATCCACCGGAGACGCGAGAGAGTGCGGAAATGATTTTCTCCACGCTTTAAGGCTGATGAGAACCGCAGATGGATCTTTTAAAGAAATCTTTCTGCACTACATTAAGGGAGAAATTTCAAGGAGGAAACTAACATGTCATACGTAGATGAGGTTATTGAGTCCGTAGTTGCAAAAAACCCAGCTGAGCCGGAATTCCATCAGGCAGTCAAAGAGGTTCTGGAATCTCTTCGCCCTGTTATTGAAGCAAACGAGGAAAAATACAGAAAAGTCGCTCTTCTGGAGAGAATGGTAGAGCCAGAGCGTCAGATCAAATTCCGTGTGCCGTGGGTAGACGATAAAGGACAGGCTCATGTAAACACCGGATATCGTGTACAGTTTAACAGTGCAATCGGACCTTACAAAGGAGGAATCCGTCTGCATCCTTCTGTAAATATTGGTATTATCAAATTCCTGGGATTCGAGCAGGTATTCAAAAACTCACTGACCAGCCTTCCGATCGGCGGAGGTAAAGGTGGTTCTGACTTCGATCCGAAAGGAAAATCTGACAGAGAGATCATGGCATTCTGCCAGAGCTTTATGACAGAGCTTTGCAAATATATCGGCGCAGACACCGACGTACCGGCTGGTGACATCGGAACAGGCGCAAGAGAGATCGGCTTCATGTTCGGACAGTACAAGAGAATCCGCGGCGTATACGAAGGCGTTCTGACTGGTAAAGGTTTAAGCTACGGCGGATCTTTAGCAAGAACAGAGGCTACCGGATACGGACTGCTGTACCTGACCCAGGAGCTGCTGAAACTGAACGGCATCGACATCGCAGGCAAGACCGCTTGTGTATCCGGTTCCGGAAACGTTGCAATCTATGCGATCGAGAAAGCTACTCAGCTTGGTGTGAAAGTTCTCACCTGCTCTGACTCCAACGGATGGGTTTACGATCCAGACGGAATCGATGTAGCTGCATTAAAAGAGATCAAAGAAGTAAATCGTGCCCGTCTGACCGAGTACAAGAAATATCGTCCAAACTCTGAGTACCACGAAGGACGCGGCGTATGGGTTGTAAAAGCAGACCTTGCTCTTCCTTGCGCAACTCAGAACGAGCTGCTGCTTGAGGATGCAAAAGCACTTGTTGAGAACGGATGCACTGCAGTATGCGAGGGCGCTAACATGCCTACTACTCTGGAAGCAACCAAATATCTGCAGGAGCACGGCGTAATTTTCGCACCTGGAAAAGCTGCAAATGCAGGTGGTGTTGCAACATCCGCACTCGAGATGTCCCAGAACTCCGAGCGTCTGTCCTGGACCTTCGATGAAGTTGATGCAAAACTGAAAAATATCATGATCAACATCACACACAACATGGTTGATGCTGCAAAACGTTACGGCCATGAGGGCGACTATGTTATGGGCGCTAACATCGCAGGCTTTGAGAAAGTAGCTGACGCTATGATAGCTCAGGGAATCTGCTAATCTGATTTTGAGAAATCCAAAGGGATCTCCGGTTAAGACCGAGGGTCCCTTTTTGCATAAAAGATAGAAGAAACACAGAAAAATAACGAAAATTACAGTGTACAAAAAACATTACATTTTGCAACGAGACTAGACAGAAGAAATAGACTTTCACGCGGTACCGTGTGAATAAAACGACAGAATATGCGAGTAAGTTGTATTATTATGCATGAATGCAATATACAGGTAAGATAAAAACGTAAGAAAAACGTAAGAAAAAAGATGTTTTATGTTCAGAAATAGAGCGTATAGTAAACAAAAATAATGCAAAAATAATGAAAAGCAGAAGTTGACAAGAGCTTGCGTGAGAAATATAATTATTTATGTATTGATAAAGAACTTGTTTGCATTAATATGTAATGAATTTGCATACAGGGAAGAGGAAGAGAAGATGACATTAAAAGATTGCTACATGCAGATGGGAGCAGATTACGAGGAAACCGTTCAGCGGCTTCGCAGTGAGTCTCTGATTCAGCGGATCATTTTAAAATTTCCTCAGGATCCGAGCTATCAGGAGCTTTGCCAGGCACTGGCGGACGGAAATATTGAGGTTGCATTCCGTGCAGCTCATACATTAAAAGGCGTGTGCCAGAATCTTGGTTTTAAAAATCTGTACGAGCCAAGCGCCGAGCTGACCGAGCGGTTAAGACCGCTGCAGGAGACCGAGACGGATGATCTGATGCAGAAGGTGACGGAAGAATATAACCGCACCGTAAAAGCGATTGAGGATTTCCAGAACGCTTAAATTGAAGGAAGAAAACAAGGAGACATTGATCTGTGAGATGAGGAACACAGACCGGTGTCTCCTTTTTATGGAATTCTGTACAAGATGCGGGTTGACGGGAAAAAAGAAACATGATAATCTTTTTACATAAAAGCACAGCTTATGAAGAAGACTTGTTTAAAAAGAAAAACTTATAAGTATCTATAAGAAAAAACAAGGACGCTTTGCCGGAAAAATTCCGGCTGTGCAGGGCATATTCCATACCGAAAGGCAAGGCAGCCCAAATCTACAAAAGCAGGAGAAAAGCAATGAAAAAAGAAAAAAGTTCAGCTATGGGAACCCCGTACACCTTTGAAGGACGGATTCCGCTGAAGCAGGCGATTCCGCTTGGATTGCAGCACGTAATGGCGATGTTCATAGGAAACCTTACCCCGCTTCTGATCATCATGGGAGCGTGCGGTCTGACGGCGGATGCGGGCTACGGTGCACTTCGTACGGCTCTTTTGCAGAATGCAATGACAGTAGCCGGTATTGTAACACTGGTACAGATGTTTTCGATTGGACCGATCGGCGGTAAAGTACCGATTGTTATGGGTACATCTTCTGGATTCCTCGGCGTATTCAAGAGCGTGACAGCCGTGCTGGGACAGGGCGCGCTGACGTACGGCGCTATCCTTGGTGCGACAATTGTCGGCGGTCTGTTTGAGGGCGTGCTTGGCGTCTGTTTAAAGCCGCTTCGTAAATTTTTCCCGTCGGTTGTTACCGGCTGTGTCGTTATGGCGATCGGTCTTTCGCTGATTCCGGTTGGAATCAATTATCTCTGCGGCGGTTCCGGAACGAACGATTACGGTTCCATACAGAACCTGTTCCTTGGCATGGTCGTTCTGATTGTAACGCTGGCACTGAAGCACTTTACAAATCCGAAGGGAATCTTAAGCACGGCTTCAATTCTGATCGGTATTTTAGTCGGCTACGTGGTAGCTATTATTATGACCATGGTTCTGCCGCATACCGGAACGGCGGTTCTTGAGGATGGAAGCACTGTTTCCTATACATATTCCTGGGTTGTCAATTTCCAGCAGGTAAAAGATGCGTCCTGGTTCGCACTCCCTGGTATTGCAGGCTTTGGAAAACTGGCTGAGGTAAAACCAGTCTTTCGTGTGGAGGCAATTCTCCCGGTAGCGATCATGTTCATCGTAACAACCGTTGAGACGGTCGGCGATATCTGCGCCTGCGTAGAGAGCGGTATGGACCGCGAGGCAACCGATTCTGAGCTTTCCGGCGGTATCATCTGCGACGGTCTCGGATCCAGCTTTGCAGCAGCACTCGGCGTTCTCCCGAATACTTCTTTTGCACAGAACGTCGGCATTATTTCGATGACAAAAATCGTAAACCGTATGGCACTTTCCTGCGGAGCCATTTTCCTGATCCTCTGCGGACTCTGCCCGAAGATTGCAGCATTTGTATCCATTATGCCGCAGTCCGTACTCGGCGGTGCAGCCGTTATGATGTTTGCGTCAATTCTGGTTTCCGGTATTCAGCTCATCACAAAAGAGCCGATTACGAGCCGTGAGATCACGATCGTTTCTGTTGCACTGGGTCTTGGCTACGGCCTTGGTTCCACAGCGGGAGCAACTTCTGAGCTTCCTTATTATATCCAGCTGATTTTCGGCGGCTCCGGTATTGTTCCGGCAGCGGTTGCGGCGATTGTACTGAATATTATTATTCCAAAAGAGAAGAAAAAAGCAGAATAAAGAAGAGATAATTAAAAAAGAACCTCTTAGTTTTCCTGGAAGGAGCCTTCTGGAGAAAAATTAAGAGGTTCTTTTTCTGTACAAAACGTTCGAACAAGTGTAAAATATACAAAATGACGGAAAAACGAATCAAAAATTAGTTGAGATTAAAAGAAATACCGATATCAAAAAAGTCAAGATTGACTAATCCTACAGCCTGATCATGGGTGATTCCGCATTCTGGAATTCTTTCTGGATTTCCATCAAACGAGTTGTCATCGGAACCGTATGGACCATGGTTGTCCTGATCATGATGTCCTATCCGCTGGCAAAGAGCAAAACAGAGTACAAACCGAGAAACGTCCTGATGTGGATCCTGGTATTCTGTATGCTGTTCAATGGTGGTACCATTCCGTGGTTCATCACCGTTAAAAATTATGGTATGATCGATACGATGGCAGCACTGGTTCTGGCTGGTTCTGTTCCGGTATTCAACGTACTCCTGATGATGAACTTCTTCCGCGGCATCCCGGGAGACCTCGAGGAGGCAGCCCGTGTAGACGGCGCCGGCCCGTGGCGTATCCTGTGGCAGATTGTAGTTCCGTGTTCCAAACCGGTTATCGCAACCATCGTCCTGTTTACATCCGTTGGTTACTGGAACGAGTATTTCCAGGGCCTGGTATTAATGAACAAAGAGACGAACTATCCGTTGCAGACCTACATCCGTCAGATCTCCGTTCAGATCCCGGTAGGCGTAACCCTGACTGCAGAGCAGTATCAGCAGTTAGCACAGAACTCCAACAAATCACTGGAGGCAGCAAAGGTATTTATCGCCCTTGTTCCTATGCTGATTGTATATCCGTTCCTGCAGAAATACTTCGTAACCGGTATTACACTGGGGGCAGTAAAAGAATAATGAAATACACGAAAAGAGGCTTTCTGAAGAGAAACAGAAAGCCTCTTTTTTGTGCTTTTCTGCGATGGAAAACGGGGGTGGTTTCCGCAGGTTTTTCTTGCGTCCGTGGGGAAAACAGCGTAAGATAAAGAGGTATTGAGACAAAAAAGCAAATTGCTTTTGGAGGGGATTTTAGTATGAAGGTACTTACTTTTGGAGAAGTGATGCTGCGTCTGAAAACACCGGAGCATCTGAAAATTTTACAGGCAGATACATTTGAAGCCAATTACGGCGGCGCGGAGGCGAATGTTGCGGTTTCCCTGGCGACACTCGGGGACGATGTTTCGTACGTGACAAAAGTGCCGGAGCACCAGGTGGGACAGGCAGCCGTCAATGAGATCCGCCGGTTCGGCGTCGATACATCCCGTGTGCTGCGGGGCGGCGGACGCGTTGGTATTTACTATTTTGAAAAGGGAACGAATATCCGCCCGACGAGCGTGGTTTATGACCGCGCTTACAGCGCAATTGCAATGGCAAAGGCAGAGGAATTTGACTGGGAAAAACTGCTTGATGGCGTAGATCTCTTTTATTTTTCCGGTATCACGCCTGCCATCAGCACAGAGATTGAAAAAGCGCTGGAGAACGCTCTGGCACTCTGCAGAGAGAAAAAAATCCAGGTGGTATGTGATCTGAACTACCGCGGAAAAATGTGGTCCACGAAGGACGCACAGCGCGTTATGCGCCGTCTGATGGCGTATGTGGATGTCTGCATTGCAAACGATGAGGATTTTGAATCATCACTTGGCATTCCGGCGTACGACGGAGATATGTCGCGCGGCATTGAGCAGATCGAGTCTTACAAAGAGGGCATGCTGGAAATCCAGAAGCAGTTCCCGAACTGCAAAGCGGTTGCGAGTGTGCTGCGCAATCTCTACACCGTGGAGGACGGCGACTGGATGGGAATTTACCTGAAAGACGGAAAATTCTACGAGAGCCCGGTTCGTAAAGTACACAGCTTTGAGGCAGTCGGAGCCGGTGATGCATTTGGCGCGGGACTGATCCATGCGATGCTTCATGATTTTGAGCCGCAGAAAGCCATCGACTTTGCGATTTCCGCAAGTGTTTTAAAGCTGATGATCCAGCACGATGCCAATGTGGCGAGCGAAACAGAGATCGAGCAGATCATGAAGCAGGGCGGAACGAATCTGCAGAGATAGGATAGAGAAAAATTTACGAGACAGCAGGAGGAATAAATCTTGAATAAACGGAATATTATCTTAATAGGAATGCCGGGAGCCGGCAAAAGCAGCGTTGGTGTTATTCTTGCAAAGGTGTTGGGATATGAGTTTATTGATACGGATCTTGTGATCCAGCATCGGGAGAAGCGTCTTCTGCGCGAGATCATTGCGGATGAAGGAAATGAAGGCTTTCTTGCGATTGAGAATGAAGTCAATGCGACATTGGAAGCCGACAAAAGCGTCATCGCGCCGGGCGGCAGTGCCATTTACGGAAAAGAGGCGATGGAGCATTTTAAAGAAATTGGAATCATCGTTTACCTGAAGCTGTCGTATGAGGATCTGGCGAAACGTCTCGGAAACCTGAAGGGACGCGGCGTCGTGCTGAAAGAGGGCCAGACGCTCAAAGATCTTTACGATGAGAGAAGTAAACTGTATGAACAGTATGCCGAGATTACGGTCGATGAGAGCGGAAAGGATATCCAGGGCACGATTCTGGCACTTCGCGAGCAGATTGGCATGTAAGAAGGAACGGTGGAATATTCGGAGAATTTTCAAAAACATAATATTACGTAATAATAAGGAAAATGTTCTGACAGTTAGAAATTACATATAACGTTTCTCTGAATATTCCTAACCGGAAACGGTGGAAAAAAACGGAAATAGTACGGAATATATTAAAATTGATTTACAAAATATTAGATTTGAGTTAAGATAAGGGGAGACTGAAAAATTACTGCGGGGAGCAGTGCGTTTCAGTGAGTCCGGAGTGTGTAAAAAAACAGCAGAACAGACTTTGAATCGTTATTTCGGATAAAACACACTCGTTAAGTTATGAAAAAGAAAATTTGAGGTGAATATATGGAACAGTATGTCATCAGAGGTGGAAATCCTCTTGTGGGCGAAGTGGAAATTGGGGGAGCAAAAAACGCGGCGCTTGCAATTCTTACGGCAGCAACGATGACCGATGAGACGGTTCTGATCGAAAATCTGCCGGATGTCAGCGATATTAATGTACTTCTGGAAGCAATTGCAGAGATCGGAGCTACTGTGGACCGCATCGACCGTCATACCGTGCGGATCAATGCATCGACTATCGGTGATCTGAGTGTTGACTATGAATATATCAAAAAAATTCGTGCGTCTTATTATCTTTTAGGCGCGCTGCTTGGAAAATACAAAAGAGCGGAAGTTCCGCTTCCGGGCGGATGTAACATTGGAAGCCGTCCGATCGACCAGCATTTAAAGGGATTCCGCGCACTCGGTGCTGAGGTAAGCATCCGTCATGGCGCAATCGTGGCAAGTGCGGCAGATCTGCATGGAAGCCACATTTTCCTGGATATGGTTTCCGTTGGAGCCACCATCAACATCATGATGGCAGCTTCGATGGCAAGAGGAAATACAACGATTGAGAATGCAGCGAAAGAGCCGCACGTTGTCGATGTGGCGAACTTCCTGAACAGCATGGGAGCAAACATCAAAGGAGCAGGAACCGATGTGATCCGGATCAAGGGTGTCGATACCCTGCACGGAACCAGCTATGCGGTCGTACCGGATATGATCGAGGCAGGTACGTATATGTTTGCAGCAGCAGCTACAAAGGGCGATGTGCTGATTAAAAACGTGATTCCAAAGCATCTGGAAGCAACAACCGCAAAGCTCGAGGAGATTGGCTGCGACGTAGAAGAGTTTGACGATTCCATCCGTGTGAGCGCAAGCAAACGTCTGGGCAGAACACACGTAAAGACACAGCCGTATCCGGGTTACCCGACCGATATGCAGCCGCAGATTGCGGTTACACTGGCACTGGCAAACGGTACGAGTATTGTAACAGAGAGTATTTTTGAAAATCGTTTTAAATATGCGGATGAGCTGGCACGTATGGGCGCCTGTATTAAAGTAGAAGGCAACACGGCGATCATCGACGGCGTAGAGAAATTTACCGGAGCAGAGGTTTCCGCACCGGATCTTCGCGCCGGAGCAGCACTTGTTATTGCAGGTCTTGCAGCAGAGGGTGTTACCGTGGTGGATGATATTGTATACATTCTGCGCGGATACGAGGACTTCGACGGAAAGCTCCGTGGACTCGGCGCTGAAATTGAGCGTGTGAATAATGCAAAGGACATCCAGAAATTCCGGTTAAGAGCGTAAAAACAGTATAAAACAAATGTTGACAAAAAGGACGGTGCAATAAAAGGTACCGTTCTTTTATTTTACCTTATTGCGAAGAAATTGGCTTAAATTTTACTACTATTATTTTCAAAGCTGAGGCGGTCAGTATTGGTAAAAAAAGATATTTAAAAATATACAAATTTATGATATGTTGAATACGAAAACGTTACCGATTATACATTTTGACTAAAAATAATAAAAACCAGAGGGGGACAATATATGTCTAATGAAGCAGAAACACAATATAATCCACAATGTGGGGAGCGAAGAACAATTTTTTCAGATGAGTATGATTTTCTTACGAAAATTGAATCAGTGTGTGCCAAAGAAGATGGAATACATTTTTTGGTACGTACATGGAAAGACCGTATAGCCACAGTTCGTATTACATTTTTGACACCATCGGTATTCAGATTTGTGATGGTGCCGGAGATGACTGCAAAAAGCCACAGACAGACGGTAGTCGAAGATGTACCTGAATCGGAGTTTGAAACAAAAAATGCAGAATTTACAGAAAATGAAGATCTGTATATATATGAAACAAATCAGTTAAGTCTTCATTTTTCAAAAAACTACTGGGAAATGTCCATATATCAGAATGGAAAATTATTGACGAAAGAACAGGCTTTTGACACTAATGTCGATAACCGGTGGAAACAGCTTCCAACAGGATTTAGAGTAGATGCATCTGGAAAAAGTATAGCCTCATTTGAGCAGTTTGTATTATTCTCCGATGAGCAATTTTGGGGATTTGGAGAGAAGTTTACACATTTTAATAAACGTGGACAAAGAATAGAGTGTTGGCAAAAAGATGCATTGTCTACTAATACGGAGGATTCATATAAAAGTCATCCGTATTTTACAAGCAGCCGGGGATATTCCGTATTGTTAAATACATTTACGCGTTCATCATTTGATATGGGTGCTTCATCATGGATCAGTTATCAGATGGGCAGTGACGATCCTATTCTGGATTATATTTTCCTGGCAGAAGAAAGCAAAGACTATAAGAAGCTGTTGCAGCAGTATTTGCAGATTACAGGGCAGATACCTATGATTCCACAGTGGGCTTTTGGTTTCTGGATGTCAAAATGCTCTTATATGAGCCGTAAAGAAGTCGAGGATGTTGTTGCTGATGCTGAAAAATTTGGAATAGGTATCGATGTAATTCATATCGATGGCTGGCAGAGGCAGGATATGTCTGGTGTATGGGAATGGGATACAGAACGTTTCCCTGAACCGGAAGAAATGATTAAAGAATTAAATAAAAAGAACATACATTTAAGTCTTTGGAATTATCCGTACTTGCAGGAAGATTCGCCGGCATTTAAGGAACTGGCAGAACGTGGATTTTTTATAAAAAATAAAGAAGGGCATCCTGCAATGTTTAAAGCGACTGCAGATTCAGAGTTTTTGTGTGCTTGCTTTGATTTCACAAATCCGGAATTTCTGGCATGGTATGAGGAACGTGTGAAAAAAATCGTCAGAATGGGTGTATCAGTGATAAAAACAGATTTCTCTGAAGCAGTACCTGAAGATGTTGTATTTTACAATGGCATGAGCGGGCGAGAAGGACATAATCTTCTGACGTATCTGTATGCAAAAAATATTTACACATGGATGAAAGAAATTTGCGACGAACGTGGGGAATTGCCAATGCTTTGGGGACGCAGTGGGTATGTGGGTTCTCATACGATCCCGGCAGCATGGGCAGGAGATTCTTCCAGTGATAAAGCAAGTCACAGTGCAATCCTTCAGGCCGGACTTGGGATGGCTATGTCTGGTGTATCTTTCTGGGGTTATGATCTTGGCGGATTTTATAACACAGGTTATATCGGAAATGAGGAGCGTCCGAATATAGAAGATTACCTTTCCTCTGTGCAGATGGGATTGTGGATGCCATTATCCAGAGCGCACGGTAAAACACCGCGGGAACCATGGCAGTATGGAGATATGGCATTAAAAGAAGTAAAAAAATGGATTAACTTCAGACATCGACTTGTGCCATATCTTTATCACACAGCCTGCCAGAGTCATCAGTCTGGTATTCCAATGATTCGTCCGCTTGTGATGGAATATCCGAAAGATCCAATCGCAAAGACACAGAATCTGTCTTATATGCTTGGTGATGCATTGCTTATTTCACCCGGATTTGACAGAGATGAATATGAACTGTATCTTCCGGAAGGCCGGTGGCAGGATATTGAAAGTAAAGAAGTATATGAGGGAATGACATTTGTTCATATAGAAAACAAAGCTTTTGCTGATGGTGGTACATCTCTTCGGGTTTTCCAGAAGGAAGGAACAAGTATACCGTTGTTTGCTCAAAAAGAAGTATTGCATGTGCCTGCACAACTATGGAAACAGGAAGATCTTGAATTTATGACATTTCAGAAAAAAGATGTTGATTAGCTATTGTGCACAAAATAGATGCATAAAAATATGAAAAATGGATAAAAAGAAAAAAGCTGAAATCATAAGAACTGACTTGACAAAAGAGATTTATCTGTGCTATATTCAACTACAGTTGTAGTGTGTAACTCGATTTTTGGAGGCATTAACTATACATAACAGGAATTGTTTATGTGGGTTAGTGTCTCTTTTTTGTACTCTGTTTCAGAAAAAGAGTACAGACCGGCTAAAAAGATGCAAAACCGCAGAAACTCTTCTTGTAAAAAGTATAAACTACACAAGGAGTAAAAAAATGAAGGACAAAATTTTTAGTGTTCTGCAGCGAGTGGGAAGAAGCTTTATGCTCCCGATCGCAATCCTTCCGGTAGCCGGACTTTTACTGGGAATCGGAAGCTCATTTACCAATGCAACCACGATTGAAACGTACGGTCTGACAAGCTTGCTCGGCAACGGCACAATTCTTCATGCACTGCTGGTGATCATGAACAAGGTAGGAAGTGCAGTGTTTGATAACCTGCCGCTGATTTTTGCGGTAGGTGTTGCAATTGGTATGGCAAAGAAGGAAAAAGAGGTTTCTGCCCTGTCAGCCGTTATTGCATATTTCGTTATGAATACAGCAATCAACGCAATGCTGACTATTACGGGTCAGATTCTGGAAAACGGAGAAATTGCAGAATCCGTTCTGGAAGGAACCATCACTTCTGTCTGCGGTATTCAGTCGCTGCAGATGGGTGTGTTTGGCGGTATTATTGTCGGTCTTGGAGTCGCAGCACTTCATAATCGATTTTACCGGATCCAGCTTCCGAACGCACTTTCTTTCTTTGGAGGTACTCGTTTTGTACCAATTATTTCTACGATCGTCTATATGTTTGTGGGAATTTTAATGTATTTTGTATGGCCGGTTGTACAGAACGGCATTTATGCGCTGGGTAGCCTGGTAACCGGCTCCGGTTATGTCGGAACGCTGATTTTCGGTCTGATTAAACGGGCACTGATTCCATTTGGTCTGCATCACGTATTCTATATGCCGTTCTGGCAGACGGCAGTCGGAGGTACCATGGAAGTGGCAGGACAGATGGTGCAGGGCGGACAGAATATTTTCTTCGCACAGCTTGCGGATTCTGCGAATATCGCACATTTCAGTGCAGATGCAACGAGATATTTCTCTGGAGAATTTATTTTTATGATTTTCGGACTTCCGGGAGCGGCACTTGCCATGTACCATTGTGCGAAACCGGAGAAGAAAAAAGCAGCAGGCGGTCTGCTTCTTTCCGCAGCACTTGCGTGTATGGCAACCGGTATCACAGAACCGCTGGAATTCTCTTTCCTGTTTGTTGCACCGGCGTTGTTTGTCGTGCAGGTTATTCTTGCGGGAACAGCTTATATGATCGCACACATCCTGAATATCGCAGTAGGTCTTACCTTTTCCGGCGGACTTCTGGACTTCTTCCTGTTCGGTATTTTGCAGGGAAATGAAAAGACAAGCTGGATGAGGGTGATTCCGGTCGGCATTCTTTATTTCTTCCTGTATTATTTTATCTTCAAATTCATGATTAAAAAGTTTGATTTTAAGACACCGGGTCGCGAGGATGATGATGTGGAAACCAAGCTTTATACGAAAGCAGATGTAAATGCAAGAAAAGAGGCGCAGAGCGATGGGGTGGCATCGGAAGATGCCATGAGTGAAGCGATCACAAAAGGTCTTGGCGGAAAGAAAAATATTTCGGATGTGGACTGCTGTGCGACAAGACTGCGCTGTACTGTTCATGATGCAGCGAGAGTCAGCGATGGTATTTTAAAGGCGACAGGGGCATCTGGCGTTGTGCATAAAGGAAATGGTGTACAGGTTATTTACGGACCGAATGTAACTGTGATAAAATCAAATTTAGAGGATTATCTGGAAAAAGCTCCGAATACGTATGCGGAAGCAGAAAATACACCAACCCCAAAAGAGGCGGAACCGACGCAGGAAACAAAAGAACAGAAGGTTGTGGATACGATTACTGTCTGCAGCCCGATAAGCGGACTGGCAGCCGACCTTTCTACTGCGCCGGATGAAGCGTTTGCAGAAAAGATGATGGGAGACGGCGCTGTTGTGACACCGGAAGATCCTTATGTGCGTGCTCCGGAGGACGGAGAAGTCGCGTTTGTTTTTGACACAAAACATGCGATTGGATTTGTAACCGATTCCGGGGTCAGCCTTCTGATTCATGTCGGAATTGATACAGTAAAACTGAACGGAGAGGGATTTGAGGCACTGGTAAAAAGCGGTCAGACCGTGAAAAAAGGTGATCCGATGCTGAAGCTGGATCTGGAATATCTGAAAACACATGCGCCGTCGGTTACATCACCGGTTCTTTGCACAGAGCTGGAGGAGAACCAGAGAATCCGTCTTTTGGCAGACGGACCGGTAAAAGCAGGAGATCCTTTATTTGCGATTGAGATTCTCGCGTAAGCTGTGCCTTAAAAACGGGTGAGAAGAATGTACAGGATAGCAAAAACACTGAACCACAATTCATTTATTGGTGTGGAAGAAGAAAATAACCGGGAATATCTGGTCATGGGGAAAGGAATTGCATTTGGGAAAAAAACGGGACAGCGTGTACAGCCGGGAGACGATGCCCGCATTTATTCCCTGACAGAGATGACGGAGCGAGGAAATGCCAGAACCATTGTACAGGGCGTTTCTCCGCTCAGCCTGGAGCTGGCGAGTGCCGTGCTTGACGAGGCAGAAAAGGAATTTGGAAAAATTGACCGTTCCATCGTCTTTCCAATGGCAGATCATCTGGATTTTGCTGTCCGGCGGATTCAGAACGGTGAGCAGATCAGCAATCCGCTCACCGACGATATCCGTGTGATGTTTTACAAAGAGTATAAAGTTGCTTCCTGTATCAGGGAGCTTTTAAAAGAACGGCTTCAGATCGAAATTGATGAACATGAAATCGGCTATCTTGCACTTCATGTTCATTCGGCAATTGTGGAGGAAAATGTTTCACAGGCCATGGAAGTAGCAAGAGCAGTCCGGGAGAGCATTTCTTTGGTGGAGCATATCACCGGGCATACCATCGATGTGATGTCGTTGTCGTATAACCGTATGATGAACCATATCCGCTATATGGTTGCAAGAGCGGTCAGTGGGGAAAAACTGAAAGTAAATATGAATGACTACATGTCCGTAAAGTTTCCGGAAGCCTTTCAGGCGGCGAAACGAATCTGTGAGGAGATGGAAAAGAGGCTGAAACTTCCGATGGAGGAGATCGAAATTGGATATCTCGCTATGCACATAGAACGGATTATGGACAGAGAAGAAGGAGAATAAAAGCATGAAAACATTTGAATATACCATTAAAGATGAACTGGGAATCCACGCAAGACCGGCAGGAATGCTGGTAAAGGAGGCAAAAAATTTTGCATCGGAATGCACCATCACAAAAGATGGAAAAACGAAAAAACTGACTCAGCTGATGATGCTGATGTCACTTGGTGTAAAGCAGGGAGATACCGTAACCGTTGCAGCAAACGGAGAGGACGAAGATGCAGCGATTGAGACGCTGAAAGCGTTTTTCGAAGCAAATCTGTAAAAAGTACGCTCGGAGGATAAAAAATGCAGTATTTTCAGGGGAAATCCGTATATAAAGGAATTGTTATGGGACCGGTTGCGGTTCTGAAGAAAAATGATTACCAGGTTAAAAGAGCCCGGATTGAAGATCCGGAAGCAGAAGTAAAACGTGTGAAAGAAGCCGTGGAGGTTTCGAAAAAACAGCTTGGCAGACTGTATGACAAGGCAGTCCGGGAAGTTGGAGAGGCAAGTGCGGCGATCTTTGAAGTCCATCAGATGATGCTGGAGGATGAGGACTATCTGGAATCAATGGAGAATATGATCCGGACAGAACTGGTAAATGCAGAATATGCAGCGGCAGCAACCGGCGATAATTTTGCAGAGATGTTTGCAGCTATGGATGATGAATATATGAAGGCTCGTTCCGCAGATGTAAAAGATATTTCCGAACGTCTGGTCCGCAATTTAAGCGGCGAGGGAGATAACGACCTGAGTTCTATGGAACCATCTGTTATAGTGGCAGACGATTTAAGTCCGAGTGAAACTGTACAGATGGACAAAGAAAAAATACTTGCGTTTGTGACTGTGCATGGATCTACCAATTCTCATACTGCGATTCTTGCGCGAATGATGAATATTCCGGCATTAATCGGCGTCCCGATGGATTTAAACGGTCTGAAAACAGGCATGACGGCCGTTGTAGACGGTTTTTCAGGTCAGGTTATCTTTGAGCCGGAGGAGGATGTGCGGAAGGAAACCGAAAAAAGAATGCAGGAAGAAGCAGAAAAACAGAAGCTTCTTGAGGAGTTAAAAGGAAAAGAAAATATTACGCCGGATGGCCGTAAGATCAACATCTATGCAAATATCGGCAGTGTTGGTGACCTTGGCTATGTGATGGAAAATGATGCCGGTGGAATTGGACTTTTCCGAAGCGAATTCCTCTATCTTGGAAGAAATGATTTCCCAACGGAGGAAGAACAGTTTCAGGCATATAAACAGGCCGTGCAGACCATGGCAGGCAAAAAAGTGATTATCCGTACGCTGGATATCGGGGCAGATAAGCAGGTAGAATACTTTAATCTTGGAAAAGAAGAAAATCCGGCGCTTGGGTACCGTGCAATCCGGATTTGTCTGAAACAGCCGGAAATTTTTAAAGCGCAGCTTCGCGCATTGTTCCGCGCAGCCGTTTACGGAAACCTTTCTGTCATGTATCCGATGATCACATCAACAGAAGAGGTAGAAAAAATCTACGCAATTGTTGCAGAGGTAGAGGAAGAGCTGAAAGCACAGGAAGTGCAGTATAAAATTCCGGAGCAGGGCATTATGATCGAGACACCGGCAGCCGTGATGATCAGCGACCGTCTGGCGGAAATGGTGGATTTCTTCAGCATCGGAACGAATGACCTGACGCAGTATACCCTGGCGATTGATCGTCAGAATGAGCAGCTGGATGATTTCTACAATCCACACCATGAAGCTGTTCTTCGGATGATTCGCATGGTGGTGGAAAATGCACACAAATGCGGAAAATGGGCAGGAATCTGCGGGGAGCTCGGTGCAGATCTGACATTGACGGAGCAGTTTGTACGAATGGGTGTGGATGAGCTTTCTGTTGCTCCGTCCATGATTCTGAAGCTGCGGAAGATTGTCCGTGAGATGAAAGCAGAAGAGTAGAAGAAAAGATACAGCAGATAAGAAAACTCTCTGTTTTGGAGAGTTTTCTTATCTGTTCACAAATAACAGAAGATACAGCCGAAAAATCAGAAAAAAAGAAAGGATGTTTGGGACAACAGTAAGAAAATGTCTCAAATCCTTTTATTTCCTCTTGACGAATGGCGTATTTTGCGATAGTGTATCAGAGTAACAAAAAACAAAATCAAAAATTGAGTTGCTTTTCTCTTATTCAGAGTGGTGGAGATACATAGGATCTGTGAAACCACGGCAACCCCCGGCAGATTGGTCTGCATGGGAAGGTGCCAGCCTGAGCGAAATTTTCGAACAATAAGGGGATTTGAACATTACTATTCAGGTCCGCTAAAAATTGCGGATCTTTTTTTACGAAAAAATGTTCAGGGAAAGCCAAAGCCCACGAACGAAAAGCAAAAGAGAAGAGAAGAAAAAAAAGGAGAAAAAGAATGGAAAAAAGACTGTTTACTTCTGAGTCTGTAACCGAAGGACATCCGGACAAAATCTGTGATGCCATTTCTGACGCGATTCTGGATGCGCTGCTTGAGCAGGATCCGATGAGCCGTGTAGCTTGCGAAACCTGTACTACAACAGGATACGTTATGGTAATGGGTGAGATTACATCCAACGCACACATTGATTTCCAGCAGGTTGTACGTGATACCGTTCGCGAAATCGGCTACGACCGTGCAAAATACGGATTTGACGCAGATACCTGCGCTGTTGTAACTGCAATTGACAAACAGTCCACCGATATCGCTATGGGTGTAGACAAAGCGCTCGAAGCAAAAGAGAACAATATGAGCGATGAGGAGATCGATGCCATTGGAGCAGGAGATCAGGGAATGATGTTCGGATTCGCAACCAACGAGACCGAAGAGTACATGCCATACCCGATCTACATGGCACACAAACTGGCTCGCCAGCTGACCAAAGTCCGCAAAGACGGTACTTTAACATACCTGCGTCCGGACGGAAAAACACAGGTAACCGTAGAGTACGATGAGAACGGCAAACCGTTCCGTCTTGATGCGGTTGTTCTTTCCACTCAGCATGATCCGGAAGTATCCCAGGAGCAGATTCATGAGGATATCAAAAAATACGTATTCGACGAAATCATTCCGGCAGACATGGTAGATGAGCACACCAAGTTCTTCATCAACCCGACCGGCCGTTTTGTAATCGGCGGACCTCACGGAGATTCCGGCCTCACCGGACGTAAGATCATCGTAGACACCTACGGCGGATACGCTCGTCACGGCGGCGGAGCTTTCTCCGGAAAAGACTGTACAAAGGTAGACCGTTCTGCAGCTTATGCAGCACGTTACGTAGCAAAGAATATCGTAGCAGCAGGTCTTGCCGACAAATGCGAGGTCCAGCTTTCCTACGCAATCGGTGTCGCTCATCCGACCTCTATCATGATCGACAGCTACGGCACAGGAAAACTCTCCGACAACAAACTGACCGATATCGTTCGTGAGAACTTCGACCTTCGTCCGGCTGGAATCATCAAAATGCTGGATCTGCGCCGTCCGATCTACAAACAGACTTCCGCTTACGGCCACTTCGGAAGAAACGATCTGGATCTGCCGTGGGAGAAACTGGACAAAGTAGAAGACCTGAAAAAATACCTTTAAAACACGGTTGTTCGTACGAACCTTGTGTTTATAGAAAGTTTAGAAAGATTCATCTAAGTTAATGAAAAATCCTCAGGCGTTGTGCTATAATAAATTTAGACTGCGTACTGGGGATTTTTTGTGCGCAAAAGTACGAAATATGTGTTGGAAAACAGGTGGATCTTATATGGAAAAAAAGAAGAAAAGCATGAAATTAAGGACGAGAGTAATCATTTCTTTTTTCATCATCATACTGGTTCCGATCGTGATGTGTGCCTTGACGTTTTACTTTTTTGTAGGGTATAAAGCAAAGATTATCGGTGAAAAATACGGTCTTGCGAACGCAACATACCGGACGATTTCGAACAACACCCTGCTGCTGAATGCGATGACATCAGAAGAGTACGACGAAGTAGAGGATACCGCGAAATCGGATACGGCAAAGCTGGAAGAAACGAATTATCTCTCTGTTCTGAATGCAAGACTGCAGAAAAAACAGTCGTTTATCGCGGTGCGCGAGGATGGTGTTATCATTTACAATGGCTCGGAGGAGCTGTCGTCGGAGGAGCTGGAAAATGAGCTGCCGAAATACGGTGACCCGGGGGCAAATTCGAAGGGCGGCGTTTATTTCCGCAATGAAAAACAGTGGATGGTCAAACAGGCGGACTATGAGAACTCGGACGGAAAAGAATGCAGTGCGTTTATCGTCACCAAGACAGACCAGATTGCGCCGCAGATTACGGGCATGGTAAAAGAGCTAGGCATCGTGATTGTGCTGATTCTGGTGCTCACCAGTCTGGGCCTGAGCTTCTGGATTTACCGCGGTGTGATCGGACCGCTCGAGCAGCTGAAAAAGGCGACACAGAATATCAAAGACGGAAATCTGGATTTCACTGTTGAACCGTGCGGCGTGGCGGAGATTAATGACCTCTGCGAGGACTTTGAGGAGATGCGTATCCGGCTGAAAGAGACGGCGGAGGAAAAAGTCGAGTTTGACAAAGAGAATAAAGAGCTGATCAGTAACATTTCGCATGATCTGAAAACACCGATTACCGCGGTCAAGGGTTATGTCGAGGGAATCATGGACGGTGTGGCAAATACGCCGGAGAAGATGGACCGCTACATCCGCACCATTTACAACAAAGCGAATGAGATGGACCGTCTGATCAATGAGCTGACGTTTTATTCCAAGATTGACACGAACCGCATTCCGTATACGTTTTCGAAGATTCACATTGCGGATTATTTTGATGACTGCGTGGAGGAACTGAATCTGGAGCTTGACGCGCAGCATGTGGATCTGACATACTTTAATTATCTCGAGGACGACCCGATCGTCATCGCGGATGCGGAGCAGATCAAGCGTGTCATCAATAACATTGTAAGCAATTCCATCAAATATATGGACAAGAGCCATAAGGTCATCAACATCCGTCTGCGTGATGTCGGAGATTTTGTGCAGGTGGAGATTGAGGACAACGGAAAGGGAATTGCGACGAAGGATCTGACGAAGATTTTCGACCGTTTCTACCGCACCGACACGTCCCGCAACAGCACGAGAGGCGGCAGCGGCATCGGTCTTTCCATCGTGAAGAAGATTCTCGAAGACCACGGCGGAAAAGTGTGGGCCACCAGCAAAGAAGGCGTGGGCACCACGATGTACTTTGTATTAAGAAAATATCAGGAGGTACCTGTTTCATGAGTAAGATACTGATTGTTGAGGATGAGGAATCCATTGCGGATCTGGAGAAGGATTATTTAGAACTTTCGGGCTTTGAGGTAGAGATTGAAAACCAGGGAGACACCGGTCTTGTGCGGGCGGTCAAAGAGGATTTTGATCTGCTGATTCTGGATCTGATGCTGCCGGAGGTGGATGGCTTTGAGATCTGCCGTGAGGTGCGTGAGAAGAAAGATATTCCGATTATCATGGTTTCGGCAAAGAAGGATGATATCGACAAAATCCGCGGACTCGGCCTTGGTGCGGATGATTATATGACGAAGCCATTTTCTCCGAGTGAGCTGGTTGCGCGTGTGAAAGCGCATCTGGCACGGTACGACCGTCTGGTCGGAAACGGCAAGAAAGAGAATGATGTTGTGGAGATCCGCGGCATCAAGATTGACAAAACGGCACGCCGCGTGTGGGTGAACGGAGAGGAGAAGCAGTTTACAACGAAAGAGTTCGATCTGCTGACCTTCCTTGCGGAGAATCCGAACCGCGTTTTCACGAAAGAAGAGCTGTTCCGTGAGATCTGGGATATGGAGTCCATCGGAGATATTGCGACGGTTACAGTGCATATCAAGAAGATCCGTGAAAAAATAGAGTTTAATACGGCAAAGCCGCAGTATATCGAGACGATCTGGGGCGTTGGATATCGGTTTAAGGCATAAAGAATCTGTGTTTCGGGGAGAGATAAAATGGGAAAAATTTACTATCTGATGGGAAAAAGTGCGTCAGGGAAAGATCATATTTATGAGCATCTGATCCAGGAGACGGCGCTGGATTTAAAACCGTTTGTCCTGTATACAACACGGCCGATCCGGAGCGGGGAGCAGGACGGAAGAGAGTATTTCTTTGTGGATGAAAAACGGCTTTCGGAACTGCGGGAGGCCGGAAAGATTATCGAGGAGCGCATGTATTCGACGGTGCAGGGGCCGTGGTATTATTTTACGGCGGATGACGGGCAGATTGATCTTGCGAAGCATGATTATCTCGGAATCGGGACACTGGAATCGTATCTGAAATTAAAGGCATACTTCGGGGAGCAGGCGATGGTTCCGCTGTATGTCGAGGTGGACGACGGGCTGCGGCTTTCGCGGGCACTGGAACGGGAAAGAAAACAGACAGAGCCGAAATACGCGGAGATGTGCCGGAGATTCCTGGCGGACTGTGAGGATTTTACGGAGGAGAAAATTGCGGAAGCTGGAATTGTCCGCAGATTTTCCAATAATTCTACGCCGGAAGACTGTTTTTCCGAAATTCAGAATTTTGTGGAACAACAGAAAAAGTTGTGATATACTTAATGCAGTATTAGTAAGAAATACAAAAGAACTCCAGGGGGTGATTTTATGCAGGGTTTTCAGAAGGTTGTAGGACATCAGGAAATCATAACGCATTTACAGAATGCCATTTCGATGAATAAAGTATCTCATGCTTATCTTTTTGGCGGAGAGAGTGGATCGGGAAAGAAAATGATGGCTTCACTGTTTGCGATGACGCTTCAGTGCGAGAAGCACGGGGTCGAGCCCTGTATGGAATGCCCGTCCTGTAAAAAGGCACAGAGCCAGAATCATCCGGATATCATTTATGTGAAGCATGAAAAGCCGAACACCATCAGCATCGATGAAATCCGCGAGCAGCTCATTAACGATGTGATGATCAAGCCGTACAGCAGTCCGTACAAGATTTATATCATCGACGAGGCGCAGAAGCTGACACTTCAGGCGCAGAACGCGCTGCTGAAGACGATCGAGGAGCCGCCGGCCTACGCAGTTGTCATGCTTCTGGCAGACAACCCGGATGCGCTGCTTCCGACGATTTCGTCACGCTGCGTGCAGTTAAATTTAAAACCAGTGGGAGACCAGCTTGTGAAAGATTATCTGATGAACGAAATGCATGTGCCGGATTACCAGGCAGAGGTTGATGCGTCCCTGGCGCAGGGAAATATCGGAAAAGCAGAGCGGATTGCCCGTTCTCCGGAATACGAGGAGACGCTGGAAAGTGCACTCCGCATGGCAAAGTACGCCGACAGTATGCCGCTGTATGAAATCGTGGAGACGATCAAAAAACTGACGGCCGAAAAAGACAATATTGATGATTACTTCGATATCTTTTCTTTATGGTTCCGCGATGTTCTGCTCTTTAAGGCGACAAAAGAGGTCGATTCCCTTGTGTTCAAGCAGGAGCTGAATGGAATCCGTGAGAGAGCAAATAAGAGCTCATACGAAGGCCTGGAGAAGATTATAGAGGCGATTCAGAAGGCGAGAGCCCGCCTGAACGCGAATGTTAATTTTGATTTAACCATGGAGCTTATGTTCCTGACAATGAAGGAAAACTGATAGCATGATAACAATTATAGGAGTACGTTTTCGAAACGTAGGAAAAGTATATTATTTCTCGCCGAGAGAGCTGGACATCTGCGTGGGCGACCACGTTATCGTTGAGACGGCGCGCGGCGTAGAGTATGGTTTCGTTGTGCTGGGGCCAAAAGAAGTTGACGATTCCAAGGTGATCCAGCCGTTGAAAGAAGTCATCCGCATTGCAACGCCGAAGGATGATGCGCGGGAGGAGAGCAACCGCAAGAAAGAAAAAGAAGCGTTTGAAATCTGCCAGAAGAAGATCCGGGCGCACAACCTGGAGATGAAGCTGATCGATGCAGAGTATACGTTTGACAATAACAAGATGCTGTTTTACTTTACCGCCGACGGAAGAATTGATTTCCGTGAGCTGGTAAAGGATCTGGCGGCTGTCTTTAAGACGAGAATCGAGCTTCGCCAGATCGGTGTCCGCGATGAGACAAAGATCCTCGGCGGAATCGGCATCTGCGGCAGACCGCTTTGCTGCCATACGTATCTGTCCGAGTTTGCACCGGTTTCGATCAAGATGGCAAAAGAGCAGAACCTGTCCCTGAACCCGACGAAGATTTCGGGTGTCTGCGGACGACTGATGTGTTGCCTGAAAAACGAGCAGGAAACCTATGAATACCTGAACCGCAAGCTGCCGGGTGTCGGCGATATCGTAACGCTGCCGGACGGCATGAAAGGTGAGGTTTCCGGTGTGAATGTACTTCGTCAGCTCGTAAAAGTGCTGGTGGATGTGAACGATGAGAAGGAAATGCGGGAGTACCCGGTGGAAGAGCTCAAGTTCAAGCCGAAGCATAAGAAGGAAAAAGGCAAAGAGAAGAAAAAAGACAGAAACAGCTCCGGGGAGCAGGCTTCTTCGGAAGAGGCAAAACAGCCGGAATAAGATTGATTTGGAATGCATTTTGAAAAAAGTAAGCGCCGGGTAAAACTGACGCTTCTTTTTGTGTGATGCGGCGCTGGGCGGTCAGCAGGAGGAGGGATTTTCATTGGATAGAAAAGAAGAATTTTTGAAGCCGGGTGAGCGGCTCGATGATCTGCAGAACGGTTACTGGATGATACAGAATCCATCCCTTTTCTGCTATGGCATTGACGCGGTGCTGCTGGCATCCTACGCGAAGGTGAAGCGCGGGGAGCGGGCGATGGATTTCTGCACGGGATCGGGAATTGTGCCGATTCTGCTGAAGGCGAAGACAAACGGAGAGCATTTTTCCGGGCTGGAAATTCAGGAGTACAGTGCCGAGATGGCACAGCGGAGTGTGCGGTACAATCATCTGGAAAATGATGTTGAGATTTTCCAGGGAGATGTGAAGACGGCATCGCAGCAGTTTGGAAAAGAAGTGTTTGATGTGGTAACGTGCAATCCGCCGTACATGACGGGGCAGCACGGGCTGACGAATGCGCTTGAGGCGAAGACGATTGCGCGGCATGAGGTGCTGTGCTCGTTTGATGATATTGCGAAAGAGGCATCGGCGGTTTTAAAGACGAAAGGACGGTTCTATCTGGTGCACCGGCCGTTCCGGCTGGCGGAGATTTTTTCGACGCTGAAAAAATATCATCTGGAACCAAAAAGGATGCAGCTCGTTTATCCGTTTGTGGACAAGGAGCCGAACATGGTGCTGATCGAGGCGATGAAAGGCGGGAATCCGAGAATTACCGTGGAGAAACCGCTGATTGTGTATGAGACGCCGGGCGTGTATACAAAGGACATCCGGGAATTATATGGAGACGGGAGATAAGAACATGGCAGGAAAATTATATTTGTGTGCAACACCAATTGGAAATCTGGAGGACATGACCTTCCGTGCAATCCGCATTCTGCAGGAGGTCGATTTGATCGCGGCGGAGGATACGAGAAACAGCATTAAGCTGCTGAACCATTTTGAGATTCATACGCCGATGACGAGTTATCACGAATACAACAAATACGACAAGGGCCGCGAGCTGGTGCAGAAGCTGCTGGCGGGAACAAATATCGCGCTGATCACGGATGCCGGAACACCGGGAATTTCTGATCCGGGTGAGGAGCTGGTGAAGATGGCGTACGAGGCAGGCATCGAAGTGACAAGCCTGCCGGGCGCATGCGCGTGTGTGACGGCACTGACACTGTCGGGACTTTCAACGAGAAGATTTGTCTTCGAAGCATTTCTTCCGCCGGATAAAAAAGAACATAAACTGGCGCTGGAACGGCTGAAAAACGAGACGCGGACGATGATCGTGTACGAGGCGCCGCATCATCTGCTGAAGACACTGCGGGAACTGCTGGAGACGCTTGGCAACCGGCGGCTGACACTCTGCCGGGAACTGACCAAGAAACACGAGACGGCATGGCAGACCACGATTGAAGATGCCATCACTCGCTACGAACAGGAAGATCCGAAAGGCGAATGCGTTCTTGTCATCGAGGGCAGAAGCCAGAAAGAAATCGAGGACGAGGCGAAGGCGGCGTTTGAGGAGATTTCGATCGAAGAACATATGAAACGGTATGAAGATCAGGGGATTGCAAGAAAAGAAGCGATGAAACTCGTGGCGAAGGATCGCGGGGTGACGAAGAGGGATATTTATCAGTATCTGCTGGGAAAAGAATCATACAATGATTTTTGATCAGGCCATAGCCCAGTCTTGCGGCTTTTGCCTGCAGGGTGGGGTACAAGTCTTCTCCGCCGAAGGACTGGAAAGGCGTTTCGAGAGCGGAGTCCAGCAGATTGTAATCTCTGACTCCGTCGCTTCCGCCAGTTTGCTGAATCAACTGAGTATGCAGCATGAGAATCTGCTTTTTACTCAGTCTTTTCATTTAGCAAGTACCTCGTATGCTTCTTTGTTTTGTTCCATCAGGCGTTTTGAGATGCTTAACACATCCTCTTCGGATGCAGTGGTTTCCTGCTCGGCTTTGCTGAAGTCGATGACAAGATATCTTGGAATGTTATTTTTCAGAATCACAGCAGAACCGTATTCGTCTACCAGGCGGGCGACTTTGGAAAAATTCTGGTTTGCTTCGGAAATGGAAATTAAGGTTTTTGTGTCGATAGCCATTTTGGGTACCTCCTTAAGACTTTTTTCTATAGTATATATAAATCTTAGGATAAATACAACCTAATTTGCCGTGTTATTTTTTGTTGCTTGCCGCAACGCCAGTTTTTATCGTATGATAGGCCCATCAAATACGAGGAGGACACAGTTATGCTGAGTGATAACATCAAAATACTGCGAAAGAAAAAAGGATATTCCCAGGAAACGCTGGCGGAGCAGCTGCATGTGGTGCGGCAGACGATTTCGAAATGGGAGAAAGGGATTTCGGTTCCGGATGCGGTGATGCTGGATCGGATGGCGGAGCTGTTTGAGGTGCCGGTGAGTGTGCTGCTGGGCGGCGGGCTGGAAGTAGAGGAGGAGCAGCCTTCGGAACTGAATGAGATTGCACAGCAGCTTGCGGTCTTAAATGATCAGCTGGTGCAGCAGGCAGTGCGGAGACGGAAAGTGATCCGGTATGCGTTTGTTGGTGTGTTTGCGGCGATCTTTGTTCTGATTGGAGCGGCGATCGGACTTCGGGTGTACACGGAATCACAGCTGCGGGATGAAGCGTCGCTTTGCACGGTTCGTTATGAATGCACGCTCGACGGGGAATCATATGTATATGAAGCTTCCTATAACAGTCAGTATCAGATCTTGTACGAGGGCGGCGATGCCTGGATTTCGAATCATGTGCAGCCGGAGCAGTACGAGGATGTGAATGTGCTGTCGGCGCAGATGCAGGATTACTTCGAAGAAAAAGGCGGAACATGCACGATCATTGACGAAAATCTGTAAAAGTTTTGTATTATTGTATTTTTTTATGGTTTTGGGTATTTTATCTGCCCGGTAATTCCTCTCTTCTGATATAATGGTAACAATGCATTATATCAGAGGGAGGAATTTTCTTTATGTCACAGACACAAACCCGGCGGAGTTCTCAGGTTGATCTGCTTCATGGCTCGATCCTGAAATCTCTGCTGCTTTTTGCCCTGCCGATTATGGCGTCCCGCGTGTTTCAGCAGATTTACAACACGATGGATACGCTGATCGTCGGCTATACACTCGGCGACTCGTCGATTGCGGCGATGGGTGCCTGCTCGTCGATTTATGAGATGATGACCGGATTTACCTTCGGCGTCGGAAACGGTCTTGCAATCGTCACGGCGCGCTGCTTTGGACGGCAGGAGACAGACCGGATGAAAAAATCGGTTGCATCCTGTATCGTCATCGGCGTTGCCGTTACGCTGGTTGTCACGATTCTGGCAACGATCTTCATGCATCCGCTGCTGCGCCTGCTGAAAACACCGGCGAAGATTCTTGAGGAATCCTACAGTTACATTTCGATTCTCTCGATTTTCCTGTTCGTCATGTTCGCCTACAACCTGTGCTCCGGTCTGCTGCGGGCGATCGGAAACAGCTTCATGCCGCTCGTGTTCCTGATCTTTTCATCGCTGGTAAACATCGTGCTCGATCTGCTGTTTATCCGCACCTTTGGCATGGGCGTCCGCGGTGCCGCGATTGCAACCGTCATTGCACAGGGGATTTCCGTGGTGCTCTGCCTGATTTATATTGTTACGAAAGCGAAAATTCTGTTGCCGGAAAAACGCCACTTTGAGCCGGACCGCGGACTGTACGCGGATCTGCTGGCACAGGGATTTTCAATGGGATTCATGAGCAGCATCATTTACGTTGGTTCGATCGTTCTGCAGCCGGGCATCAACAGTCTTGGATATGAAACAATTGCGGGACATACCGCTGCGAGAAAGCTGTTTTCGTTCTCCATGATGCCGCTTTCTTCGATGGCGCAGGCCGTCAACACCTACGTTGCACAGAATCGCGGTGCGGATAACCGGGAGCGCGTACACAAAGGCATCCGCTATGCCTACTTATTCTGCTTCAGCGTTACCATCGCTTTGATTATCTGTGTCACACCGTTTGCGCCAACCCTGGTACACCTGATCTCCGGCTCCTCCGACCCGACCGTCCTCGGAAACGGCGCCCGCTACCTCCGCGTAGCCATCCCGTTCTTCTTCGCACTCGGCCTCGTCAACTGCAGCCGCTTGGCGCTTCAGGCATTGGGAGAAAAAATTCTGCCGCTGCTGTCGAGCTTTATTGAGCTTTTTGGAAAGATTATCTTCGCAATGGTATTCATCCCGCGTTACCATTACAGCGCCGTAATCTGGTGCGAACCGATTATCTGGTGCTTCATGGCTGCGGAGCTTGTGATTTCACTGTATCGAAATCCTTATATGAGAAAAGGGAAAGCGGGAAATTGATTTTTAAATGAAAAAGTGCCGGGCAATACACGAAGAAATATATAGTCTATTTTGTTCACTGGATAGGGTATAACAGGATCCTGTTCGAATCATGGAAAATATAAAGTCAGCATATTTTTATAAAGATCTTTTTTAGTCAGGTGATGCAATGAACGTTCTATGGAGTTCCATGCTGCTTCTCGGCATCGTATACGGCGCGATACAGGGGCGGATGCCGGAGGTGACGGATGGGGTGATTCGGGCTTCGCGGGAGGCGGTGGTGCTGGCGGTTTCGCTGGTTGGGGTGACAGGGTTCTGGGCGGGGCTGATGGAGATTGCGAAGAAGGCGGGAGTGATTGACGGGCTGGTGAAAAGGATGGGGCCGGTGCTGCGGTTTTTGTTTCCGAGAGTGCCGGAAGAGCATCCTGCAATGCGGGCGGCGGGGATGAATATGATCTGTAATGTGTTTGGGCTTGGCGCGGCTGCGACGCCGCCGGGGCTTGCGGCGATGGAGCGGTTTGAGGAGCTGGAGGAGGAGCGGCGGAAAACGAAAAACCCGGCCGCAGTTCCAGAAGGAACCGCGAACCGGGAAATGTGTACGTTTTTGATTTTGAATATTTCATCCCTGCAGCTCATCCCCGTCAACATCATCGCGTACCGCAGTCAGTACGGCAGTGTCCATCCGACGGCAATTGTCGGACCGGCGCTTGCGGCGACAGCGGCGAGTACGATTGCGGCGGTGGTGTTCTGCAAAGTGATGGAAAGGATGGGGCGATGATTATTCAGCCCAGGTGCCGTTTACAAAGACATCGGTCTCGCTTCCGTCTTCGTGGATACCCACGATGTGCAGGTCATCCGATCCAACCATAAAGTCAACGTGGATCAGGGAATCATTGACACCTTTTGCGAGGATTTCTTCATCACTCATATCCATAAATCCGTCCAGAACCTCAGAGAATCCGGCACCGGCGGCAACATGACAGCATGCGTTCTCATCGAACAGTGTGTTGAAGAACATCAGACCGGACTGGTTGATCGGGGACTCCTTCGGAACGAGTGCAACCTCGCCGAGCATCGAAGCGCCGTCATCCATGGCGAACATTTTTTTCAGAACTTCCTCGCCCTGCTCTGCGTGGCAGTCAACGACTCTTCCGTCTTTAAAATCAACAGTAAAGTTGTTGATAACCTGTCCGGACCAGCTGAGCGGTTTGGTGGAAACAAGGCGGCCTTCGCATTTGCCGCGCATCGGGCTGGTGAAAACTTCCTCGGTCGGCATATTCGGAACGAAGAAGACCTTGTTCAGATGATTGATATCGCCGGCGCCGCTCCATTTTGCGCCCGGGATCAGCTCAACGGTGAAATCAGTTCCATTTTTGCTGGTGTAATGCAGTTTATGGAACGCCTGCTCGGTCATCCATTTTGCCTTGCTGATCATACGGTTGCTGTGTGCCTGCCAGATCTTTTCGATATCTTCGCCTTCTTTTAAGTACAGGCAGTCGAAAATGGCATTCCACAGTTTCTCAACTGCAACATCCTCCGGCTCGCCCGGGAATACTTTTGCAGCCCATGCCGGTGATGGAGCGGCAACGATCAGCCACTGATGTTTTCCGTCGATCTGGTCGCGGTATTTTTTCGTTACTTTTGCGCGCATCTGGCGAACGGTGGAGAGCAGGTCAGCGGAGATGCCGGCAAGCTCGTCCGGATCGGAGGAGTCGATGAAAATGCGGACCGGCAGATCCACGGTCATCTGTTTGAGGCGCTCTTCTTCCCAGGTCTGAACGGTGCCGAGAGTTTCTGCGGATGCATACTGATAATTCAGTTTGTTGATCGGACCGCACTCCCAGATCACTTCAACATAGCTGGCACCGGCCTTGTAGCACTCTTCGGTAACCATGGTAGCAAGCTGAACCTGGTCAACGCCGGTCTGCAGGCGGACACGCTGTCCTTTCTGTACATTTGCGCCGATTTTTACGATCAGCTCTGCGTATTCTCTTAATTTTGCTTCATTCATGATAAAAATCTTCCTTTTTGTAAAGTTTAAAATTGAAATGGATCGTTAAACGCTCCATAATAGGAAACCGGCTCGCCCGCCGAAAGCAGGTGATGGACATCGCCTACGGTCTGGCAGCGGAAGTACACCTCGCCCGGTTTGCGCTCCTCGGTTCCGACGATCGTGACGGAAGTCGGCGCCAGGAACATGCCCTGCCAGAGCTGCACCGGTGTCATGTTCAGCAGGTGGGACAGCGCCACACACGTAACGCCGAGATGGCAGAAGCAGACAATGACAGCTTCGCGGTTCGTTTCATCCGAAGCGTGATAGCGGTAACCGTCGCGTACATAACCGTAGCGCGCAAGCAGTGCATCGAGTCCGTCGGTCACAAAATGATAATTCTCGTCCATGTTTCCGGTCTGCATGATCGGATTTTTCGTCCAGAGATTATTGTCATAGAGATCCCGGTTTGCATCGAGCACATCCGGAAGAAAATCCCACGGAATCCGGCGCTTTCCGGTCTCCGGATCAAGGACAGGCGCATCAAACTCCCGCAGCCACGGAAGAATTTCGGCCTCGCGGCCCGCATTTTTCAACGTAAAAGAAGCCGTATCCTTCGCACGTCCGAGCGGCGAGCAGTAAAAATCGGTGACGTTCCATTTCACCGTCCGCTTCGAAAGTAGCTCAGCCTCACGCCAGCCTTTTTCAGTCAGAGAATCAATCTCATAATTCGGTTCGCCGTGGCGGATAAAAATAAGTTTCATAAGAATTCCTTTCTTCGTATACCACAAATCGTTTGGTTTATGCATCGAAAAGTCAATTTCAGTTCCGAAAAATTAGTGATGAAGCATAAAATATTCGGAATTGCTATAGGTTAGTGTATCACAAATTGTCAAATTTGTGTGAGTTTCTACGGAAAAAGATGCGACAAATTGGAAGAGTGTTTTGGAAAGATGGGACTGGTAGAAAAACAAGTTTGCTCAATAAATCAATCGTTTAAGCCAGTTTGGCATAATGGATAAAAATTATACGCGGATATTTCCGTTTTTCATTTCACTCATCTGTTTATTTTTCAGCATCCATGGAACGGTTATGTTTCCTGGACCCCAAATTTGTTTTTTGGGATGCAGAAATCCCAGCGTAGCGGAAAACAGAATCCACAGGAGAAACCATAAAATACTCTGATAAACACCACTCTGGACACCGGATTCCAGAAGAACACTGCCAAGAAGGGAATCGGCCGCACTGCTGGAAACAATGAGTGGAATGCTGGCATGATCCATGTAGGGGAGAGAAAGCAGTCCGCCGATGAGTAAACCAATGAGACTCAAGAAAATGACTCTGAGAAAACCAAAAAGCGTATTAAAATGGTTCATATAGCGGACAGAAAGCAGATCTCTTGTGGAATAGGAAGTTGCAGCAGTTTTCATTGCTTCAGCAAGATCGGAGGCCTGCTTCACAGGAATAAATACGCCGCTTTCGCTGCCAGAATATTATGAAACTCATCGACTTTCATCACTGTAAAAAATGTAATTATCAGACTAAAACTCATTGTATTTTTTGTAATTGCGTAATATACTATACTTACATTATGATGATGGAGGTGCGTCTATGTACCGAATTGCTATTGAAAAACTATTAAAATGGAAACAAAGCAAACGCCGCAAACCCTTAATTATTGAAGGGGCACGTCAGGTTGGCAAGACTTGGCTAATGAAAGAATTCGGCAAGCAGGCGTATACAGATGCCATATATATCAATTTTGACTCTAATTCCAGAATGGCAGAGTTATTTGCTTCTGACTTGGATACTGACCGCTTAATTATGGGATTAGAGTTGTATGCTGGTCGCAAAATTGATCCAGACAATTCTTTATTGATTTTTGATGAAGTACAGGAAGTTCCGAGAGCGCTGGCATCTCTTAAGTATTTTTATGAAAACGCCCCGCAGTACCACATTGTATGTGCCGGTTCTTTGCTTGGTATCGCTTTGCATCAAGGCACATCTTTTCCCGTTGGCAAGGTAGATTTCTTAAAGCTTTATCCTCTTTCGTTCAAAGAGTTTTTGATGGCAACCGATAAGGAACGTTTTGCCGAACTTCTTGATAAGCAAGACTTTGGGATGATTACATGCTTTAAGCAAACATATATCGATTCCTTAAAGCAATACTACTTTGTCGGTGGTATGCCTGAAGCTGTGCAAAGCTTCGCAGAGAACAAAGACTTTAATGAGGTCCGTGAAATTCAAAAGCGAATCCTTGCAGCCTACGAACAAGACTTCTCTAAACATGCTCCAAATGAGATTGTACCAAGACTTCGTATGTTGTGGAACAGTATTCCTTCTCAGTTAGCCAAAGAAAACAAAAAATTCATTTACGGGCTCGTCCGTGAAGGTGCCCGTGCGAAAGACTATGAAACCGCAATTATGTGGCTCAGTGATTGCGGTCTCGTTCATAAGGTCAGCCGTGTAAATGCAACGGGCATCCCGCTACGGGCGTATGAGGACTTAAAAGCATTTAAGTTATTTTTGGTAGATGTGGGATTGCTCGGATGCATGACGGGGCTTCGTCAACGTACTTTGCTTGATGGGAACGATCTTTTTGTCGAATTCAAAGGCGCACTTACTGAACAGTATGTTTGTCAGCAATTAAAAACCATCGAAGATTTAGGTATTTATTATTATACCAACGATAGGGGTTCTTGTGAGGTTGACTTTGTTATTGATACAGGTGAGCAAATTATTCCGGTTGAAGTGAAGGCAGAAGTTAACCTTAGAGCAAAGAGCTTGAAAACATATCAGGAGAAGTTTTCACCTGATATATCTGTTCGTACTTCGATGGCAGATTTCAAAAAGGAAGATTGGCTTATAAATTTGCCGCTCTATGCAATTGAGAAGATTGATAAAACAATAGATGAGCTAAGTTAAATGTTATTCTCATGTAACTATTCAGAACCCCCTATTCGAAAATGAAATCTGGGCATCCTGAGATTGCCTTTCTGATTGCATCGTATGCGTTGTGCCCTTGCTTATGGGCTGTGCCAACATAGGACATGATTTTCAGATAATCCCTGGCTCCTTCTTCACTTCGGAAGCAGCCTGATACTTTCGTCTTAACTTTTATCATCCTTAAATCTCGTTCCGCCTGATTGTTATCAAACGGAACCATGAAGTTATGGATAAAAAGGCAGACTGATGCCTTGTAATTATCAAAGCGCTCCACCAGAGCAAGAATCTTTCCTTTTTTCTTTCTCCCACGTTTTTTCTCTGCGGTAACCGGAAGCGGATTTTTTTCCCTGGCTTGTTTGATAAGTTCATCGTATCGCTTATCAAACTTATGATAGTGATAATAGCTGAGAGTTTCTTTACCGGCCTCTACAGCTTTATCTTTGACCTTCTTCATTTTTATCAGAAGGCCTATAAATGCAGACGCCCATTTCTGCTCGGGATGGTTCTCGGCAATGCCTGTCAATTCCCGTAATAAGTGGGCACAGCAGACTGCATGTTGGCAATCTTCGTAACTCCAGTAAGAAGCCCAGCAGTCATGCATGGAAATACCGTGAAACAATGGCAGCACACCGCACTGCTCCATGCCAAGATATCCACGCTTTGGACTGATATCAAGGTACGTGAATTCACAGTTTGATGCATCATGAACCCACCATAGTTTTTTATCAACACGGGTTCCGGTCTCATCGAAATGACCAAGACTTGAATCGGCAACTTTTTGCTTTATCCGGTTTACTGTCTCGGATACTGCGTCAGCACAACGTTTTACCATGTTACTTATGATTCCGGTGGCAAGTGGGATGTTAAATACGCCAGAGAGAATCTCATGTGTTCTTTTCACACTGACTGCTCCGACTGTATTTAAAGCAACAGATAGTGCCTGCAAGTTCTCACCATACTGCACGGTTGCTTTAACATCATTAGGAAAGCTCCCTTTTCTGGTATCTCCATGAAGCATACAGATTGGAATCTCGAGAAGCTGATGTTCCACGACATTAACAGTGACGACCGCATCAATGACATGTCGTTTTTCTGCAACACAGGCAGTTCCTTTACACATTTTGTAATGAGGACATCCTTCGCAGGCAGATGGCATATGTTTCACAATCTCATCAGGGTCTGAAATGACAGACAGGTATGTTCCCTGATGACCTTCCTGTCCGCCAACCTTTTTACCAGAAGGTTTACGCAGACTTTTTGGCGCAGGTTTTTTAAAGCCATCACTTGAAGGCGGCTTGGAACTGTTTTTAGAATTCTTGTTAAGCTGTTCTCTCAGTTCCTGAATGGTCTGATTGAGCTGGGTGATAAGCGCAGTCTGCGCATCAAATGATTGTTGCAGGGAATTCAAAGATGCATTTAATGCATTGACTTGCATTTGCAGCTGCGTATTCATTTCCTCTACTGTCAAAGAGACCACCTTCTTTCACTAAAATATGATAGTTCTATTTTAGCGTAAAATCAGAAAAAAAGCGAATTGTGTGGAAATGCTCATTGGGCAAAATGACTGTGGATAAAGCTATTTTTTTAAGGTGCAAGTGTTGCTAAATTTAATCAAAATCCGATAAAAATAGGATTTTGAAATACAAAAATGATGAATTAAAATCAGTAATCCACAAAGATGGAAATAGCTGCTTCACCATCGGTTAGTTATCCACCGACAGGAAGCAAATGAAGTGAAAACAGATTTTTTATTTTCTCTGTTTTTCACAAAAAATCACATGGACTCTATCAGGGGTTCTGAATAGTTACAAAAAACTTATAAAAGCGTTGGTTCATTTTGGAATCAACGCTTTTATAAGTTTTTTAAGAGTATATGTAAAATATTGTATAAAAACAAAGAATAAGTAGTTTTGCATGGTAAAAATGGAGAGGGTAATTGTCGAAAATATAATTATTAATAGCGAAATACTATATGGATACGTGACCACATTTTTGCTTATTGAACAAAATAACATATACAGATAAAATGATGCTTGTAACAAGACAAGAACAATATAACGAGAAAGAAAGATGAATAGAATATGTCTGCAGAAAAAAATATTACTAGAAAAGATGTGGCAGAAAAAGCAGGCGTATCGGTGTCTGTTGTTTCAAGAGTACTTAATAACAGTGGATATGTCGACAAAGAAAAAAAGAAAAAAATTATTAAGATAGCAGAGCAACTGGGATATATTCCAAATCCGATAGCTATGGCTCTTCAAACAAGAAGAACATATCAGATAATATTTTTTTGCAATGATCTGACAGGTGCCTATTATAATCAAATGTATCATGGAATGGCGAAGACAGCGAAAGAAAGGGGATATCATCTTTTACTTCAAAAAGATTATGATTTTGAATCAGTAAAAAAAATCTTGGCAGATGGAATTATATTTCCGACAGAAAATGTAGCACAGGATTATGCTGAAACAGTAGGAAAAAATTATCGTCTGCCTACGGTAACAATATCTTTTGACCCGTCGGCGATATTTGCTAAACCAATGCCTTCGGTAGTTATTGAGAATCAAAAAATAATTAATGCCAGTATTGATTATCTTATACAGAAAGGACATAAAAAGATAGGAATGCTCCTTCCGTTTGATTACGGATATGCAAATTCCAGATATAAAGCCTGGAAGGAACGTATGAAGATGGAATCAATTTTTTTAGGGGGAGGGGTAGAGACTAACTATGAACACTATATTATAAACTGTGGAAAACCAGAAGAGGAAAACAAGAAAAAAGATTACAGATATTTAGGTCCTTATCAATCGGAATCAGAAGGATTTGTATATTATGATCTTTTCAAAGTTGGATATGAAGCAGCAAATTTGTATAAAAGTTCAAAGTATAAAGCAACGGCACTTATATGTTTTAATGATGATTTAGCTCAGGGATTTATTGCTGGCTTACAAGCAATAGGCTTGAGAGTGCCCGAAGATATATCGGTTATGGGAATTGATGGTATTTTTACAAGAAATCATTTTAAACCTAAGTTGACCACAATGTCCATTTATCCTGAAAGACAAGGAGCAAAATGTGTAGAAGTATTAATCGATATGCTGGAAGGGAAAAAATATAAATATATGAATTATTCTCCCTACGGTATTTTAGAGGGGGAGACAGTAAAGGACTTAAAGTAGAATATTTGCCGGAAAAAGCGCGCAGTTTCGGCTGATATAGAGAAAATAAACACTAGGAGGAAGGAAAATGAAGTTAAAAAAAGTACTCGCATTGACACTTGCAGGGATCATGACCGTAGGTCTGGCAGCATGTGGAGGAACCAAAGAATCTAGTGAAAAAACAGAAGCAGGAAAAGAAAAACAGAAACTTGTTATCTGGTCATGGGGAGCAGATGAGGAGAAGAAATCAAGGGAAGCAGCTGTTGAAGCATTTCAGAAAGCACATCCTGAGATCGAAGTGGAACATTCTGTCATTCCTACAGCCGATCATGTATGGGATCAGAAGATGACTGCAGCCCTGTCAGCAGGAACAGGTCCGGATGTCATCCAGATGTCACCGGATTATTACGGATTATACACCGATTATTATGAAGATTTAAATCCATATGTGGAAAAAGAAGGGGTGGATTTAGATTCTGTAGTTACAGAGGGCATGATGGATCCTTATTACCGCCCGGATGGAAAACTGGAAGGTATGCCTCTGCTCCAGAACTGTTTTGTACTGGCATATAACAAAGACATGTTCGATGAGTTTGGCGTAGAGTATCCGACAGCAGAATGGACATGGGATGATGTGGCGGAAGCAGCGAAGAAATTTGCCGGAGGCGAAGGCGCAGATGCTACATTCGGTATTGTTAACCACTGGATAGATCCGCCGCTGTCTATCATCTGTAAAGGCGGAAATGCATACTCAGATGATTTATCAACATGTGAGATCGATTCACAGGAAGTCAGAGATGGTCTGGATTTATTCGGAGATATGATCCAGAGCGGTGCAATGCCTGATGATACAGCAGCCAAGAGTCTTCCGAAAGAACAGCTTTTTGTATCCGGCCATGCGGCAATGTATACATTAGGCGGATTTGAGACAAAGCTGATTGCAGAAGAGATCGGTGAAAACTTTAACTGGGATGTTGTATCCATGCCGAAAGTTCCGGACGGTGGAAAAAACAATCTTTTATACGCAACAGGATATGCCATGCTGAAGGATTCTGAAAATAAAGATGCTGCATGGACATTCTTGAAAGAGGCATCTTATGAAAATGAAGACATGGCAAAGGAAACATGCCGTGCAGGAATGACAGCTTGTAAGAGCGTTGCAGAGGGTTACTATAAAGAACTGACATATGGTCCGATTGATAACAGCGCATACCTAGAAGGGCTTTCTGATGCAAAACTGAATATCTGGGGCGGTGCATATGCAGCACCTGGAGATGTATGGACCCAGATCTGGCAGGCAGTAACCATTGATGGTAAGAGTGCTGATGAGGCGATCAATGAATACTATCCGGCACTGGAAAAAGCATTTAATGAAGCAAATGGAAACTAAATGTTAAATCACAAGAAGGTGTTGCGAACGATATGCAGCACCTTCTTGTTCATTCAGCTACTGGCAGATTCTATTTACGGAGGCGAAGAAGAGTGAAAAAACCAAAAGGAAAAAAAGTATATTCAGCCATGAAACGGCGGGAGGCCAGAAATTTTTACTTATATACAGCACCATGGCTGATTGGATTTTTTGTGCTGACATTATACCCGATTGTATATTCTTTTTATCTGATGTTTACAGATATGAATTTAACCGGGGTAGGGAAGTTTATTGGATTAGAGAACCTGAAGTATGCATTTACGGATGATCCACTGTTTATAAAAGCATTTATAAATACCCTGAAATACGTGGTGATGTTTGTACCAAGTAGTATTATACTTGCTTTTTTTGTGGCACTGCTGCTTAGCAAGAAAGTAAAAGGACTGGGATTTTTCCGGACAGCATTTTACATTCCATACATCACCTCTGGTGTGGCAGTAACAATCTTGTGGGGATGGATATATCAGAAGGATTATGGAATTATCAACTACGTGTTATCACTGTTTGGAATAAAAGGTGTGAACTGGCTGGGAGATAAAAATATTGCAATGATATCAATCGTGATCCTGTCCCTGTGGACGATAGGAAATAATATCATCATCATGCTGGCGGGAATTCAGGATATTCCACAGTCTTATTATGAAAGTGCACAGATCGACGGCGCAGGTGCGATACGCCAGATCTTTTCCATTACCCTGCCGTTATGTACCCCGACGATCTATTTCAATCTGATCGTAACGATCATTGCAGCTTTCCAGGTATTCCAGCAGCCATTGATTTTGACTAATGGAGGACCGCTTAACAGTACTTATACAGCAGCGATACATATGTATAACAACGGATTCCTTTATGGAAAAATGGGATATGCATCCATGATGGCATGGAGCTTATTTGTTGTAATTATGGTGATTACACTGGTAGTGATTTCAACATCCAAGTACTGGGTGTTCTATGATGATTGATGAAAGGAAGAAATATATGCGAACAAGATCACAAAAACAAGCAAAACTTATAGGAAGAATTATCACATACACGATTCTGATTGCGGCAGCTATTGTTTGTTTGTTTCCTTTTATATGGATGATATCCACTTCTTTTAAAGAAACATCCGATATCTATAAAATGCCGCCGTCATTGCTGCCAGCGAATCCGACGCTGGAGAATTTCATCGAGGGATGGAAGGGTGCAGATTTTGGTATGTTCTTCCAGAACTCAGCAGTCGTAACATTTTTGGCTACGATAGGGACTGTATTTTCTTCCTCAGTAGTAGCGTATGGTTTTGCGAGATTTAAATCCAGATTATCACCGGTCTTATTCATGATTCTTCTTGGAACCATGATGTTGCCTTCCCAGGTGACTCTGATTCCACAGTATCTGCTGTATTATAAACTGGGAATGGTTGATACATTCTGGCCGTTGATTATTCCAAGTTGGCTGGGAGGGGGAGCTTTTAACATTTTCCTTTTTATTCAGTTCTTTAGAACGCTTCCGAAGGAATTGGATGAAGCGGCTAAGATTGATGGGGCGAATTCCTGGCAGGTATTTACGAAGATATTGCTGCCAGCGGTAAAACCGGTCATGCTGGCTGTACTGGTAATGGCACTGGTATATAACTGGAATGATTTCTTTAATCCATTGATCTATCTGAATTCATCTGAGAAATTCACGATAGCAGTGGGTCTGCAGTTCTTTAAGGGATCACAGGGAAATGTACAGATTGGACAGATGATGGCAATGGCACTGGTATCTTTGACACCGGTACTGTTTGTATTTGCAACCTGTCAGAAATACTTTATACAGGGTATTAAAATGTCAGGCTTGAAAGGATGATGTTACAGAAATGCCAATGAAAAAGACTATAGAGATTAAAAAAGATGAAAAGGGTTTTGGAACACTTTATGTAAATGATGAACCTTTTTTAATTCTTGGAGGTGAGCTTCATAACTCGAGTTCCAGTAATCTACAGTATATGGAAAAGCAAGTATGGCCCAGATTAAAAGAACTAAATCTAAACACAGTTCTTCTTCCTGTAGCATGGGAAAATATAGAAAAAGAAGAGGGAGTTTATGATTTTTCTTTGTTAGAAGAACTGATTTTCCAGGCGAGACGAGAAAAAATGAAGTTGATACTACTGTGGTTTGGCCTTTGGAAAAATGGAGAAAGTACTTATGTTCCAGGTTGGGTAAAAAGAGATAGCGGGAGATTTTTCAGAGCAAGATATAAAGGGGGAGAATTGTCTCAGACGATATCACCTCTTTGTAAAAATGCAGTAAAAGCGGATGCAAGAGCATTTACGGTTTTTATGAAAAAATTGAAAGATATTGATGCAGAATCACAGACAGTTCTCATGGTACAAGTGGAAAATGAAATTGGTTTTTTGAAATCAGATAGAGATTATTCAAAAGAAGCAGAGAAGCAATTTAGGAGTAATATCCCAGAAGAACTGGAAAAAATATATGGTATATCAGGGACATGGAGTGAAGTGTTTCAGTCGGATGCAGCAGAGATGTTTATGGCATGGAATTATGCACAGGCAGTAGAATACATAGCAGCAGCAGGAAAAAGGGCATATGAACTTCCGATGTATGTGAATGCCTGGCTGAATCAGTTTCCGGATAGACCTGGAAATTACCCATCAGGAGGACCTATAGCGAGAAATAAAAAAATATGGAGAAATATTGCAAAAAGCATAGATGTTTTTGCTCCGGATATATACCTTTCTGATTTTGAAGGGGTATGTAAAGAATATGCAACGGAAGGGAATCCATTGTTTATACCTGAGGCAAGGCGAGATCCGGTAACAGCTAGCAATGCTTTTTATGCTTTTGGGAAATATGGGGCAATTGGTTTTTCGCCTTTTGGGATAGAAGGACTTATGGAAGATACACGCCAAAAACAGGATAAAGAGCTTCTTGAACAACTTCAAATAGATGTACTGGCCTTCACAAGCATAGAAACAGGAAAATACCTCAAAGAAACATATAAAATTTTGAAAAATATGCAAAAATTATATTTTCGATTTAAAGGAACAGAAAATATACATGCATTTATGTGTAGAAATGAGCATGAAAGAGGTACGATTGTTTCTTTGTCTGGCTGCGATTTGGAACTGACTTACAGACCAAAAGGAAATGAAAGGCCAGGGTGTGCAGGGATGATTATAGAAGAAAATGAAAGTGAATTTTGGGCTGTAGGATATAATACTGACATTAGACTTTTGCCGAAAAAAAGTAGTCATGACTGTATTACCATTATATGTCTCGAGGAAGGTTTTTTTGATAATGGAAAATGGAGTTCTGGACGTGTGCTGAACGGGGATGAAAGAAGTATGTCTGGATTTGGACAATATGCAGAAGTACGCCATTATATTTATTGTAAAGAAACTACAGATGAGAAGGAGGGTTAGTAGTGGAAATCGGAGAATTAAAAAAACTATTTGACGATATGACAATAGAAGAAAAAGCTGGTCAATTGTTTCAGACGGTTGGTGCTATGTATGATGATGAGGCCGTAATATCAGGTCCTATGCAGGAAATGGGAATTACAGAGAAAGATATTCAGCTTGCTGGAACTGTGTTAGGTACTATGGGGGCGGAAAAGATAAAGAGGATTCAAAAAAAATATATGGAAGCTCATCCACACCATATTCCACTTGTATTTATGTTGGATATTATTAATGGGTATAAAACAGTATATCCAATTCCATTAGCTCAGGGAGCAACTTTTCAGCCGGATCTTGTGAAAGAATGTGCGGCTATGGCGGCAAAAGAGGGCGCTGCAGATGGACTTCATATAACATTTTCACCTATGGTAGACTTGGTAAGGGATGCTAGATGGGGCAGGGTAATGGAATCCACTGGAGAAGATGTATATTTGAACGGATTATATGCAAGGGCAATGGTGGAAGGATATCAAGGTGCAGACATCAGTGGCGGGGAGAAACTGGGGGCTTGCGTAAAGCATTTTGCTGGGTATGGCGGTGCAGAAGCAGGAAGAGACTATAATACAGTGGAAGTATCAGAAAGGACTTTTCGTGATTTTTATCTTCCAGCATATAAAGAGGCTGTGGAGGCGGGAAGTGCGTTAGTGATGACGTCTTTTAATACGATTAATGGAATTCCTGCAAGTGTAAATAAGTGGCTTATGAGGGATATCCTCAGAGAAGAGATGGGGTTTGATGGTGTATTGATTTCTGATTTTGGTGCCATTGGGGAGTGTGTAAACCATGGGGCAGCAGAAGACAGGGCAGATGCAACAAAAAAGGCTCTTGAGGCAGGAGTAGACATTGATATGATGTCAGGTACTTATCCGGAAAATATACCTGCACTTTTAAAAGACAAAAGTATTAGTGTGGAACTAATTGAAGAATGTGCGTGGCGTATTATGAAGTTGAAAAATGACCTTGGGCTTTTTGAAAATCCATATAAGGGTGCTGATGAAATTAAGGCTAAAGCTTGCATACTTAGTGAAGCACACAGAGAATTGGCTCAAAAAACAGCAGAAAATTCTTTTGTTCTATTAAAGAATAAAGATAATATTCTGCCATTGGATAAAAAGAAGAAAATTGCAATGATTGGACCGTATATAGACAGAAGATATATGTTGGGAGGATGGTCTTTTACAGGAAATCCGGAGGATGTAATAACAATAAAAAATGCGGCGGAAGAGAAACTTGCAGATTATGAAATTGTTTATGCTCAGGGATGCCCAATTCTTTCCGAAGATGTAAAATTAGAAGGGTTTGCAAATTATACAGAAGAAAAATTCTCACAGGAAGATTGTGAAAAAATGAAGGAAGAAGCACTGCGGGCGGCTAAAGAAGCAGATGTGGTTGTATTGGCTATAGGAGAACATTTTCTGCAGTCGGGCGAAGCTACCAGTAAAGGAATTATAGAAATTCCTAAGATTCAGCAGGAATTATTTGAGGCACTTTCGGAGGTGAATTCTGAAATTGCCGTAGTATTATTTAATGGAAGACCATTAGATATTCGCATATTGGAAGAAAGAGCGAAGGCAATATTGGAAGTCTGGATGCCCGGAACTATGGGAGGAGCTGCTATTGTGGAAGTATTAAGAGGTGCAGTTTCGCCTGCAGGAAAGCTGCCAATGAGCTTTCCATATTGCGTGTCACAGGTTCCTGTCCATTATGATGAGTTTCCTACCGGACGTAGACATCATCCTGGAAAAGATAAGGATCGCTATGTCTCGAAATATCTGGATATGCCGAATAAACCACTGTATTCTTTTGGATATGGCCTTACATATACCCAATTTGAAATATCAGATTTAGAGCTAAGTAAAACGGTTATGAAGCCGGGTGAATCTGTTACGGTATCTGTAAAAGTAAAAAATACCGGTGACAGAGAAGGTACAGAAACTTTGCAGCTTTATATTCATGACATTGCAGGAAGTGTAGTGCGCCCTGTAAAACAGCTGAAGGGTTTTGAAAGAGTAATATTAAATGCCGGAGAAGAAAAAGAAGTGTGCTTTACAGTGGACGAAAAAATGCTTCGCTTCCTAAGAGCGGACAATACATTTGGAAGTGAACCGGGAAAATTTGAGGTGTTTATCGGAAATAGCAGTGAAGTGGAAGAATGTAAAGTATTTGAATTATTGAAAGGTTAAAAAGAGGTGTATTATGCAATACAGAAATCCTATTATTTCCGGTTATAATCCGGATCCATCTATATGCAGAGTTGGAGAAGATTATTATATTGTGAACTCATCTTTTGAGTATTTTCCGGGAGTGCCGGTTTATCACAGCAAAAATTTAGTGAATTGGGAATTGGAAGGATATTGTCTGACGGATGAAGAACAGCTTCCGTTGGAAGAGAGCAGACCTTCAGGGGGAATTTTTGCACCAACGATTCGTTATCATGACGGAACATTTTTTATGATAACAACAAATGTTACATCAAAGGGAAACTTCATCGTACATACAAAAGATATGAAGTCAGGATGGTCAAAACCGGCATGGGTAGATCAGGGAGGAATAGATCCGTCGTTATTGTTTGATGGTGATAAAGTATATTTTGTATCTACAACTTCAGATGAACAGGGGGCTGGTATATTTTTATGTGAGGTAAATCCTTTTACAGGAGAAAAATTGACGGAGAGTGTGTGTATTAACCGTGGATGCGGTGGAAGATATCCAGAAGGACCGCATTTATATAAATGGTTTGGAAAATATTACCTTATGTTGGCGGAAGGCGGCACGGAATATGGACATATGGAGACAATGCAAAGAGCAGATAGTCCTTATGGTCCTTATGAACCATGTCCACATAATCCGATTTTATCTCACAAGGAAGACATGCGAGAGGAGATTTATTGTACAGGCCATGCAGACATAATGGAAGATCACAATGGAAATTGGTGGTTGGTGTGTCTGGCAGTGAGAACCTGTTCAGATGAAAATAGGAGGGTATTGCTTCATAATCTTGGAAGAGAAACATTTCTTACACCTGTCGTTTGGACAGAGGCTGGCTGGCCGGTTGTAGGAAATCATGGTTTGATTTCAACTGTTATGGATGGTCCGCTTCCGGGTGGAGAAGTGCAACCGGTAAATAGAAATTTCCATGATAATTTTTCGGATGGTAAATTTAAACTGCAATATAATTTTCTGAGAAATCCCGAAATGAAGAATTATAAATTGTATCCGGAAGAGAAGATGTTATGCCTGGAAGGTACAAAGGTAACTTTAAATGAAACTAAGAGCCCTACATGGATTGGAATTCGACAAAAGGGGTTTTATACTGAAACTGTAGTAAAAGTTTCAGCAGAAGATGTGCAAGGAATGAGAGCTGGATTGACAGCATTTTATAATGATTCTTATCATTATGAAATATATCTGACAAGGGAACAGGAAAAGTATAAAGTCTGTCTTGCAAAGCATATTCATGACATTTTTGTGGTTACAGCAAGTGCGGAAATTCCAAGAGGAGAAAATATTACGCTTAGGCTTGAAACAGATAAAACTTATTATACATTTTCATATAGTCTGGATGGAGAAAATTTCCAGATGCTAGGAACAGGATTAACGGTAGGACTCTGTACAGAGAGCACGAAAACCATGACGTTTACGGGAACATATATTGGTCTGTTTGCAGAGAATGGACGTGGTACCTTCCAGGAATTTAATGTGAAGGTATTGGATGAATAATTAAAAATAAAAACACAGCGTCGATTGTTAAGAAACAGTCGATGCTGTGTTTTAGTTTATAGAAGATTACTTGTTTAAGAGTCTTTCCATTTCCCTGGCAGATAAGTAAGTGTATTTCGTATCATCTCTTTCAGAAGAAGATCGCCTTCCTTCTCTGTAATTCTGCTATAGAGCGTCATGGATTTTGGTACGGTGACAGTATGGACAGTGATCAAAAGATTTTTATTCGGATGGATTGCGGCCGGAGGTCTGCTGGTAATTGTCAGTTGTGTGAAGTACAGAGAATTTATCATTACGGCATTTTTAAATAATACCTGGGCATGGATCAATGCACTGATGCCTGTGGTGATTATTCTGGTTGGGATAAGATATATGATCAGGGCAGTATTGAAATAAAGGGGGGATGCCATTTATAAAAAAACAGTAAATTCGCCCACTTAGGACTAGCCGCCGCGGCTGTAGATTGATACAATAAAAGAAATAGGAAATATCGATTTTTTACATGGGAGGAACACGGCGACATGGCGGGATATGTGAGTCTTCAGGATGTAACCAAGACCTATCAAATGGGTGAGGTTACGATCAAGGCTGCGGATGGGATCAGCTTTGATGTGGAAAAGGGTGAGTTTGTGATTGTGGTCGGACCGAGCGGTGCGGGGAAGACGACGGTGTTGAATATCCTCGGTGGAATGGATACGGCGACTTCGGGGAAGGTGCTGGTGGACGGAGCGGAGATCAGCAAGTACCGCGGCAAGAATCTGATCCAGTACCGGCGGGAGGATATTGGGTTTGTTTTTCAGTTTTATAATCTGATGCAGAACCTGACGGCGCTCGAGAATGTGGAGCTGGCGATGCAGATCTGTAAGCATCCGCTGGATGCGTCGGAGGTACTTGCGGAGGTTGGACTGGAAGAACGGATGAATAACTTCCCGGCGCAGCTTTCGGGCGGGGAGCAGCAGCGTGTGGCGATTGCGCGTGCGCTGGCGAAAAATCCGAAACTGCTGCTCTGCGATGAGCCGACCGGCGCGCTCGATTATGTGACGGGAAAAGCGATCTTAAAGCTGCTGCAGGATACCTGCCGGGAGAAGGGGATGACGGTCATTGTCATCACCCACAACTCGGCGCTGACACCGATGGCGGACCGCGTGATTAAAATTCGAAACGGAAAAGTGGCGGGCATGAAAACAAATGAGAACCCGACGCCGGTGGAAGAGATAGAATGGTAGGTGGACGATGAGAGCATTTCGAAAAGACTTTATCCGGGAAATCACAAAGAACAAGGGGCGGTTTCTGTCAGTCTTTTTCATCGTGCTTCTTGGCGCGGCGTTTTTCTCGGGCATCCGGTCGGCGGAAGGAGATATGAAAGTCTCAGCGGACCGGTATTATGATGAAGTAAATTATATGGATTTGAAAGTCCTTGGAACGCTGGGGCTGACAGACGATGATCTGGCGGATATCGCGAAGACAGACGGCGTGAAAGCGGTCTACGGCGGAAAGACGGTGGAAGTGCTGCATGACATCGGTGAGAGCGAGCAGGTTGTGAAACTGATCGCGCTGACGGACAGTGTGAATGAACCGCGCGTGGTCAAGGGACGGATGCCAGAGAAAGAGGATGAAATTCTTGTTGATACGCAGTTTCTGAAAAGTTCCGGCTGTGAGATCGGGGATCAGGTAACGTTCACTTCCGGAACGGAGGATCCGCTCTCAGATTCGCTGACCGGGGACACGTTTACGATTGTTGGTTCGGCGACGCTCCCTTATTATATGGATCTGAACCGCGGAACGGGCTCGATTGGAAACGGAAGCATCAACAGTTTTGCACTGCTGCTTCCGGAAGCATTTACCTCGGATCTCTATACAGAGATTTATGTTCAGGCGGACGGCGCGCAGGAAGAGGCGAGCTACAGCGATGCGTATGATGAGACGGTGAAGGCTGTACAGACAAAGATCGAAGCACTCGAGGACGCGGCGTGCGATCGGCGGTATACGGCAGTCAAAACCGAAGGCCAGGAGAAGATCGACGATGCAAAACAGCAGGTCGTTGATGCAGAGCAGAAATTAGCCGATGCCAAAACAGAACTGGATGACGGCGCACAGCAGCTTGCCGACGCGAAAGTGACGATTGCGGACAAAGAGCAGGAACTTCTCGACGGCGAACAGACGTTAAAGGACAAAGAACAGGAGCTTCTTGACGGAAAGCAGACGATTGCTGAGAAAGAACAGGAACTCCTTGACGGAAAACAGACCATTGCAGACAAAGAGCAGGAACTTCTCAGTGCGAAAGCAACCATCGCCGATAAAGAGCAGGAGCTGGCATCCGGCAAGGCAACGCTGAAAGACAAAGAGGCGGAACTTGCGAGCGGAAAAGCGACGCTGGAAGCAAAGGCGGCAGAGCTGGAAAGCGGAAAAGCGGAGCTGAATCAGAAAGCCGATGAACTTGCAAGTGGAAAAACCACACTTGAGGCAAAAGCGAAAGAACTTTCCGACGGAAAAGCACAGCTTGCAGGGAAAGAAACAGAACTGGCATCCGGCAAAAAAGAGTTAGAGGAAAAAATGACGCAGCTTTCGGCGGCAAAAACCGAACTGACTCGGAAGCAGACGGAGCTGAATACTGCAAAAGAGCAGCTTTCCGAAAAAGAAACGGAATTGAATATTGCAAAGGAGCAGCTTTCCGCTGCACGCGAGGAACTGGACAACAAGAAAGCAGAAACCGCTGCAGGACGCACACAGTATGAAGCGCAGAAGGCAGCGTATGAAGAACAGAAGAGTCAGTATGAGACAGCCAAGGATCAGTTAGCCCAGATTTCCAGGCAGCTTCCGATGGTGGAGGCTGCGCAGACAGAAGTGACTGGTCAGATCGAGGTGATTGAGGCTCAGCTTGACGGACTGACGGAGGAAGATGAAGCATATGTATCCCTGTTGGAACAGAAAACTGCGCTGGAAGCAAAGCAGACAGAGTTAGCACAGCAGCTTTTCACGATGCAGGAGCAGAAAACATTTCTGGAACAAAACATCGCAGCGTTTGAAGCAGCAAGCGCTGATGCGGAAGCCCGGCTTGCGGCTGCAGAAGCTCAGATTACCGACGCAGAAAGTCAGCTTGCCGCTGCAGATGCACAATTAACAGAAAAAGAGCAGGAATGCGCCGCAGGCGAGGCACAGATTGCTTCTGCAAAAGAAGAACTGGAAAGCGGCGAAGCTCAGATTACAGAGGCTCTTGCCCAGCTTCAGGATGGAGAAGCACAAGCAGAAGCTTATCAGAAACAGATTGAGAATGGCGAAGCCCAGCTTGCATCCGCCAAAGCAGCGATTGCCGACGGAGAAGCTCAGATTGAGACGAACCGCAGTAAATTAAAAGACGGAGAAACTCAGCTTGCGGCTGCCAGAGCCCAGCTTGCTGATGGGGAACAGCAGATTGCATCGTACCGACAGACGATTCAGTCGGGTGAGGCCCAGCTTGCCGCTGCAAAGCAGACAATTTCCAGTGGAGAAAGTCAGCTCGCCGACGCGAAACAGACGATCGCCGATGGCGAAACCCAGTTAGCAGAAGCAAAGCAGACGATCGCCGATGGAGAAAGTCAGCTCGCCGAAGCCAAGCAGACGATTGCCGACGGAGAAACCCAGCTTGCCGACGCGAAACAGGAAATCGCCGACGGAAAAATCTCCCTTGCGGATGCGAAACAGGAAATTGCCGATAAAGAAAAGGAACTTGAGGACGGCAAAGCCGAATATGAAAAAGCAAAAGCCGACGCCGAACCAGAAATCGCGGATGCGAAGCAGGAAATTGCGGACGGTGAGAAAACACTCGCAGACCTGAAAAAACCAACGTGGTACGTCTGGGGACGGAATAAGGTAACGTCAACTGAGAGCTTCGGTCAGGATGCCGGCCGTATCTCGAATATCGGAAAATTCTTCCCGGTTATCTTCTTCCTCGTGGCTGCTCTCGTCAGCCTGACGACGATGACACGAATGATCGAGGAACAGCGTCAGCAGATCGGAACGTTAAAAGCCCTCGGCTATTCCGACGGCGTGATCGCCTTTAAATATTTCGCATACGCGATGCTCTCCACCGTATCCGGCGCTCTCGCGGGCGTGGTGGTTGGAGAAAAAATCCTGCCCTGGGTTATTATGAATGCCTACGGCATGCTGTATACCGGACTCCCGTATTACATGACCCCGCTGAACTGGGAGCAGGGAGGCCTTGCGATTCTGGCGAGTGCAGCCTGCACCGGCGTGGCGACGATCGCGGCATGCTACAAAGAACTCGCCGCAGGTCCGGCAGAGCTGATGCGGCCGGAAGCACCGAAAAACGGCAAACGGATTTTCCTGGAACGCATCGGCGTACTCTGGAAACATCTGAACTTTACGCAGAAATCAACCGTGCGGAATCTGGTGCGGTATAAAAAACGATTCTTCATGACCGTTATCGGAATCGGCGGATGCATGGGTCTGATCCTCGTCGGTTTCGGCCTTCAGGATTCCATCACCGCGATTGCGAAAAACCAGTTCGTCAGCCTCTTCACCTATCAGGCGAATGCTGTGCTGAATTCAGATGTGGATGAATCCGAAAAAGAAGCATTGCAGACCGATCTGGAAAACTACAGCGGCATCGATGAGCTGCTGGAAATGTACTGCCAGAACATCGAACTGCAGACCGACAAAAAGACCGTGGATGCAGTGCTTGAAGTGCCGAAAGAACTGACGAATTTCAATGACTTCTATGCCTTCCGAGACCGGAAAAGCGGAGAAGTTTACGAATTCCCGACCGACGGCGGCGCAGCCATCAGCGAAAAGACAGCAACGATGCTCGGCGTAAAAGCAGGCGACACGGTTCAGCTGAAAAAAGGCGATGATATTGTGGACGTAAAGATTTCGATCATCGTCGAAAACTACGTGCGCCATTACCTGTATTTGGCCCCGGATCTCTACGAGGAGCTGTTCGGCGGAGCGCCGGACTACAACCAGCTTCTGATGAAATATCAGGACATGTCGGGCAATTATGAGACAGCACTCGGAGAAAAAATCATGACGTACGACGGTGTAGCGGCAATCTCGTTCACATCCGACCTGATTGATCAGATTGACAACATGCTTCGTTCCCTCGACATCGTCATCGTGGTGCTGATCGTATCGGCGGGCCTGTTGGCGTTTGTGGTGCTGTACAACCTGAACAACATCAACATCACCGAACGACAGAGAGAGCTGGCAACGCTGAAAGTGCTCGGCTTCTTCGACGGCGAGGTGGCATCGTACGTGTACCGGGAAAACATGGTGCTGACACTGTTCGGCGTTATCGCGGGCATGGGAATTGGAACGTTTTTACATCATTGCGTAATTCAGACCGTCGAGGTCGATATGATGATGTTCGGACGAAACGTGTTCCCGCGGAGCTACGGCTGGAGCGCCCTGATTACCCTGGCGTTTGCTCTGTTCGTCAATTTTATGATGTTCTACCGGTTAAGAAAAATTGATATGATTGAATCGCTGAAAAGCGTGGAGTAAACAACAGAAAAAGGCCGTCCGCGGTGATGCAGAGAATCTGCAGAAACCGTGGGTGGTTTTTTCATTTTGAAAGTGAAATATGAGCCGGAATGCTTGTTTTTTCAGACATTTCGTTGTATAAAAAAAATAAGGGTTTTTATTAGAACAGAATCAAAAAACAAAGAGTAAAGGGGATTTTTACAAATGGGAACAACAGAAACGAAAAAAATGAGAGTCGGCGTTGTCGGCTGCGGAGCGATCAGTGATATTTATCTGACGAACATGATTCATAACTTTGAGAATCTTGAGGTAGCAGCATGCTGCGCAGGCCATCTTGAACATGCGAAAAAGAAAGCAGAGCAGTATGGCATCAAGGGCTGTACCTACGAGGAAATTCTGGCAGATCCGTCGATTGAAATGGTAATCATTCTGACACCGGCACCGACCCACGAGGGGCTGATCCGTCAGGCACTGGAAGCCGGAAAACACGTTTACACTGAAAAAACAATGACCCTCGCACCGGAAACGGCAGCGAAACTGATCGAGCTGGCAGAGGAGAAACATCTCTATCTCGGTTCCGCACCGGACACCTTCCTTGGATCGGCACTGCAGACCGCAAGAAAAGCGATCGACGACGGGCTGATCGGCGAGGTGACATCTTTCGAAGCATGCGCAAACCGCGATCTTGATTTGCTGGCGAGCATCTTCCGTTTTCTGCGGATGCCGGGCGGCGGTATCTGCTACGATTTCGGTGTTTATTATCTGACCGCCATCGTCAGCCTTTTCGGCCCGGTGGACCGTGTCGTTTCCTCCGTGCGCAACCTTGCGCCGAAGCGCGTCAATGTCGTCCCGGACAGCCCGGAATACGGCCAGGAATTTGACTACAGCAACGAGAGCCAGGCTTTCACGATTCTGGAAATGAAAAACGGCGTGACCGGCACATTCTGTGTCAATGGCGACAGCACCATCAACGATCAGGCGGTATTCACAATTTACGGCAAAAAAGGTATTTTAAAGCTGGTGGACCCGAACAATTTCGGCGGCGATATCGTCTACATTCCGGGCGTGAAGGACTGGACACAGCAGGCAGTTCCGGAAGTGCTGGATTATGGCTTTGCCTACAGCGAAAACAGCCGCGGCCTCGGTCCGTCCGAGATGGCAGAAGCAATTGCAGAGGGCAGACTAAACCGTGCGAATGCCAAAATGGCATACCATGTACTGGATGTGATTGATCAGATTATGAAGAGCGCAAAATCGGGCGCATTTGAGAAGGTTCCGTCCACCTGCGAGAGACCGGCGGCACTGCCGGTACCGGAAAAAGAGCAGTAAAAATAAGGAGTATTTATGGAAATATATAAATTACAGCAATTGCTGTCGGAAATGTCTTTACAGGAAAAAATAGGACAAATGGTGCAGCTGACCGGTGCATATTTTGATAAGGATGCGGTACTGACCGGTGTTGTCGGAGAACAATTACCGCCGGAATGGATAATCCGGTATGCGGGTTCTGTGCTGGGGGTGATTGGCAAAGAAAAAATATATGACATTCAGAGCAAATATATGGAACAACACCCACATCATATTCCTCTTATCTTTATGGCGGATGTGATCCATGGATGCCGGACAATTTTTCCGATTCCGTTGGGACAGGCCTGTTCCTTTCATCCGGAGCTGGTTTCCGAGGCTGCGTCGATAGCTGCCTCGGAAGCCTCTTCTGAAGGGCTTAAAGCAACATTTTCTCCTATGATTGATGTTTCAAGAGATCCGCGTTGGGGAAGAATGATGGAGTCTTTTGGAGAAGACCCGTATATGAACGGAATTATGGGAAAAGCAATGGTAGATGGCTATCAGCAGAAAAGCGATCAGGGAGTAGCAGCGTGCCTGAAGCATTTTGCAGGTTACGGAGCAGTGAATGCAGGGCGGGAATACAATGATGTTGAAATATCCCAACGGACATTTCTGGAGCAGTACGTAAAGCCTTTTTGTATGGCATTAAAGGCAAAGCCTGCTATGGTTATGACTGCATTTCATGCAATAGATAGAAAACCGATCAGTGGAAATAAAAAACTTCTCAGGGAGTTTTTGCGGGATAAAGAAGGTTTTGAGGGAACTGTTATTTCAGACTGGGGATCGATCGGACAGCTGGTGGAACAGGGAGTGGCAGCTGATCTGGAAGAAGCTGCGGTTCAGGCTGCAGAAGCCGGTGTGGATATTGATATGATGAGTCCTGCTTATATGTTTTGGCTGGAAAAGCTGGTGGAAAACGGGAAGATTCCGGAATCGCTTATTGATGAGAGTGCATTCCGGGTTCTGATGATGAAAAACCAGCTGGGTCTTTTTGAAAATCCGTTTGCAGGACTTGGAAAGAGTGAAAAACTTACTCCGTATCATCGGGCAAAAGCATATGAACTGACCAGCGAAAGCTGCGTCCTTTTAAAAAATGAAAAAATATTGCCTCTATGCCAGAAACAGAGGGTGATCTGGGCCGGACCTTATGTGACATCAAAAGAATTTTTGAGTCGCTGGTCAATTTTTGGTGAACACGAGGCAGTTGAAACCATAGAGGATATTCTTCAAAAGAAGCAGATAAAGGCGGAATGTATTCCGGGCTGCAGAATGCTTTCGGATGAAGAGTGTAAGATATGGCAGGTGGAACCGGAGCGGTTCGATGAGCCAGGGAATGAACGGTGGCTGGAAACGATAACCGGGGATGATACTGTTGTATGTGTGTTGGGGGAACATGAGTCTCAGTCGGGAGAGGCGGCCAGCAGAGCGTTTCTGACCCTGCCGGAAGAACAGCAGTTGTTTTTTGAGAGAATAGCAAAGCGCACCAGAAATATTGTAACTGTGGTAATCACAGGAAGACCGCTGGATCTGCGAAGAATATCCGAGAAATCCAGGGCTGTTATTATGGCATGGAGACCCGGAACTATGGGAGCGGAAGCAGTGGTAGACATTGTATACGGAAGAACCAATCCTTCCGGAAAACTGGCTGTAAGTATTCCATGGTGTGTGGGACAGGTGCCGGTGAGCTACTGGGATATAAAAACAGGACATATTTATGATGCCGATCATCCGGAGAACCGTTTCAGCAGCAGATATATGGACATTCCCAATACTCCGTTATATCCGTTTGGCTTTGGACTGTCTTATACAGAATTTAATATTTCGGATATTGAGGTACAGGCAGGACCGGATAAAAGAGTTCATGTACATTGTAAGGTAAGTAATACAGGTAAGGTTGCGGGGGCAGAGGTAGTGCAATGTTATTATGAAACGTTATGTTCATCTGTAGTACGTCCGAGAAAAGAGCTTGTTCGCTTTCAGAGGGTATTCCTGGAACCGGGAGAAAAGAAAACGGTAGATTTCTCTATAGATCGGGAAGAATTTTCTTATTACGATGAAAATATGGAAATCGTCTGCAGCCAGATGAAGCTTCGCATTAGCATTGGAAACAGCAGTGATCATGAATGGGGAAATAGTGTTATATTTGTTTAGCGGGGAGGACACGGCTGAAATGTGTGGAGGCCATGCCGAATTCATAGCCTATTTCTGATAGGATTGCAGGTACATCTGACGGAAGTCGGTAGGGCTTACATTTTTTGATTTCAAAAAGACTCTGTTAAACGTAGAAATACTGTTAAAACCGGATTCGAGCGACACTTCGGTGATCGTGAGATCCGGTTTTTTTAACAGGTTTTCGGCGATATGGAGCCGTTCCCTGGTGACGAAATCCGTGAAGGAGAGGCCGGTGTATGCGCGGAACAGCTTGGAAAAATGGCAGCGGGAGAATCCGGCGACTTTTGATGCTTCTTCCAGGGAAACCGGTTCGGTGCAGTGACTTGAGATCCAGGTACATGCAGCAACCATCTGGCGGTGTACCTGTGCGGAATGGCCTGTTTTTTGCGGTGCGGCAGTTTCGGTCGGCACGGAGAGATTTTCGCCGAGCAGAATAAAAAACTGATATAGCAGAACGCATCCGCGCAGTTCGGAAAAACTGATACCGGAGAGGGAGAGCCTGCGCAGCTCTGTCAGAAATCCGCGAAGCTTTTCGATTTCCGGGAAGTTGTTCTGATTCAGAAGACGGATCTGATAAAAAAGATAAGCAACAGACTGGAAATCCACGCGTTTTTCCAGAAAATCTGCATCGAGCTGAAGCATGATCAGGCGATGTTCTTTGTTGGTTGTGGAAACAGCGTGCAGCTCGCCGGGCCAGATAAAAAGAAGATCACCGGGCTTTAGCGGAAAGGTTTCTCCATTTACTTCATAGATAATGCCGTTATCCTGTGCAAGCACAATTTCGATATAGTGATGCCAGTGCAGACCGAAATAGGCGGGGACATGCGAAATAGAGATATCGTAAACATAGCTGTTAGCAAAATGATTGTTTTCGAAAAAAGAAGTCGAATCGTTTTTCATGGCAAAAGAATCCTCCGTATCTGATAAACGGTATTATACAACAGAAGAGAGAAAAAATATAGAAAAAATCGAAACATCTGGGCAATGATCGGCAATATATAAGTAGTGTTTTACGAGGATCTGTATTATGGTTAAGATATGAAAATTGTGAAGAACGGCAGAAATCGGAAAAAGAGTGATGTGGTTTTGGCGAAAATTCACAAAAATATAATAAAAGTTTATGAAAAGTGAAGAAGTGGGAGGTAAGCGAAAAATGCAGATTTATGTAGATGGAAATGCTGTGCGAAGCGGAAATGGGCAGAAGGAATATCCATTTCAGACGATTTCCGAGGCGGCAAAAATTGCAAGGCCCGGTGACGAGGTGCTTGTAGCGCCTGGCGTATATCGGGAATATGTAGATCCGGCGAATGCGGGATGTGAGGATGCAAGAATTGTGTACCGTTCTGTGGAACCGGGAAAAGCTGTGATTACCGGTGCGGAAATTGTGGATAACTGGGAGCATTTGGAAGGTGATGTGTGGACAGCGCGCGTTTCAAACGGACTGTTTGGGGATTACAATCCATACACAACTCTGGTCAGCGGCGACTGGTTTATCGCATCCTACACGGCGCACACCGGAGAAGTGTATCTGAATGGAAAATCCATGTATGAGGTGACGAGCCTGGACAAGGTGAAAAAGCCGGAGATCTATAAAAAATCCTGGGATCAGGCATTCACGGTTTACACCTGGTACGTGGAGCAGGATGAAGAGAAGAATGAGACCGTTTTCTATGTGAATTTCCAGGGGAAAAGCCCGAATGAGGAAACGGTGGAAATTAATGTGCGCGAGAATTGCTTTTATCCATCGAAGGAGGGCATCGGTTATATCACGCTGTCCGGCTTTGTTGTAAAACAGGCGGCAACCCAGTGGGCTCCGCCGACGGCATATCAGGAAGGAATGGTCGGCCCGCACTGGTCAAAGGGATGGATCATCGAGGATTGTGAAATTTCAGATTCGAAGTGCTCGGGCATTTCACTTGGAAAATACAGACAGCCGAACAATGACAATAAATGGCTCAAATGGAAATTCAAAGATGGCACACAGACGGAGCGTGACTGTATCTGCCAGGCGCAGCGAGAGGGATGGACAAAGGAAAACATCGGAAGCCACATCATCCGCCGGTGCAACATCCACGACTGTGGACAGACGGGTATTGTAGGCCATTTAGGCGGTGTGTTCTCGATTATTGAGGATAACCACATTCACCATATCAATAATAAACAGAACCTTGCGGGTGCGGAGATCGGCGGCATCAAGATGCATGCGGCGATCGATGTGATCATTCGAAGAAACCATTTCCATCACTGTACGAGAGGCCTTTGGCTTGACTGGCAGGCACAGGGCACACGTGTTACGCAGAACCTGTTCCATGACAATACGCTGCCGAACGAGGAAAATGCAAATCCAGAAGGTATGGACGGTATCGGCGAGGATATCTTTATTGAAATTTCCCACGGACCGACACTGGTGGACAATAACGTACTGCTTTCGGACCGCGCGATGAAGCTGGCAACGCAGGGTGTTGCGGTAGTACATAACCTGATCGCGGGATCGTTTACTGCTGTCGGCCGCGGTGTCAACAATGGCTCCGACAAGCTGCCGTCGCCACGCTACACACCGTACCATGTGCCGCATCGCACAGAGATCAACGGATTTATGACGGTTCTTCACGGTGACTGCCGGTTCTACAATAATATCTTCATCCAGAAGCCGGTTCGTGCGGGAATGGAAGAAATCCGTAAACTGACCGGAGATAATGAGTGGGATGACGGAAATCTGACAGCAGGAACCGCACCGTACAGCGGATATCCGACATTGGAGGAGTACGTGGCAAGATTTGAGGGCTACTGCGGAATGGGTTCCGGAAAGTCACCGGATCTGTATTACGAGAAGCTGCCGGTATGGCTTGGCGGCAACGTTTACTTCAATGGGGCGAAGCCGGCGGAGCAGGAACAGGACGCTGTAGTGGATACCGAGCATGAAATCACCATCGGTGTAAAAGAAGAGAACGGAAAATGGAAACTGGAGACCAATGTTTACGATTATCTGCCGCAGAATGCCTGTGCAGTGATCTCAACGGAGACGCTTGGCATGGCATTTGAGCCGGAACAGAAATATGAGAATCCGGATGGAACGCCGATCGTGTTCCGATATGACTACTTCGGAAACCGTCAGGGCATTCATCCGCTGCCGGGCCCGTTTGCATCAAAAGAGGCTGCGGAAGAAGCATTATCGTAAAGAAATTCTATAGACCCGCAAAAAAATAGCGTAAAAAATTCAGCGCCGCAGAGAGTGAATGATTGCGTCACAGCCTTTTTTGCAGTGTTTTCGGGTTTTACTATAACAAAAAGGAGTATAGAGAAATGATTTACTATGTCAATAATTCCGCTCCGAAGAATGGAAACGGAACAAAAGAGATGCCGTTCAAGTTCATCAACGATGCGGCAAAAATTGCAAAGGCAGGAGATGAAGTTCTGGTTGCACCTGGTATTTACCATGAATATGTTGATCCGGTCAACGGAGGAACCGAGGATGCAAGAATCGTCTATAAGAGTGAGAAGCCGCTCGGCGCAAAGATCACCGGTGCGGAAACGATGAATGACTGGGAGCATTACAAAGATAATGTGTGGGTATGCCGTGTAGACAACGGAGTGTTTGGCAATTATAACCCATACACGACAATGGTCGGCGGTGACTGGTATTTTGCACCGGTGGTACGCCATACCGGCGCGGTTTATCTGAATGACCGCCAGTTATACGAGGCAGAGACGCTCGAGGAGTGTATCAAGGGCGAGGTTTATGCGCCGTCCTGGGAGCCGGAGTGGTCGGTTTACAAATGGTATACCGAGCAGGACAAAGAGAAAAATCAGACGGTCATCTACGCAAACTTCCAGGGTAAAAACCCGACGGAGGAAAAAGTAGAAATCAACGTGCGCCGGAACTGCTTTATGCCGTCGAAAACAGGCGTAAATTACATTACGTTCAGTGGATTTGATGTCAGCAAGGCAGCAACGACATGGGCGCCGCCGGCTGCTTATCAGGACGGTATGATCGGTCCGCACTGGTCGAAGGGATGGATTATTGAGGACTGTGAGGTCAGCAACAGCAAGTGCTGCGGTATTTCGCTCGGAAAATATTACGATCCGGAGAACGACCATTACTTTACCAGAAAACACGTAAAAAGCCCGACCCAGATGGAGCGTGATGCTGTGTGCCGCGGCCAGTATCACGGCTGGACGAAGGAGAACATCGGAAGCCATATCATCCGCCGCTGCCACATCCATCACTGTGAGCAGACCGGTATTGTCGGACGGATGGGCGGTGTGTTCAGTATCATTGAGGACAACCACATTCACAACATCAACAATATGCAGCAGCTTGGCGGAGCCGAGATTTCCGGCATCAAGATGCATGCAGCGATCGATGTTGTGATGAGAAGAAATCACATTCATCATTGTACGATGGGCATCTGGTGCGACTGGGAGGCACAGGGAACACGCCTGACCCAGAACCTGCTGCACGACAACTGCCCGCCGGAGGGAACACCAAAGGCAGAGGGCGCAATGATGAGTCAGGATATTTTCATCGAGGTTGGCCATGGTCCGACACTGATCGATAACAACATTATGCTCTCACCGGTCAGCGTTCGTATGGCGACCGATGGTATTGCCTGCGTACACAATCTGATGCTTGGCTCATTAACTGCAGTTGGCGGCGGAACAGGAGACCGTTACACGCCGTATCACATCCGTCACCGTACCGAGGTTGCCGGATTCATGACATTCCTGCATGGCGATGACCGGTTCTACAACAACATCTTTATCCAGAATTACCCGGTTGAGGAAACAGAAACGGTTGAGGACATGGGCTTCAAGATGGAGGATAACCAGGAGGTCGGAACGCATGTGTTCGACGAGTATCCGACCTATGACGAGTGGATCAGCCACTTTGAGCTGGATAAACCGGCCGACATGAGCAAGCTGGAGCCGTATCACAATAAATGTCATCTGCCGGTTTGGGTAAACGGAAACGCTTACTTTAACGGAGCAAAGGCGTGTGTGAATGAAAAAGAGAATCTTATGGATAACGAGAACCAGGTTAAGGTGGAACTTGTGGAAAAAGACGGCCACTATTCCATCAAGACGAACGTGTATGAGTTCCTGAAGGATTTCCGGACGGGAATTATTAACAGTGATATTTTAGGATACGCCTTCGAGCCAGAGCAGAGATTCGAAGATCCGGACGGAAGCACGATTATCTTCGATCAGGACTATCTTGGCGAGCACCGCGGCGTGGCAGCAATGCCGGGACCGTTTGCGGATGGAGCTGAGGCAGAGAAGATTCTGTGGTAGAAAAAATCAGAACTTACCGGTTGATATGAAAAAAACAGGGCGCTGTGCAGGAAATGGCACAGCGCCCTGTTTTGGTAAAAGGAAAGTCAGGATGCCTTTGCAGAATCTTTTGCCGTCGGCATTTTCTCGTATAAGATTTTCAGCATAATCGGTGTTGCAATACTCGAGAAGAGAATCAGCAGAATCACGGCACTGAAGAAATCGCCGGATAAAAAGCCTGCATTCAGACCCTTTTGCGCAACGATCAGACAGACTTCACCACGGGTCATCATACCGACACCGATTTTCAGGCTGTCGCCCCAGGTAAAGCCGCATCCCTTTGACATCAGGCCACAGCCGATAATTTTTGCGGCAAGGCCGACGATGACGAAACAGATGGCAAAGAGTACGAATTTCTCGTTCATGCCGCTGAGCGTTGTTTTGAGTCCGATACTTGCAAAGAAAATCGGTCCGAAAATCATATAGGAGCTGATATCCATTTTTTCTTCGATGTAATCGGAAGAATCGAGGGAACACAGGATAACGCCCGCAACGTATGCACCGGTAATATCGGCGATGCCGAAATATTTTTCGGAAATGTAGGACAGTCCGAAGCAGAGCGCAAGACCCAGAATCGGGAGACGGCGGGTGTGCGGAAATACGGAGTTCATGCGGTTGAACAGCTTAAAGCAGAGAAAACCGAGCACAATCGCAAGGGCAAAAAACAGAATGGTGGAGGCTGCTACTTTCAGCGGATTGGATGTCGGATCTTTAAAACCGATGACAACAGTCAGCACAATGATACCAATGACATCGTCGATGATGGCCGCATTTAAGATGGTTGTTCCAACCTCTGTTTTCAGCTTGCCGAGTTCTTTCAAGGCCTGTACGGTGATGCTGACCGATGTTGCAGTCAGAATAACACCGATAAAAACAGCGTGGTAAAATTCTTCCGTTCCGACAGCAGAGAAGCCATAAAAGCTCATGTATAAGATGGCTCCAAGAACGAGAGGAACAAAAACGCCGGCACAGGCGATCAGCAGGGATTTCACTCCGGTGCGGAGCAGATCCTTCAGGCTGGTGCCAAGACCTGCGGAGAACATCAGCAAAATGACACCGATCTCCGCCATCTGTGCGAGAAAGTCAGACTGCTGAACAAGTCCCAGCACACTGGGTCCAAGGACAATACCGGCAATCAGCTCGCCCACAACCTGCGGAGCCTTGCATTTTCTGGCAAGAATACCAAACAATTTTGCGAATACGATAATGATTGCCAGGTCTTTTAAAATGACATACGTATCCATGAAAAAGATACCCCCTTTTATGAAGTTTATGTATGTGTCGGCAGCTTGAAAGAGCAATGCCGGAGTTTGATACGCATACATTTTCAGTATAACAAAAATTGAGAAAAAATACTATCGGCAAGAAAGAAAAAATAAAGTAAAACGGAAAAAGAGATATAGAAAAGAGCATGTAGATATAGTATGATCAAAGCAGCAAATAAATTTTACATGGAGTTCAAAAAGCGGGATCAAAAAAACGAAAGGGGAAATAAAAAATGAGAGTTGGGAACGTGAAAGAAATTGTATTTTCCAAAGATCCAAAACAGATGAACTGGCTGCGGGAGGATTTCCCATACGCCGAGGTGAAATGCCCGCCGGAGTTTTCGGCTGAGGTGCAGAATGAGAAAGACGGAGATGTGCTGACAACGAAGATTGTGGTTTCTTACAACGGTGCGCATCCGTATTTTACAAATGCCGGAAGTATTGGGGTTTCATTTCCGTTGCAGGACCGCTACACGGACAGTGTGACCTGCCGTGACTATCGGTGTCATGCACATGTTTTCTGTGGGGAGAATACCAGTTATATTATGGCGCTCCGCATGGGCGGTGCGGCTCCGCATCTGGGAATGGTGCTCACAAAAGGCAGTCTTTCTGCTTACAGTATTGAGCGCGATCTGAAACTGCAGAGCAATGACAGAGGCTGCTTCTGGCTGCACCCGTCCGCACAGGAATTTGCGCCGGGAGATACAATGAAGCTGGAGTGGAAAGTATTTCCGCATCAGGGACGCGAAGATTTCCGGGAGAAATTAAGAGCATTTTCCCAGGTGATTCTGGTGGATGCGGAGCAGTATGTGATTTATCCGGGAGAGACGGGTAAGGTAACCATTGAACCGGTATTTCAGGCAGAAAATGTAACGGTAAACGGAACATCGCTGGAAAAGACGGAAAATGGTGTTTATGAATATCTGTTTGAAAATGAAAAAACAGGGGAGTATGTACTTTCGATCTGTGCCGACGAGGTGAAAACCACCTGCCGTCTTCTCGTGCAGGAGCGGCCGGAAACACTGGCTGCAAAACGGTGTGCGTTTATTGTTGATCACCAGCAGTATCATGGAAAGATCAAAGAACTGCAGGGTGCCTATCTGCCGTATGATAACGAAGAGAAACTTCTTGTCTGCACGCCGGAAAATGATTTCAATGCCGGACGGGAGCGTACCGGTATGGGTGTGCTGATTGCACGGGCACTGCAGCAGAATCTTTTAAAAGACCGGGAAAAAGCGGAGCAGAGTCTTCGTGAGTACCATGCATTCTATCTTCGCGAGCTGGTAAATGCATCAACTGGACTTGTATGCAACTGCTCAGGAAAAGACAACAGCTATTTCCGGCTTTACAACTATCCATGGGCAGTGACATTCTTTCTTGAATGCTGGAAGCTGTGGGGAGAAAAAGAAGATCTGAAGACAGCAGTTCGTATCACAGAGAAATTTTATGAACAGGATGGATTCCGTTTTTATCCGATTGAAATGCCGATTGTGATGCTCTGTCAAGAGCTGGAAAAAGCAGGAGAACAGGAGGATCTGAAAACAGTAAAAGATCTGTTCCAACGTCATGCCGACCAACTGATTGAGATCGGAACGGCTTATCCGGCTTCGGAGGTAAATTACGAGCAATCGATCGTACAGCCGGCGGCCGAAGTCATTCTTCAGGTTTACGAAGTGACCGGGGAAGAAAAATACCTGCGCGGAGCCGAGCAGCAGATCGCCGTCCTCGAACTCTTCGACGGCCAGCAGCCGGACTACCATCTGCATGAAATTGCAATCCGCCATTGGGACGGCTACTGGTTCGGAAAACGCAGAGTCTTCGGAGACACTTTCCCGCACTACTGGAGTGCAGAAAACGGTCGAACCTTCAAGCGTTACGCTCGCCTGACCGGAAACGAAGAATATAATATCCGCGGTGAGCATTCCCTGCGCGGCGTGCTGTCCATGTTCTTTGAGGATGGAACAGCGACCTGTGCGTACCTGTATCCGTATTCCGTCAACGGACAGAAAACCGATTTTGCCGATCCGTATGCCAATGACCAGGATTGGGGATTATGCATGAACCTGGAATAAAGAATGACCAGAACCTTCAAACTGAAATCATACAGAGTGATTCAGTTTGGAGGTTTTTTGGATTTGCAGAAGATGGATTCCGGCATGGTGTAAGAATAATGATATGATTTTCCTCAATGATGATGTAATAAAACCAGAACCAGACAAAGGATTTGTGAAAATCAAAAGGGTATGGAAACAATCCATACTCTATTTTTTCTTTTAAAAAGAGAAATAAAAAACGTTGACGAAAAAAAAGAAATTTGATAAACTGGAAAAATAAAAGGGAGTAGCTAGCCAACCGTGTTCACTTCTTCGTCAGTACAGCTATTGACATTCAATAACTCGGAAAGTGATTAAATAGCGAGACTTTTACTGTAGATGCAGTAGGAGTCTCTTTTTTTATGCCTATAACACCTGCTGCAAAGAATGCAAAAGAAAGAGAGGAAGATACGTATGATGTTACAGGCAGGAATTTTGATAGTGGGTTTCCTTTTTCTGGTAAAAGGAGCAGACTGGTTTGTGGAAGGGTCTGCAAGCATAGCAAGAAAGTTTGGAATTCCCCAGCTGATTATCGGACTTACCATTGTTGCAATGGGAACGAGTATGCCGGAGGCTGCTGTAAGTATTACCGCAGCGATGCAGCAGAACGCAGGAATTACGATAGGAAATGTGGTTGGAAGCAATATTTTGAATATTTTTATTATTCTCGGACTTACGGCATTAATAACAAATGTGGCAATACAAAGGTCTACCTTGTTTTATGAAATACCGTTTATGATGTTTGTTACGGTAGTTTTAATGATATGCGGAATGACAGGAGGAAAAGTAACGTTTGCCGAGGGCATAGTCTTATGGGCACTGTTTCTTGTATATCTTGGCTATTTGTTTGTAATGTCGAAAAAAGGGGAAAATCCGGAAGAGGAGGAAGCGAAAAATTATCCTGTCTGGAAATGTCTTCTTTTGATGGTGGCAGGCGGTGTCCTGGTTGTAAAAGGAAGTGATTTTGCCGTCAGCGGGGCAACCGAGATTGCCCGATACTTTGGAATGAGTGAGCGTTTTATCGGATTGACGATAGTTGCTCTCGGAACATCTCTTCCAGAGCTGGTAACATCTGTGACAGCGGCAAAAAGAGGAAATGCAGGGATTGCAATCGGAAATATTGTCGGAAGCAATATTTTTAATATTTTATTTGTAATTGGAACAGCCGCACTGATCTGTCCTGTGCCATTTGAAACTAAATTTATTGTAGACACAGGAATCGCAATTCTGGCAGGTCTGGTTTTATGGATTGGGACGTACAAGAACAGGGAATTACGGAAAACGTGTGGTGTCGTTATGCTTTTATGCTATGCAGGATATTTTGCATATTTATGTGTGGTATAAGATGAACCATTTTTGATGAAACCAGTATTTAGGCACCGACCATTTGGCCGGTGCTTTTGAAGTGCATTCAAAGCTATGCGAAACGGAAGAAAAAATCAAGAATCATGCTAGAATCTAGCTTCGGAAGGCGGAAAACAGTCCCAAAAAGTGCAACAATTTTCTGGAAAATATGCTATAATCTGGTCAAAGTAGAGAAAAGCGGAGAGTAGAAATGAAAAAATTACCAGAATCAGAACAGGAAATTATGATGATTGTATGGGAATATGCGGAACCTGTCAGCCGATTTCAAATTGAAGAGAAATTGAATGTAGAGAAAAACATTGCACCGAGTACCATTTTAACATTGCTTACTCGTTTGGAAAAAAAAGGATTTATTCAAAAAGTGAGGAATGGGAAATCAAATCTTTATGTACCATTAGTAGAAAAAGAAAACTATATAGGCACAGTTGGAAAAAACATGTTAGATAAAATGTTTCAAGGGTCATTAGCAAAATTCGCATCGTCATTGTATGATGGAGAAAAACTTAGCTCAAAAGAGGTTAAGCAATTGCAGGAATTTATTGACAGACAAAAATAGAAAAAGTGGTGTAGAGGACATAGTTACAGATGGCATTTATCATAAAGTGGAATCTTTTCATAGGCATAGTCGCATTTATGGCATATGTTGTACAAAAAATAATGGGGAAAAGACTCGGTCATTACTGGAGAAAGGTAGTCTGGATACTTCTGACAATTAAAATGTGCTTTCCGTTTTGGAGTGTGACGGAGAAATTCCGGCAACATTTTTTTATAATTTCTATGCCGGCATATTATATGGGGGAACAAAATCAAAAGACTGCGATCATGACGAAAATTGGAAACGTTTCAATTCGAGAGTGGATGTCAGGCGAAAAATTTTTGCCGTATATATGGCTTGCAGGGATGATTTTATGCCTTTTGTTTCACGCAATACAATATAGAATATGGAAAAAAAGAATATTTGCAGAATGTAAAAGAATGCAAAAAAATTCCGTATTAGAAGCTCTAAAAAAAGCAAGCGAAGTTTGTAAAATAAAAAAAACAGAAATATGGGTCTGTGAAAATCAAGATTTTTATTCTCCTATGTTGTTTGGTGTACGAAATACAAAAGTATTGATTCCACAAGAAATGCTGGAAACGGAAAATTATTCCTATGAAGAATGGTATTTGATTTTTTTACATGAATTGACACATCAGAAAAAACACGATTTATGGTATAAAAGGTTTCTTCAAATTATAAGGGATGTTTATTGGTTTTGTATCCCAATGCTGTGGGTGCAAAAAATGGCAAATATAGATATCGAATGTGTCTGTGATGAGACTGTTACAAAACATATGAATCTGACGCAACGGAAAGATTATTGCAATGTTATTTTAAAAGTGGCTTCAAAACAAACGAAAAAAGAATTGTCTGGAGTTGTTTCAATGGTATCAGAAACAGAGATACTGAAAGAACGATTTTACAATGTGTTTTTAGCAAGAAAAAAATTTCGAATATACGTCACTGTTTTTCTTTTTGGAATAATTATTTTGAGTTTTTCGGAAATGCAAATAGCGCGACAAATATGGTCATCATCGCATATAGAAAATTGTCCCAAATGCAAAGCTGCGGTACAAGGAGAAGTGGTTTGGAATGCATGGGAAAATGAAAAAAATGTAGTATGTACACATCAATATGCATGGGGAGATGACTTACAGAAAGCCAGATATGGAGTAGAAAAAATCAGGTGTAATGAATGTGGAAATTTTTTTGAGATAAAGATCAGGCAAGAAAAAATAGTCTGCCATGGGTATAATGATTAATTAGACAAATGTAGAAAAAGATTGACAAAAAGTAGGAAGTATGGTATTTTTTGTTATACAAATGTAGAACGTACGTTGACAGGTATAATAAATTTTTAAGGAGAAAAGTATGAAAGCGGTAAAGAAAAAAATTTCCATTTTTCTAATGACCTTAATGTTGGCCAGTACATTTTCTGCCAATGTAACAAAAGCGGATGTTATCGAAAGTAAGAATACTTTTGCGTATGAAGAAATTATGCCGTATGCTGCAGTTTGCCCGAGATGTGGAGGAAGAATAACATCGTCAACCGTATGGGGAAGCTGGATAAGCAGTGGTACAGTTACATGTACTCATGGTCACGCATGGGGAACTGATTTGAAGCAGTATAGAACAGGAATAAAAACTACAAAATGTTTAAATTGTAACGCAGGAAATACTGCTAATGTGAAAGAAACAAAAACAATTTGTCACGGATATGATAATTAATGGTTAAAACACAAGGCTGTTGTATGATATGTAAAAAAACAGAAGTCATGCAATAGCCTTGTGCTATATAGAAACATAGGGGGTAGCATAATGATGGGAAAAAGGTTGAAAGAAATTTTTGGTTTGATTCTGATTAACATCACATTAGTCAGTGGAAGCTTAAATGCAGAAACGGTATATGCAGATACACAAGCCAAGATTGAAATTGAGAAAACGGAAATGCCATTAAAAATTTGTGTTGATGAAGAAAATAAAAAAACGGTACTTCAAATAGTGGCAGCCTGGAAGAAAATATATAAAAATAATGGAGTGGAATTAATGGTAATCCCATCAGGGCAACAGGCTTCGGAAGAAAAAGTACAGGAGATCCAGAATGAAATTACGACGGGAGAAGGGCCGGATGTATTTTTCGCAGAAGGGCCGAATCCGACTTGGAGTGAGCAAAGAGTAGTTGTTTTTGAAGACCCCAAAAAAGAAATGTATCAGGGAACCTTTCTTTCGTTGAAACCATACATGAAATATTTTGATATAGATATTTTAGAAGAGAAGATTTTGTCTGCAGGTATGGCTAATGAGGAACAAATACTGCTTCCTATGACATACGATTATTTTCTATATGCATTTACAACACAGGATTTACCGGAAAATACAGAAATATCAAGAAATTGGCTGGAATTAGCCAGACAAAAAGAAAAAGCAATTCAACAGATTGTAGGGCAAAGAAGTGGGGTTCAATTTTTTGATACATTTAGTGAGGTGGTTGATTATAAGAAAAAAACACTTCTATATTCGGAAGAGCAGATAAAAAAAGTTTTGGATGAAACAGTAGCATTAAAAACAAGATCATTAGCTTTAAACTGGAAAATAAAAGATACAGGAGTAGTAAGTCTAAATGATTTGGAAGAACTTGGAGGTGAAAAAACAGTTCATACGGTATTTGCAATGCCGAATCAGGAAGGCGGATTCACTGCAAATGTTACACTTTATGCAGGAATTAATAAGAACACAAAGCAACCTTTAAAAGCAGTCTCCTTTTTACAAATGCTATACAGTGAAGAAGTTTTATCGGGAAAAGGAATAGAGTTAGAAGATAAAAGAGAGGCAAGCAATATAAGATTTCCGCAAGGGGTTTCTATTTACAAAAAGGAACTAGAAAAACGAATGCGGAGTCTTTCGAGACAAGATCAAAAACAAATCAAAACGATACAGGAAGAAGTAAAAACTGTTCGATTTTATTCGGTATGGGACAGGGAACTTAATTCCTTATTATCTAAGTATGAGGCACAGGAAGATGAAAAGCAAAAAGAGCATGTCTTCATAAAAACAATACAGAAATGGAAGGAAAAAATACAGAAATGACATAAAAAATCAGTCCTGTGGAGTGAGAGTTGCAAGAAACAGATTTTCCGGAGTACTGTGGAACAGTCTGTAAGAGACTGTGAGAAAAAGTCTGTAAATAAGATTCTTCTATGATATGCAAAGGTGGTGAGCTTACAGTTTGAGCTTTTCACCCTTGTTTTATATATAACAGTTGTTGAATGGCATGTCAAGAGCAGGCGGTTTTCCGCCTGTCTTGATCGTCGGTTTACTCGTTATTCTGGAAGACGACCTTCGTACATAATACTCAGTTCGCCATATACCTGCGCCCAGTTTCGAATCGTACTGGTCCATTTTTTCGTAGCCTCAAAAGTGGCCAGGTACAGCGCTTTTAAAAGGGCCGTATCGCTTGGGAATACGCTTCTCTGCCGATTCAGCTTCCGATAGGTGGAATTCAGGGATTCAATCGCATTGGTGGTATAAATCATCGTTCTGACCGTCGTTGAAAACTTGAAAATTGGAGAGATGGCATCCCAGTTATCCTTCCAGCGTTTCATGGAATTCGGATATTTGGGAGACCATTTTTCAGTTACACGATCTAAGGCTGCCAGCGCTTTCTTTTCATCTGCGGCCTGATAAATGGTCTTCAGATCCGCTGCAAATGCTTTTCTGTCCTTGTCAGGGACATATTTCAGTGTGTTTCTTACCTGGTGTACGATACAGCGCTGATACTCGGTTTTTGGAAAAGCAGCAGCGATTGCTTCTTTGATGCCGGTTAAACCATCTGCACAGATGATTAATACATCTTTGACACCCCGGTTTTTCAGTTCGTTCATAACGGAAAGCCAGTATTTTGCGCTTTCATTGTCTCCAACGCTGATGGTCAGAACCTCTTTCTTTCCTTCCGTGTTGATTCCAAGAATCACGTAAGCTGCAAGCTTTCGGATCACACCATTATCTCTTACGGAATAGTGAATTGCGTCAATGTAGAGAATGGGATAGACTTCGTCCAACGGCCGGTTCTGCCAGTCTTCGATCTGTGGCAGGATCTTATCGGTTACATCGGAAATAAAACTCTCCGAGGTTTCAAAGCCATAAATATCTTCGATGGTTTCGGAAATCTGTCGGGTAGTCATTCCTTTGGCATACATAGAAATAATCTTCTGATCAATATCAGAAATATCTTTCTGACGTTTTTTCACCACCTGTGGTTCAAATGTTGATTTTCGGTCCTGCGGCACTTCGATTTCCATCGATCCATATCGGCTGTTGACCTGTTTGCGCTTATACCCATTGCGGTAATCATCATGATCCGAACGTTCTGATTTTTCATAGCCGAGATGATCGTCCATTTCCGCTTCCATCATTTCCTTAATGGTACCGCCTAAAAGATCCTTGAGCGCATCCTGGATGTCTTCAGCAGACTGGATATCATACTCTTCCAGGAGCTGATGGATGATGTTTCGTTTTCCTTCGGTCATTTGTACTCGATGTACCGGTTTCTTTTGTCTTGCCATAATAAAAGGTCCTCCTAATGATATTTATTGTATCATAGAAGAACCTTCCAAACATTATTTTACAGAAAAAGTTTCATACTCTCGTCTGTAAAGCCAAAGCGGATATTCGCAATCCGCTTCGTTACTTGCTCATAACTGAATAGCTGCTTCACAGCTTATCAGGACTTGGTTGATTCGGTTAAATTCTTTTAGGGTTTGTCAAGGGTGATGAGGAGCTTTAAAAACAGGCTCCTCTTCACCCTTAATTTATATATCGGTTAATGATCTGTGCGTTTGAGAAATTGATTCGTATATATCAAGACACACATGACAGAGTATTATTTTTGACAGGAATGATGAAACCATTATTTAAGCACCGACCATTTGGCCGGTGCTTTTGAAGTGTATTCAGAGCATTACTTTTGACAGGAATTTTTAGAAACAATAACCTTTGTCGGTCGATACAGTTTTTCTCCGAAGAAGTAGCCTTTCTGTATTTCCTCGACAACTCTGTCTTCTTCCACCCGGTCTGTCTCTTCGATGTGTACTGCATCATGGATATGAGGATCAAATATTGCACCATTTGCTTCAATCGGCAAGACATTCAGCTGGTATAAATTCTGTGCCAAAGCTGTACGGAAATCCATCATAAGAAGCTTTTCATCCAGATAGGCCCAGCGATTTGTCGTTCGTTCCGAACTGACAATTCCATATTCAAGATTGTCTTTTACAGCCAGCAGCTTTTCAATCCATGTGCTGACCCGGATGTTTGTATCTCCGTCATGACAGTCTGCAAATACTTCTTGTGTCTGTCTGGCGATCATCTGGATTCCCTTTCCAATTGCAGAATCCTTCGTTGTGGGGTTCAGATTTTTTGCACCCAGGCAAAACTCTTTTCCGGCCTGAAGTACATTTGCGAGAAGCTGTTTCGGCACGAAAACGGTGTTTATCGGGAAAGGTTCCGGTTTTTCTTCTGTGAATTGACTCAAATCTATCTTTGCACGTTTCTCTCCTGATTGCAGTATCAGGGTAAAATCGCCGCATTCCATTCCAACCTCGATCCATGCTGAAAACTCGGCTTGCAGATCTTGTTTTCTGCAATTTGAAATTACACGAATTATAAATCCAACACAGGAATTTGTCCAATACCTGAGACAAAAAAACAGTCCAAAAAGTGCAACAAAAAAGTCAAATCAGAACATTTCCTTTCTTTGCGGGATATGCTAAACTTTTTCTATCATAAGAAAAAAGGATGTACGAACAGGGGTTTTTACGTACTGTCCGGAAAGAGGAATTTTGATGAAAAAACAGTATTTCTGCAATCCGTTAAATATGGATTACCGTTACCAGTTTATTCAGGATATGAGAAGCGGTGAGGACAAGATTTCCCGCGAGGCCGCCGATCCGTCGATGATTTTATTTCAGGGAAAGTATTATATTTTTGCGTCCATGACGTTGAGCGTCTGGGTTTCGGAGGATATGGTGCACTGGGAGAGCCACCGGCTGCCGGAGAGCCTGCCGCTGTATGACTATGCGCCGGATGTGCGCGTGGTCGGCGATTACGTGTATTTCAGCGCATCCCGTCGTGGCACGATCTGCGATTTTTACCGTACGAAAGATATCTTAAACGGTCCGTTTGAGCGCATTCCGGGAACTTTCGATTTCTGGGATCCGAACCTGTTTCTTGATGATGACGGAAAGCTCTATTTTTACTGGGGATGCAATAACGTGACTCCGATCTGGGGTGTGGAGCTTGACCCGGAGACAATGATTCCAAAGGCAGAGAGAAAAGAACTGATCTACGGTCAGCCGGAAAAAATCGGATACGAGCGCGTCGGAGAAAATCATTCCAAAATGCCGCTGAGTGAAGAAGAAGCCGTTGAAAAATTCAAAGAATTTCTGAAAGCACAGGGAAAAGATGCGGATCATCTGACGGAGGAGCAGATCGGGTTTGCCAAAATCATGTTCAGCCAGAGACCGTTCATCGAGGGCGCATGGATGACAAAGCACAATGGAATCTATTATCTCCAGTATGCCGGCCCGGGAACGGAATACAACGTTTACGGTGACGGTGTTTACGAGAGCGATTCCCCGCTTGGCCCGTTCCATCTGGCAAAGAACAATCCATATTCCTATAAACCGGGCGGATTCCTGCGCGGTGCAGGCCACGGTTCGACGATGGAAGACCGCTATGGAAACTGGTGGCATACCGCGACAATGCAGATCAGCAAAAACCACGATATGGAGCGTCGTGTTGGCATCTGGCGGGCAGGCTTTGACGAAGATGGTGTCCTGTTCTGCAATCAGCAGTTCGGCGACTGGCCGATGGCAGTGGAGCAGGCAAAAGAAGATCCATGGGCAAAACCGGAGTGGTATCTCTTAAGCTATCAGAAAGCAATGAGTGCATCGTCCTCTGAAGAAGGCAGAGAACCGTCGTTTGCGGCAGATGAAAATATCCAGACCTGGTGGCGCGCCACCGGAAATCAGCCGGGCGAGTGGATTTCGATGGATCTTGGTGAGGTAAAAGATGTCCGCGCCGTACAGATCAATTTTGCGGATGATAAAATCGATGTACCCCTGCCGGGCGAGCGTCAGGGCGAACGATATATCGACCCGAGTCAGCATAAAACAAGATGGCTGCTTGAGGCATCCGCCGATGGAACAAACTATTTTGCCCTGGCAGACAAATCAGACGCAGAAACTAATCTGCCACACGATTTCGTTGTAAAAGAAGAGGGTGTACAGATCCGCTATCTGAAACTTACTGTTTTTGAAGTACCGTACAATCAGAATCCATGCATCTCCGGCTTTCGTGTCTTCGGACTCGGCAACGGCGAAAAACCATTCGCACCGCAGTATCAGGCAGAACGAACCGGAACCATGGATATGCGCATCACCATTGAGCCGCAGACAGACGCCGTCGGATACAACGTCCTCTGGGGTTTTGCTCCGGACAAGCTGTATCACAGCTGCATGACCTTTATGCCGGAGCAGAATATTGGCGCGCTGGTCGAAGGCGAAACGGTATATGTGAGAGTCGATGCGTTTAATGAAAATGGAATTACGGAAGGAACCGTAAGGCCGCTTGTATGATACAATTATATTGAAAAAGCAGAAAAACAGCTCAGGTGCTCTTTGGAGAAATGAACATTAGAAATAAACAGATCAAACATAAGGAGTAATCATGGAAATAGATAAATTGCAGCAATTGCTTTCAGAAATGTCTTTGCAGGAAAAAATAGGACAGATGGTACAGCTTACCGGTGTATATTTTGACAAAGAGGCAGTGCTTACCGGTGTTGTTGGCGAACAGTTACCACCGGAATGGATCATTCAATATGCCGGTTCAGTGCTAGGAGTGATCGGTAAAGATAAAATTTATGATATCCAGAGCAGATATATGGAACAGCATCCCCATCATATCCCGCTTCTCTTTATGGCAGATGTTATCCATGGATGTCGGACGATTTTTCCGATTCCGTTGGGGCAGGCGTGTTCATTTCATCCGGAACTGGTGTCTGAGGCGGCTTCTATAGCTGCCTCGGAGGCATCTTCAGAAGGGCTCAGAGCAACATTTTCTCCTATGATTGATGTTTCAAGAGATCCCAGATGGGGAAGGATGATGGAATCCTTTGGAGAAGATCCATATGTAAATGGGATCATGGGAAAAGCAATGGTAGATGGCTATCAGCAGAAAGATGATGCCGGAATAGCGGCATGCCTGAAGCATTTTGCGGGTTATGGAGCAGTGAATGCAGGCCGGGAATATAATGATGTTGAAATATCCCAGCGAACATTTCTGGAACAGTATGTAAAACCTTTCCGCATGGCGTTGAAGGCAAAACCTGCTATGGTTATGACCGCTTTTAATGCCATAGACCGAAAACCGATCAGTGGGAATAAGGAACTTCTCAGAGACCTTCTGCGGGATAAAGAAGGATTTGATGGTACAGTGATCTCAGACTGGGGTTCCATCGGACAGCTGGAAGAACAGGGTGTGGCAGCCGATATGGATGAAGCGGCGATTCAGGCCATAGAAGCCGGAGTGGATATAGATATGATGAGTCCTGCTTATATGTTCCGACTGGAGGAACTGGTGAAGAACGGACAGATTCCGGAATCATTTATCGACGAAAGTGCATTCCGGGTCCTGATGATGAAAAATCAGCTTGGGCTTTTTGAAAATCCGTTTGCCGGTCTTGGAAAGAGTGGAAAACTTACTCTGCATAACCGGGAAAAAGCATATCAGCTGGCTGGCGAAAGCTGTGTCCTTTTGAAAAATGAAAAGCTGCTGCCATTAAGCATGAAGAAGAAAGTTATCTGGGCAGGTCCTTATACAGCGTCAAGAGAATTCTTAAGCCGCTGGTCAATTTTTGGAGAACATGAGGCAGTTGAAACAATAGAAGATATTTTACAAAAAAAGCAGATAGAAGCAGAATGTATTACAGGATGCAATATTCTTTCTGATGAAGAGTGTAAGGTATGGCAGGTGGAACAGGAAGTGTCTGACAAGCCAAGGGATGAGCAGTGGCTGGAAACGATAACCCATGAAGATACGGTTGTATGTGTACTTGGGGAACATGAGTCCCAGTCAGGAGAGGCTGCCAGCAGGGCATTCCTGACTTTGCCGGAAGAACAGCAGGTGTTATTTGAAAAAATAGCAGAACGTACAAGTAATATTGTGACTGTGGTAATTACAGGAAGACCATTGGACCTGCGGAGGATATCAGAAAGATCCAAGGCTGTCATTATGGCATGGAGACCCGGCACTATGGGAGCTGAAGCAATCATAGATCTTGTGTATGGCAGAATAAACCCTTCCGGCAAATTAGCTGTGAGTATCCCATGGTGTGTGGGACAGGTGCCCATAAGCTACTGGGATGTAAAAACCGGACATATACTTACAGAAGATAATTCAGAAAATCGTTTCACCAGCAGATATATGGATATCCCAAATACGCCGTTATATCCATTTGGCTATGGATTGTCCTATACAGAGTTTGATATTTCGGACATTGATGTGCAGACAGGACAGGATAAAAAAGTACATATACATTGTAATGTGTGCAATACAGGGAATGTTGCGGGAGCAGAAGTAGTCCAGTGTTATTATGAAACATTATATGCATCTGTAGTACGTCCAAAGAAAGAACTTGTCCGTTTCCGAAAGGTTTTCCTGGAGCCGGGGGAAAAGAAGGATGTAGATTTCTTGATTGACCAGGAAGAATTTTCATATTATGGGAAAAACATGGAAACCGTCAGCAGCGGAATGAAACTGCGTATCAGTATTGGAAACAGTAGTGACCACCTTGTTTCTGAGAACATTATACGAGCATAGGAGGGAAAAGAGACATGAAGGATTTTGAAAATGATTTGATTTATTATCCTAATCCGGACCCGGTCAAGGAACCGAGATTTATTTTAAATTCTGTAGATGAATTGGAAAAATCAGCAAAATACAGTGTTACCTGCAATGGAACAGAGCGAGTGGTATACCATACAGATTCGTTTGACTATGTTGTAGTAGTAGATAACGAAGCGTATGATCTGGAGATTTCAATCCATGCATCATATGAAAAACTTGAAATCCGTCCGTCCAGCTTTGGCATAGTTCCTTCTGTAAAAGGAGAAACAGTCCATATCCATCTTGATGAGCCGAGAAAGTTTACTGTAGAGACAGATGGTGGTCTTCATGATGCATTGTTTGTACTTTGCTCGCACAGGATTGAGAAACCGGCAGATACCACCATCTGCTTTGAAAAGGACAAGGTATATAATGTAGGAGTTCTTACCTTAAAGTCCAATGATACGGTTTATATTGAGGAAGGTGCTGTTGTATCAGGGTGTGTATATGCAGACCATTGTGACAATATTTCCATTGTAGGAAACGGAATTATCAACGGAGCCTGCTGGCATCTGCCGGACAGTAATGCACACCGTTTCTTTATCTATACCAAGTGGTGTAATAATGTACTCTTAAAAGGCTTTACGGCTGTAGACGGACCTTCCTGGCATGTAGTTCCTGCGGCGTGTGACCATGTTGTGATTGATAATATGAATATTATGTCGAGGATTGTAACGGGAGACGGTATTGATATTACGAGCAGCCAGGATGTAGAGGTGAAAAATTGCTTTATCCGTTCCACAGACGACAGTATCTGCATCAAATCCCAAAGATTGTTTGAAGATCCGTCAACGGTACGTGATGTAACAAAAGTGCGTGTTCACAATAACGTAATCTGGAATGCAGAACCCGGTAATGCCATAGAGCTTGGTTATGCCCTTCAGAGCGAAATCCACGACCTGGTATTTGAAGACTGTGACATCATACACTGCCAGTATGAAGGAAACATGGGTGGTGCGGCGATTTCCATCCATCAGGCAGATGGCGGTCATGTTCATGATATACATTATAAAAATATCAGAGTAGAGCAGGCAGAACAGAAACTGTTCGATATTAAGGTTTTGCTTTGCAAATATACGGAACAGCTTGCCAAAGGAGAGATTAATGATATCTATTTTGATAATATCCAGGTGCTGAACGGAGATATCCCGGTTTCCGTGATCCGGGGGTACCAGACACCGACAGAAGAAGTACGTGTTCATGATGTCCATTTTGATAACATTACTTTTATGGGGAACAAGTGTGAAACCTGGCAGGATATGCGGCTAGTCACAGAACTGGCAAATGATATTTACGTCAACGGTGTCAGAACATGCAGACAGATGAAATTCTGAGAATATTACCATATAGGGAAGATTCAACTTCTTAAATGAATATAGTTTTTTCAATTATATTGAAAAAGCAGAAAAACAGTTCAGGTGCAGAAATGCACTTGAACTGTTTTGACGTTAGGCGTATCAATGACTAATCCAGCCGACCTGAATGGATCAAGGAAACGTTTACACTTGTTGATTTACCGTTCTTTCTTCATCTCAAACACCAACGCAATCGGTGCTGAGCCTCTTCGGTATCCTGCCGGAACGGTGATGCAAAGTCCGCCTTCCACTTCTCTGAAAGCAACCGTTTCCCCATTCTCCACCATGCAGATCTCAGAAATCTTCTCTTCTGTATACGGCACGAAAATCTCAGCCTCTACCGATTCCTGCACCGTCGGATACAGCCGGAATACATACACGGAGTCACCCTTCTGTGTGAACGAAAGGTTTCCGCTCTGGTACGGTGCGCAGACGCGGGTTCCGTAGATGGCGTCGCCGTAGGTTTTCATCCACTGTCCAAAGCCGTTCAGGCTGTCCCAGGCGTCGACCGGGATACGGCCGTCTGGCTGCGGGCTGACGTTCAGTGCCATGTTGCCGCCTTTGGCAACGATGTTAACCAGCAGGCCGACGAGTTCACGCGGGGATTTGTAGTGATCGCCGTATTCGTACGTAAAGTCTACGCCGAGTGTCAGGCAGCTCTCCCACGGAACGTTCAGCGGCTCTTCCGGAATGCAGAGCTCCGGGGTAACGTAGTTCTCATAAGCGCCGCCGATCGTACGGTCAACGGAGAGAACCCATGGCTGAATCTTACGCGCTTCGTCAACGATCCCGCCAAGATCGATATCCTGTCCGTTATGCTCGCACACCCAGCCGGCATCGAACCAGAGAATATCCAGCTTGCCGTAATTCTCGCAGAGCTCCAGCACCTGATTCTTTGTATATTCTTTAAAACGGTTCCACACTTCCGGGTACTCCTTCGGATCGTAGGATGGTCCGCGGGATGTCATGCCGTCTTTTCTAAGCTCCTCATTCCAGTAGTCCGGGCAGTGCCAGTCTGCTTTGGAAAAGTAAGCGCCGATGCCGATGCCTTTCTTACGGAATGCATCAAACATGGATTTCACGATATCCGCATTTTTGTGCTCATGGAACGGGCAGTCCTCTGCGGTTGTCTTATAATCGGTATATTTCGTATCCCAGAGGCAGAATCCGTCGTGATGCTTTGTGGTCAGAATCAGATATCGGAACCCGCAGTCCTCTGCCATCTGTGCCCACTCCTCCGGCTGGAAGCGGACTGGGTTGAACGAACGGTTCAGATTAAAATACTGTTTTTTGAACGTTTCTCCGTCTGCCCAGTTTACCTGGTGGCGGGACCAGTCAGAATCCTTGTCACTTAATGCCCAGGAAGCAACCATACCCGGCTGGCAGTACAGACCGAAATGCATCATCAGTGCCAGTTTCTGGTCCTGGAACCACTCAAGCTGCTGCAGAATGGCCGGATCGGTCGGACGCACATACGTTTCAGCGGCGCTGTAGTTGTGAACACCCTGGGAAACAATTTCCTGTTCCGGATCAGCGGGTGCTTCATTGCTCCGGATATCGATGGTCGGTTCTGGTGTTCTGTTTTGATCTTCGTGTTCTAAGTTCTCTGTGCTCATAAGAGAGTCTCCTTCTCATCAAGATAAAATTCACACCAATACTCGAAAATACAGCCAGAACCCGTAAAGAACCGGTTTTGGCACTACAATTAAGAAAGAATCCTGCTTTATGGGATTCTTTGGCTGCAGCGGGTTGAAAAAGCGACATAATTCCTCGCTTCCGCAGTGCGATCCTGCCCGGAGGGCTTTTTTCTATAGAAAAAACCGCGGCGACCCGATGACGTGCAGGCGGCCGCGGATCGGACAGGAATCCTGTCCTCGAGATAGTGTGTGTACGGACTCCCGACACCGGGGTATCCGTCTGTGTTGTCTATAGAATACCATATAAATGTTAAAAAGTCACCCTTTAATTTTAAACAAAATGTTCATAAAAAATCGGTAAAAGTGAACAAAAAGGATCGCGGAAAAATCTGAAAAAATAACCCCCACGGGGGCTTGCAGGACGAATTTTAGCGTAGTAAAGTAAAAAAAGAAAAAAACAGAAAACGAAAAGGAGGAGAACATTATGCATATGGCTGATGCGCTGGTTGCGCCTGCAGTGGCTGCAACAATGTATGTCTGTTCCGGCGGAGCAGCTGGTTTTTCTGTAAAAAAAGTACGCCTGGAGAGCGACCCGAAAAAGATCCCAGTGATGGGAGTGATGGGTGCGTTTGTCTTTGCGGCGCAGATGATTAACTTTACAATTCCGGGCACAGGATCGAGTGGTCATCTCTGCGGAGGGATGATGCTGACTGCATTACTCGGACCGTACGCCGCATTTTTAACAATGATCGGTGTGCTGCTGATCCAGTGTCTGCTGTTTGCGGACGGCGGTCTTCTGGCGCTTGGGTGCAACATCTGGAATATGGCGTTTTATGGGTGCTTTCTCGGCTATTTCCTGTTCTGGTGTCCGATGATGAAAAAGGGAATGTCGCGCGGAAAGATTGTAGGTGCTTCCATCCTTGGGTGCGTGGTGACGCTGCAGCTTGGTGCTTTCAGTGTGGCGCTGGAAACACTTGCATCCGGTATTACGGATCTGCCGTTTTCTGTATTTGTGGCAACAATGCAGCCGATTCATCTCGCGATTGGTCTTGTAGAAGGCCTGATTACAGCGGCCGTTCTGCTGTTCGTCTATGAAGCGCGTCCGGAGATGCTTTCGTGCAGCGAAGAAAGGGCAAAGAGCCGCTTTTCTTTCAAGAAGACAATTGCGATTTTAGGCATCGCAGCACTGGTGATCGGCGGAGCTGTTTCTCTTGCGGCATCCTCCAATCCGGATGGACTTGAGTGGTCCATGGAGCGTCTGACTGGCTCGACGGAACTGGAAAACGACGGAACCGGCGCACATGCAGCGGCGGAAGAAATTCAGGAAAAAACGGCACTTCTGCCGGACTATGGATTTAAAAATTCGGATTCCACGTTTGGAACCAGCTTTTCCGGAATTGCGGGATCCGCAGTCGTTCTTATTGTCTGTGTCGGTGCATGCTATGCATTCCGTTTCTTTAAAAAGAAAAAGTCATAAGCTGCACGGAACAGGAGAAAGAAATGAATAAACTTGGCAATGCACTATATGAAATCCATCATATGGATATGCTTGCGGCGAAGGACCAGTGGGTGAACAGGCTTCATCCACTGGTTAAACTTGTTTTAACGATTGTTTTTCTGACCGTAACCATGTCCTTTCAAAAATACGATCTGACCGGCCTGCTGCGCATGGGAATTTATCCGATTGTACTCTTTATCGTCGGCGAAATTTCATTCCGCGACAGTATCCGGCGGCTTCGGATTGTCCTGCCACTTGTCTGCTTTGTGGGGCTGTTTAATCCGATTTTTGACCGTCAGGTAATCGGGTATATTGGTACCGTTCCGCTGACAGCAGGGATGCTTTCCATGGTGACGCTGATGATTAAAGGCATTTACAGCGTACTGGCGGCGTATCTTCTGATTGCGACAACATCCATCGAGAAAATCTGTTATGCACTGCGTCTGGTTCATATCCCTGCCATTCTGGTGACACAGGTGCTGCTGACGTACCGCTATGTCACGGTGCTTCTTGAAGAGGCAAACCGTATGACCCAGGCGTATAGTCTGCGCGCGCCGAATCAGAAGGGTGTTCATTTCAAGGTATGGGGAACACTGGCCGGCCAGCTGCTTCTGCGCAGCATGGACCGCGCAAATGAGGTGTATGAAAGCATGACTTTGCGTGGCTATCAGGGAGAATTTTACTATACAGCGAAGGAGCCGTGCAAAGCGAAGGACTGGCTGTATATGGGTGTGTGGCTTGTACTTTTTGCCGTACTGAAAGTAACGGGATGAAGCGCTGCGTGGGAAGACATCTATTTGCAACAAGTCGGAAGAAGTAGAAAAGCAACCTGGTGCAGTTGCCTGCACGCGGGAAGAGAAAAGAATTGTCGGGAGATATCAAAAATGAGCCATATTCACATCAATTTTGAACATGTTAATTATTCTTACGAAAAATCAGTCCCGATTCTGCAGGACATCACGTTTACTGCACACGAAAATGACAGCATCGGACTGATCGGCGCGAACGGTGTTGGAAAATCGACGCTGCTGAAACTTCTGGTGGGACTGAATCTGGACTACGAAGGCAGCATCCGTGTGGAGGAAATGCCGGTTGTAAAAGAGATGCTTCCCAAAGTGCGCGAAAAAATCGGCTATGTCTTCCAGGATTCCGACAGCCAGCTTTTCATGTCGACGGTATTTGAGGATGTTGCATTTGCTCCGCGAAATTACGGGCTGCCGGAGGAAGAGGTGGAAAAACGTGTAAACCATGCACTGAAACAGATTCACATCGAGCATCTGCGGGACAAACAAATTTACAAAATGTCGGGCGGAGAAAAAAAGATGGTATCGATCGCGACGATTCTCGCTATGACACCGGATATTATCCTGATGGACGAGCCATCGATTGCACTCGATCCCAGAAACCGCAGATCACTGATCCACATTCTGAACGATTTTGAACATCTGAAAATCATCGCATCGCACGATCTCGACATGATTCTGGAAACGTGCAGTCGCGTGATTCTGATGTCCGGCGGGTGCATTGTCTGCGATGGAGATGCAAAAGAAATTTTGACGAACCAGGAACTTCTCGAGGAAAATGGACTGGAACTGCCGTTCTGCCTGCAGAAGCCGGTGTGGTAGAAAAGGCCGAAAAAAACAAAAGAAAACAACACCCGGGGATATCTGAAATCAAAAAATCAGATATTCCCGGTTGTTGTTTTTAAAAAGAATCCGAAGGTCGAATCGGGATTCGGATTTCTGTTACAAATTTTTCTGGATCGCTTGTCATTCCGTTGTCAATTAAGGTGATTTCCTGCGATCGTCTGTCATAAAGATATCTCCAAAGAAAATTTATACAGCAGTACGAATCGGTTTCTTCTTTAAGTACCGAAACACCAGCAGGCAGAGGATAATAGAGGTCAGAGATCCACATGCCGTTGTAATGCCCATCGGGAACAGCGTGTCCGGGAACCAGATGGAAGTCAGATACACACCGGGGATTCTAACAAGCAGAATGGCAATGATATTGTGCAGGAAGGAAAATTCCGACCGTCCGCAGGCACAGAAATAGCCGCTGAAGGTGAAGTGGACTCCAGCAAAAATGCAGTCCCAGATATAACCGCGGATATACTGACCGCCGAGGCGTGCAACCTCCGCATCTGTTGTGAAAAGACCGACCACAGGAACGGAAATAAACTGAATCGTAATAGCGACGATCAGTCCGAAAACGACAGCAATCAGTGCAGCACACCACATGGTCTGTTCGGCACGCTTCTGCTTTCCAGCACCGATGTTCTGCGCGCCGAGCGCCGAAACAGTGGAAAGCATGGAAGATGGAATCAGGAACAGGAAGCTGATGATTTTCTCTACAATACCGACTGCAGCCGCTGCTTCCAGACCGCGCCGGTTAGCGATGATGGTAATGATGATAAAGGCGATCTGAATAAAACCATCCTGCAGGGCGATCGGAACACCGATTTTAAGAATCTGTCCCATCACAGCTGTCTGAGGGGAGAGATCCGACCGGGTAAGACGGATGCCGGTATCACGTTTGCGGATCGCAATCAGTGCCAGAATGACGCTGAGTGTCTGGGAAAGCGTGGTTCCAAGCGCGGCACCGGATGGACCAAGATGCAGGGCGCCCATAAAGAGATAGTCGAGTGCGATATTGGCCGCACATGCGACTGCGATGAAGTACATCGGGCTTTTCGAATCACCAAGTCCACGGAAGATGGAACTGATGATATTATACGCGGTGATGAATGGAATACCAATGAAACAGATCGTCAGATAAGCGACGGTGCCGGAAACGGCTTCGGATGGTGTGGACATCACAAGTACGATCGGCTTTACCAGAAGAAGCAGGATTACCATCAGCACGACGGAAACACCGAGAAATAAAGTGATGGTATTTCCTGTGCAGCGTGATGCCTGCTTTTTATCTTTTGCGCCGACGGCCTGCGCGATGCTGACAGTCGTTCCCATGGCAAGTCCCACGATGATAACGGTAATCATATGCATAACCTGACTGCCGATGGAAACGGCTGTTGTACCGGCCGCACCGTCAAACTGACCGATGATGAAAAGATCTGCCATGCCGTAGAGCGTCTGCAGAAAATACGATAAGAGATAAGGCAGCGAAAAATAGAAAATATTTTTCCAGATACTGCCGGTTGTTAAGTTTCGTTCCATGATAGGGAAACCTCCTGTTGTAGAATGTTACGATTATAGTAAACCCTACAATAATTATAGAGTCAAGAATATAATTTTCTGCACTTTATAAAAATACTTTAGATTTATAAGTTCGAACGTTTTCCGTGTACACTCCTTGACAAATGTTCAAAAAAGAACTATTATACAAAAAGTTCAAAATAGAACAAATAAGAATATCAAGTTAAAAAAGAAGGTGAAAAAGTATGTTTGATGAACAATGGCAATTTGCAGTGGAGGTAGAACGAAAATACGCCAAGTACCGAAAAAAGGTCATGGTGCGTTATGATCTGTCAGCTGCGGAAGTGGATGTTCTGCTGTTTCTTGCGAATAACAGCCAGTTTGATCTTGCAGTGGATATTGTGCGTGTGCGGAAAATGCAGAAATCGCATGTTTCACTGGCAGTGAACAAGCTGTGTGAAAAAGGATACATTCAAAAAGAAACAGATGCGGCGGATCGCAAGAAAGTGCATTTGAAGCTAGAAGAAAGTGCATCAGAAATTATCCGCTTTGGACAGGATTGCCAGAGAGCGTTTGGAGAATCGTTGTTTTCCGGAATTTCCAGAGAAGACAGGGAAGAATTTCTCAGATTATGCGAGCTGATTCGGAGGAACGTGACGGAAAAATAAAAACGCTGAAAGCCAGAGAGAAGAACATAATAGAAAAATAAGACAAAACAAAAACAGAAAGAGGAGGAAAACAGTCATCTGCCCCTAAATGGCAAAGTACAGGAAAAGTGCAACGGATCTAAGCGGATGACAGAAAAACTATGACAATAACACAACTTATCGTATGTATTGTGGCTGGTCTTGGCGCCGGCCTTGGCACGGGACTTGCGGGACTCTCCGCAGCGGCCGTTGTTTCACCGATGCTGATTACCTTTTTACACATGCCGGCTTATCAGGCGATTGGCATTGCGCTGGCATCGGATGTGCTGGCATCAGGAGTAAGTGCCTGGACTTATAAAAAGAATAAAAACATTGATATCCGCCATGGCGTGATTATGCTGATATCTGTTCTGATTTTTACACTGGTCGGCAGCTTCGTATCTTCGCTGGTGCCAAATGGAACCATGGGCGGATTTTCGAAAGTGATGACACTGTTTGTCGGACTGAAATTTATCATCCGTCCGATCATGACGACGAAAGAAGTACAGGCAAACAAATCAGAAAAACAGAAAATCCAGCAGTCGATTCTCTGCGGTGTTGTGATTGGATTTATCTGTGGATTTGTCGGAGCAGGCGGTGGCATGATGCTGCTTCTGGTGCTGACCAGCGTGCTCGGATATGAGCTGAAAACAGCAGTTGGAACGAGCGTCTTTATTATGACCTTTACAGCTCTGACCGGTGCAATCTCTCATTTTTATATCGGCGGCGCGCCGGACATTCCAATTCTGATTGCCTGTGTCATCAGTACCCTGGTCTTTGCACAGATTGGAGCGAAATGGGCTAACGGGGCAAATGTGAAAATGCTGAACCGCATGACGGGAATTTTGCTCTGTGCGCTGGGAGTGGTGATGCTGTTTTTCTAACTACGTCGACTGACACTTTAGAAGTTTTCAAATATGATTTAACCAAATCAAGGAAGTCCCTTGCTTCCATGGTGAAAAACAATAAGCAGCGAATCGGATTGAGAATATCTGCTGCTATATAGGAAAAAATCCTGTGGGACATGAACTGCCTCCCAATCTTCAAAATGGAAAGCGGAAGATTGAGAGATAGTTTAACGTCTTGCAGGATTTTTTCTATCATAAAACTATAGATTTTACGCAGATAACCTCAAAATCAGAAAATGGTGTACAACTGGATGAAAAATAAATCAGGATCTCATCGCACCATCCACGGAAAGAATTTCTCCGGTTACATACGAAGCCATATCGCTTGCCAGGAAGAGGAATGCGTTTGCAATGTCTTCTGCCTCACCAATTCTTCGAAGAGGAATGCGGTTGATGAGTGGATCGATCATTTCTTTTGGAAGTGCGGCAACCATATCGGTACGGGTGATGCCAGGTGCAACCGCGTTTACACGGATATGGAAAGGACCAAGTTCCCGTGCGAGGGACCAGGTCAGACCGTTGACCGCATATTTACTGGATGGATAGGCAACGCCGCCCGGCTGGCCGCAGATGCTGACCATTGAGCTGGTATTTAAAATACAGCCGCCGCCCTGTTCTTTCATAATAGCAACGGTTGGAAGGATGCCGTTCATCATGGCGTTGACATTTAGATCCATGACACTGGCAAAGCGCTCTGCGGTATACTTGTCAATTGGCGTACTGTCTGAGACACCGGCGTTGTTCACAAGAATATCGATTTTGCCGTATTTTTCTTTGACTTTGTTGATCTCATCTACCATGGCAGCTGCATCGGTCAGCTTTGGCCATGCACCGGAAACTTCCCAGTCCGGGTTTTCTTCTTTTAAAGATGCAACCGCTTTTGCAACGGTCTCTTCCCGGGATCCGAACAGGACGACTTTCGCGCCGTTCTGCAGAAATTTGTGCACAATGGCATAGCCGATGCCTCTGGTTCCGCCGGTAACAATTGCAACTTTATCTTTTAACATCATACCATTCACCCGATCCCGTTTTTTCGTATCAATGAAAACTGATTATGCAGGCTGTAGTTTTTATTTTTTTAACGATTCGGAGAAAAATGAATTTTGCATGAAAAATCATTTGACTTTGAATGATGATTCGTTTTGGAGAATACAAAAAACGGGATATTTCCTTTCTCTTAAATTTTGTTGCAAATCCTTTCCTTTACTATACGGGATATCGTTGGTGGACAGTCAATGCAAATTTTTTCAGAAATAAACAGCATTCTTTTCTCAAAAGCAGAAGATTTCTATGGAAAAAGAGAATTGTTACGTGGCTTTTTGAGGGAAAACAGGATATAATAGGAAACAAAAGTATACACCAGGTGTATGCTTTTATAAAATCAAAACGAAAAAAGCGGAAAAACAGAAAGAAAAAGAGTGAAAAAAAGAGAAACAGTCAGAATGCGGGGGAATGACTGGACAAAAGGAAAAACGGGGTGCAACAATGAGAATTCAGGAAGTAATCAAAAAAACAGGATTGTCCAGGAGGACAGTTTATTATTATATCGATCAGAAGATGATCTCGCCTGTTGTTGATGAACATAACGGTTACCATGATTTTTCAGAAGCAGATATTCAAAAACTTTTTATCATCCGCAAGCTGCGCGAGGCAGGACTTTCACTGGCGGATATCCGCGCGATTCTTCACAAGCCGCGCACAACACCATTTTATCTGCATAAACAGCTGAATGCACTCCAGTCGCAGATGCTTACCATTCAGCAGACGATCAGCGAAATGGATCGTCTGAGCGGACAGCTTCCTGTGTGCCAGTCGCTTGAACAGCTTGCGGGGATGCTTGCAGATACCGATTTTTGCCCGGAGGATCCTACCCGGAATCAGATGGAATCCCGGGATGCCCGGCTGCTGGCACAGTATTTGTGGATGGCATATCTGGATACGCCGGTTACGGAATATCAGCAGTTTTTGTGGCAGAAAATCACACAGCATACGATTGAGCACGCAGGTACGGATTTGAAAATGATGTCCCGTTATTTACAGTACATTTCTCCGGAGCAGATTGATGCGACGAATATCAACCAGTATCTGCGCAATCAGAAAATTATCTCTCTGACGGAGGAAGATTATCCGGGTTTTATGGAAGAGCTGAAAGTTTCTTTGCTTGCGTTTGCGGTAGATCCAGTACAGCAGGAAAAATGGCGTCTTCTTTATCAGCCGGTGATCCATCCGACGGCGTTGTTCTGTGTATCCGTGAGCGGATGGATGCGGAAATTTCATCCGGCATACCGCCGCTATTATGAAAACACGCACACCTGCTGCCGGATGCTGAAAGATTTTATGGACAGTGATGAGGGAGCAGCGCTGAATGCGACACTGCGGGAGGCGTTCCAGGGAAATTGTGATGTGCGTACAGGATATTACGGAGAACTGGAAGTGGCGGCAACATTCCATAAAAGTATTTATGCATTGCTGCCGCCAGAGAAGATCCGAAAATTTCTGGAAGAAAATTCAGATGAAAAATGATCTGGTTTTAGGATTCTGTTTTTATCATTCGAAGCGAGGATGCCCGGGGAACAAGTGTCACCGGCAGTACAATTTTTTCCGGTTCCGCCGCAGGGTTTTCCAGTGTGGAAAGGAGAATCCGGCTGGCTTCCCGTCCGATGCTTTCAAAGTCCTGATGAATAGAGGTAATTTCAAGACTCCGGCTGAGACTCGTGTCATCAAAACCACAGAGGCAGAGATCTTCCGGAATCCTAAGGCCAATGGTACGGCAGGCGAGAAAGATGAGTTCGGCAACCTGGTCATTTTCTGCGAGAAGTGCAGTAATTCCATTTTGCCGCAGGGTAAGGAGCTGCTGTTGAAAAGGTGTGATTTCTGTTGAAAGGGCATCTTCTGTAGAAAGTGCATGTGGCCAGGTGATAAGCTGCCGGGAATCGGGCATGATTCCGGCGGCTTTTATTTCGTGCAAAAATCCGCCGAAACGATCACGGACCGACGAGGTTTCGGAAAGGGGAGCTGTTGTGAAAAAGGCGATGTTGCGATGCCCTTGTTCCAGAAGGTGGCGGGTGAGCTGCCGTCCGCCATCGTAATTGTCGCAGACAACATTGTTTAAATACGGACAGTCGGTCTGCTTGTCGATGATGACAACCGGGCGGTTTGCAAACAGGAAATCGTTTAACTGTTCCAGGTGGATATTGTCACGCTTGGGATAGTAGACAAGTCCGGCGATATTCTGAGAACGGAGCAGTTCCAGTGTGGCACGTTCCTTCGGAGAGGAAGAGCCGGTGATATGAATGCTTAAAAAGTATCCTTTTTCCGCCAGTGCGGCACTTAAGGAACCAATCGTTTCCGAAATGTTTCCCTGTGTTGTGGCAAAGGGAAGCAGCAGGGAAACCATTTTTGATTTGCTGTCGGTTTCTGATGCGGAGGAGGAAACCGGTGGGATTTTCTGCGAGACAAAGCTTCCAACGCCGCGTTTTCGATACAGGATTCCCTGCTGTTCCAGATCTTCAATCGCCCGCTTTGCTGTGATGCGGCTTACCTCATATTGCTCCGAGAGCATTTTTTCCGTGCAGAACACGGCATCGGAAGAAAACTGTCCGGTGCGGATGCGCTCTAAAAGAGCTTCTTTGATGATTTCATATTTGGGTTTCGTTATTCTTTTATTTCTATCCATGTCTGTAAAATTCCTCAAATAGTATGATTGGTGACAACTGTATTTGTAAAAGTGTGATATCGACTTGCTTTGTATTATAATCTCGGGAAAAAGATAAGTCAAACTAAAAATAATATATCAAATAAAAAGAAAATGATATAAAATCATGGAAAAACGTAGAAATACTTGACAGAAGCATTGCGTTTTTTTATGATATGATATATCAAATCAACACGGCAATACAGGAACAAGACTTAATATAGAAAGAGTTTTAAGTTTGAAAATCATTTTTATAACAGGAGGAAACACATCATGAAAACAACTGTTCATATTATTTCCCATTCCCACTGGGACAGAGAGTGGTATCAGTCTTTTGAAAAACACAGAATGAAACTGATTGAGCTGGTAGACAATATTTTGGAAAAAGCAGAGAACGATCCGGAATTTGGCGGATTTTTCCTGGATGGACAGACGATTGCCCTGGACGATTACCTGGAAGTGCGCCCGGAAAAACGCGAGCAGGTGGAAAAATGCGTCCGTGAAGGAAAAATCCAGACTGGCCCGTGGTACATTCTGCAGGATGAGTTTCTGACCAGCGGTGAGGCATGTGTCCGCAATCTTCAGGTCGGCATGCAGGAAGCAGCGCGTTACGGAGCGATCGGAAATGTCGGTTATTTCCCGGATGCATTCGGAAATGCGGGACAGATGCCGCAGGTGCTGAAGCAGGCGGGCATGGATGCGGTTGTGTTCGGACGCGGCGTAAAACCGATCGGACCGAATAATGAGGTAACCGGAGGACAGTATGAGTCCACGTATTCCGAAATGATGTGGGCATCCCCGGACGGAACGAAACTGCCGGGTATTTTGTTTGCAAACTGGTATAACAACGGAGTGGAGATTCCGGTGGATGAGGCAGAAGCAAAAGTTTACTGGGACAAAAAACTGGCCGATGCGAGAAGATTTGCGGCAACACATCAGCTTCTGATGATGAACGGATGCGACCATCAGCCATTGCAGAAGGACATTACCGAGGCAATCCGTGTCGCACGGAAACTGTACCCGGACATTGAATTTATTCATTCGGATTTCAAAACCTATGTAAAGGCAATGGAAAAAGAAATTTCCGAGAATTTCTCTACGGTAAAGGGCGAGCTGACAAGCCAGGAAACAGACGGAAGATGGACCCTGGCAAACACCGCTTCTTCCTGGATGGGACTGAAAGTGGACAACCGTGCCGGCGAAACAGCGCTGGAGCGGAAAGCAGAACCGGCGGCAGCCATGGCAGAGGTGCTTGGCAAAGCATACCCGGAAGACCAGATGATTTACAGCTGGAAAAAGCTGATGCAGAATCATCCGCATGACAGCATCTGCGGCTGCAGCGTCGATGAAGTAAATGAAGAAATGAAAACCCGCTTTGCGAAGAGCAGACAGGTGGCGGATGCGATTTACGATGAGAGTGTAGAATATCTGACCGATCAGGTGAATACCGCGGCACTTCCTGGAAACAGCGAAAAGATTCCGTTCGTTGTATGGAATACTTCTGGTACCGCGAAAAAACAGGTCATTGCAAAAGAACTGCACCTGTTCCGCGATTACAATCTGTTTGTATGGGATGGTTATGAGGCGGCGGAGGCGGTAGAAATGCCAAATCTGGTGCTTCGCGATGCAAACGGAAATGCAGTTCCGGCAAAAATCGAAAATGCAGGAATTTCCTTCGGATATGATCTGCCGGATGACCGGTTCCGTCAGCCATATATGGCAAAGAAGGTGCTGGTAACGTTTGAGGCAGAAGTTCCGGCGATGGGATATGCAACATATTATCTGGAGCAGGCAGAGCCGGATCAGAACCAGGAAACCTCTGCAGATTTTGCGAATGAGCGCGTTCTGGAAAATGAAAACCTGAAAGTTACGGTCAATGAGGACGGTTCCTACCAGATTTTGAATAAGGAAACCGGAAGAACGTATGAAAATCTGGGATTCTATGAAGATACCGGAGATATGGGAAATGAATATATTTATATTCAGGACTCTGGAAAACAGACAGTCACAACGAAAGGCATGAAAGCTGAGATTCGCTGTGTGGAGAAAAATGCATTCCGCACGGTAGTTGAGATCTGTCACGAAATGATGATTCCGTCCGGTATGGGAGAGGAACTGCAGAGACAGCGTGAGATGTGTATTGACCCATATACGCGTGTGGCAAACCGTTCGAAGGAACTGGTTCCGATGGAAGTAAAGACGGTTCTGACACTGGAAAAATCGGGAAAAGGTCTGCGTGTCGCAACAACGATCTGCAATCAGGCAAAGGATCACAGAGTCCGCGTTGTAATGCCGACGGGTCTGAATACGTCTACGCATCTGGCAGATTCTGCCTTTGAGGTTGTAAAGAGAAATAACCGTCATAATGATACCTGGACGAATCCCTGCGGATGTGAAAGACAGCAGTGTTTTGCTGCAATGGAAGATGAGACAAATGGTCTTCTTGTGGCAAACCGCGGATTGTATGAATATGAGGTTCTGGCGGATGAGGAGAATGCGATTGCGGTAACGCTGCTTCGCTCCGTTGCGGAGATGGGTGACTGGGGTTATTTCCCGACGCCAAAGGCGCAGCAGATCGGAACGTTTACCCTGGAGTTTGAAGTTGTGCCGTATGCAGCCGGTAAGACGGGCGAGGCATTTACCGAGGGTTACGCATTCCAGCAGGATCTGACAGCAGCACAGGCCGGTCTTTCGAAAGCATGGCTCAGAAAGCCGGGTCAGGTAAAACCGGAACTCGTATCGGGCGAGATGCCGCTGGAAATGAGCTTCCTCCGCTTTGAAGGGGAAGGAATTCATCTGACGGCGTTTAAGAAGGGACTTGAGAAGAACGATCTGTTTGTGCGGTTTGTGAACAATATGCCGCAGGATGAGGTGCTTTCCTTCCGAAAGGAGAGCTGGATGAAAGAGGTTTACCGCAGTAATGTAGTGGAAGAGAAGGGTGAGGTACTTTGCCCGGATGAGAACGGGGTGTATCATGTGACACTCCGGGAGTTTGAGATTGCGACGTTTGGGGTTGTGAAATAACGGCTGGCGCGTGAGCTGGGAGTGAGAACGGGAGGAAAGTCTGGATCCGCCTGAAGGGCGGATCGGCGCAAGATGGTTGAAAAGAATAGGATGGAAAAAGCAAGAATGTGCTGGACTTTAGAGGGGACAAGTTATATGCTGGAAATATGAGAAAAATTTCCAAAGGAGGGTTTTTAAGATGCAGAAATGGACGAGCAGGATTGAGACCCCGATCAAGGCAGAGCTGATTTGTTATGATGTGAATGGAATTCATATTGTGTTTGGGGTGACGGAAGAGAATCAGCTGAAGCTGTTTCATTTTTCACATGCACCGTTTGACGCGGAGAATCTTTGCCGGAAGCCGGATGGAGTGTGGATGATGGAAGGAATGCGGGAAGCTCAGATTAAGGAGAGCTTCCAGCTGGTGCAGGTGAATTTTTCGGGGTATAACCGGCCGTATGAGAAGCATGGAAATAAGTATATTGTGACGGCTCCGGGCTTTATGCTGAAGTTTGATTCGATTTCGGAGGAGAGAAATGAGAACGGGGATCTGCTTCGGATTGTGCAGTCGGACGATGTGACGGGCGCGAAGGTGGAGTCTGTGATGCAGTTTTTTGATGGGATTCCGGTTGCGAGAATGTACAATACAGTGACGAACGAAGGAAAGGAAGACCAGACACTGGAGTACATCTCGAGTTTTAGTTACTGGGGTATTGAGAAGGAACAGAAAGAGGGAATTCCAGAGCTTGTCAGCTCGGATGACAAGATGTCGATGGTTGTGGTTCACAATGGATGGCAGAAGGAGCTGACGGTGAAGAAGTACCGGTTTGCAGATCTTGGCATGGCGCAGACGCAGCCGCATAATTATCAGAGAACTTCGAAGACGATTGAGATTACGAATACGGGCAACTGGTCGGCGAAGGAATATGTGCCGATGGGATATATTGGAAACAGTGCGGCAGATTCGAGTCTGTTTTTTGAAATTGACCACAGTGGTTCCTGGCATTATGAGATCGGAGATCAGAACTGCCATTTTTATCTGGCGGTGAGCGGTCCGACAGAGATTCAGTCACACTGGTCGAAGAACCTGAAGCCGGGAGATTCCTTTACAACGGTTCCGGTGGCTGTCGGCGTAGGTCATGATGATTTCGAGGAAGCGATTGGTACTTTGACGAAGTACCGCAGAAAGATCCGCCGTCCGAACAAAGATAATGAAAATCTGCCGGTTATTTTCAATGATTATATGAATTGTCTGTTTGGAGATCCGACCACAGAAAAAGAGTTCCCGCTGGTGGATGCGGCAGAGAAGGCCGGATGTGAGTATTTTGTCATTGATGCCGGCTGGTATGCGGACGGCAACTGGTGGGACAGTGTCGGTGAGTGGCAGGAGAGTAAAAAGCGCTTTCCGAATGGAGTGCGTGAGGTGACGGATTATATTCGTTCGAAGGGCATGATTCCTGGTGTCTGGCTGGAGCTGGAGGTTATGGGTATCAACTGTAAGAAGGCTTCCATTCTGCCGGATGAGTGCTTCTTCCTGCGCCACGGCAAGCGTGTGTATGACAGAAGCCGTTATCAGCTGGATTTCCGTCATCCGCTTGTGATTGAGCATGTGACCGAAGTCATCGACCGTGTGGTACGGGACTACGGTGTCGGCTATATCAAGATGGACTACAATATTGAGCCTGGTATTGGTACGGAAGTGGATGCAGACAGTTTTGGAGACGGTCTTCTGGAGCATGAGAGAGCGTATCTGGCATGGCTGGATGGTATCTACAAAAAGTATCCGGATCTTGTCATTGAGAACTGCTCGAGCGGCGGTCTTCGGATGGACTATGCGATGCTGGCGCGAAACAGCATTCAGTCGACGAGCGATCAGGAGGATTACCGCAATTATGCGACGATTTCGGCGAATGCAGCCATCGGCGTGACGCCGGAGCAGGCGGCGATCTGGTCATATCCGCTGCGGGACGGCACAAAAGAGGAAGTTATTTTCAATATGGTCAATGCGCTGCTGCTTCGTATTCACCAAAGCGGCCATCTCGCAGAAATTTCGCCGGAGCGGTTTGAACTTGTAAAAGAGGGAATTGACTGCTACAAAGAGATCCGCAGCGGCATCAAGGACGGCGTTCCGTTCTGGCCGATGGGATGGGCAGACAATGAAGAAAAACACCTCGCAGCCGGAATCCGTGTGCCGGGAGATGTAATTTATCTTGGTGTGTGGAGACGCGGCGGAGAGGCTGATTTTGAAGTTCCGCTGAACCGGGCATTCCCAGGGAAAGAGCTGGAGTTTTCCTGCATTTACCCGAAAGCATGCGGTGATGTGTTCCATTACGATGACTACAGTAAGACGCTGCAGATTCACTTCCCGGAGACGTATATGGCGCGTCTGTTTCAGATTAAAGTGAAATAAAATTACATAAATCCCCGCCCGCGGAATAAATTGTATCGGAGTGTATCTGATAGGATTTTTCTGGGGAGGGGATTTTTTGCGTTTTCTTTCGGCGCTTTCAGATCTGATGGTTCCCGTGCTGATTTTTTATGTGGTCGGACTGGGGCTTTTGATGAAACAGGATGTGTTCGGCGATTTTCTGAACGGGGCGAAGGACGGCATGCGGACAGTGATCGGTATTGTGCCGACTCTGATCGGGCTGATGGCAGCGGTCGGTGTTCTGCGGTCATCGGGATTTCTGGAGGAATTTGGAAAACTGCTTGGAACCGTGCTGGAACCGGCGGGAATCCCGTCTGCGCTGGTACCGCTCGGTGTTGTGCGTCTCTTTTCCAACAGCGCGGCGGTGGGTCTTCTGCTGGATCTCTACAAAGAGGCGGGCTGTGACTCCTTTGCCGGACGGGCGGCATCGATTATGATGTCGTGCACGGAGACGGTTTTTTATACCATGGCAGTCTATTTTGGCGCGGTGCAGATCAAAAAAACACGGTACACATTGGCGGGCGCCTTGTTCTCTTCTCTTGTCGGAATGGCGGTCAGTATTGCCCTGGCAAAGGGAGTGTAAGGATTTTTTCTAATCATACCAGTGAAATGTGTTGACATTTCCATCCAACTGGAATAAGATGGAACCAACTTAAAACATACAAACTCAATAGGAAATAAGGAAATAGAGAAAAGAGCGCAAAAGTAAGGAGGAAATCAACGATGGCAAAGGTATATGACAGCATTCTGGATCTTGTGGGAAAGACACCGCTGGTAGAGTTGAAAAGAATTGAAGAAAAAGAAGGACTGCAGGCGAAACTGATCGCGAAGGTAGAATCCTTTAACCCGGCAGGTAGCGTAAAAGACCGTATTGCAAAAGCGATGATCGAGGACGCTGAGGCAAAAGGTCTCTTAAAAGAAGGCTCGGTTATCATTGAGCCGACCTCCGGAAACACTGGAATCGGACTGGCAGCGGCAGCAACCGTAAAAGGCTATCGCATGATCCTTACCATGCCGGAGACAATGAGTGTGGAGCGCCGCAATATCGTAAAAGCATACGGCGCAGAAGTTGTTCTGACCGATGGAACGAAGGGAATGAAGGGTGCAATCGAGAAAGCCGATGAGCTTGCCAAAGAGATTCCGAACAGCTTTATCGCAGGCCAGTTTGTGAACCCGGCAAACCCGGCAACCCACAAAAAGACAACAGGACCGGAGATCTGGGAAGACACCGACGGAGAGGTTGATATCTTTGTTGCAGGTGTCGGCACCGGCGGAACCATCACCGGAACGGGTGAATATTTAAAAGAGAAAAAACCGGAAGTAAAAATCGTAGCAGTAGAACCGGCATCCTCCCCGGTACTGTCCGACGGCGTTTCCGGACCGCACAAAATCCAGGGAATTGGCGCAGGCTTTGTGCCGGATACACTGAACACCAGCATTTACGATGAAATCATCAAAGTAGAAAATGAGGACGCTTTCGAGACCGGAAGATATCTGGCAGCCGAGGAAGCGATTCTCGCAGGAATTTCCTCCGGAGCAGCTCTGTATGCGGCGATCCAGCTCGCAAAACGAGAGGAAAATAAAGGCAAAACCATCGTTGTGCTCCTGCCGGATAACGGAGACAGATACTATTCCACAGCCCTGTTTGCCAAATAAAAGGGAACAGCTTCAGATTTTAAAATAATAGATATCAGCGAACACTGCCATCCGCGGCATTTTCTCTCCACCGCGAATGGCAGTTTCGCATATTAATTTATACCAGAAAGGGAACTTTACTTATGACATTACAACAGCTTCGCTACGTAATTCGGGCCGCAGATTCCAGATCCATGAATGAGGCGGCAAAGGCACTCTATATTTCACAGCCGAGTCTCTCCGGAGCAATCAAGGAGCTGGAAAAAGAGATTGGAATTGAGCTGTTCAAGCGCAGCAGCCACGGAACAGTACTGACCCCGGAGGGCGAGGAGTTTCTGGGTTACGCACGTCAGGTCACAGACCAGTATCAGCTTCTCGAGAACCGCTATATTTATCGCACCAAGGGAAAGAAAAAATTCAGCGTGTCGATGCAGCATTACAGTTTTGCCGTAAAGGCGTTTGTGGAGCTGGTGAAGCAGTTTGGTATGGATGAGTACGAGTTTGCGGTTTATGAGACGAGAACGTACGATGTGCTGATGGATGTAAAAAACTTCAAGAGTGAGCTTGGGATTTTGTATCGGAATGACTTTAATGCGAAGGTGCTGAACAAGCTGCTGAAGGATAATAACCTCGAGTTTCACGACCTGTTTTCCTGCGGAACGTACGTCTATCTATGGAAAGATCATCCGCTTGCGGATCAGGCGGAGATCACCATGGAGGAGCTGAAGGAATATCCATGCCTGTCATTTGATCAGGGAAGCAACAATTCGTTCTTCCTGGCAGAGGAAGTGCTTTCGACGTATGAATATAAGAGAATCATTAAGGCAAATGACCGTGCGACCATGCTGAATCTGATGGTCGGACTGAATGGTTATACGCTTTGCTCCGGCATTATCTGTGAGGAATTAAACGGCAGTGACTACCGCGCTGTGCCGCTTCACGCGGAGGAAAACATGATGATCGGTTATATTTCCAGGAAGGGTATGTCGATCAGCGCACTGGGACAGCAGTATTTGGAAGAAATTCGGAAATATAAGGAGCTTGTGCTGTAAAAAAGGAGAAACAAGAAGACTTTAACCGAATCAAGTAAGTCCCCTGCTTCCATTGCGAAAAGCAATAAGCAGTGGGTGGGGACTTGCTTGTATCAGGAGTGGTACAAGCCACTCCTGATAAGCTGCGAAGCAGCTATTCGGTTATGAGCAAGTAGCGAAGCGGATTGCGAATATCCGCTTTGACTCTCTGGAGTGTGTTTGAAAAAGGCTTTTCGCAAGCTGCGAGTCCCATCTTGTGGGAGATGAATTGCATTTGTTATCTTGTTTTATGTAGCATGATTGGATATAGAAATTTCAGAAGAAAAAATATTGGCGATAAAGAATAGCTATAGGAAAACCCTATAACCAGCCATCAATTTTCTATATTGGACAAAGCAGAAGACTGTCGCTATAATAATCCTTGTAAACAGATAGGAAATATCACCAAAACGAGAGGAAGCGAAGTGAATGAGAGCAGTTTTCGCAGAGAATCGAATTGTGATCTATGATGTCATGTGTTGCAGTGTAAGCAGATAAAACCGAAAGAAAACGGAGCCGCATTGCAGCATGGACAAAACAAGATGACAACCGGTTCCGATAAATAATAGAAAATCGAACATGAAAAGAAATAGAAAAACGAAAAACAGAACAGGAGAATACAATCATGAGCAAAAAAACAAGAGCAGAAAGAAATCTTAAATTTGAAACCTTACAGCTTCACGTAGGACAGGAAAATCCGGATCCGGCAACCGGAGCAAGAGCAGTGCCGATCTATCAGACCTCTTCTTTCGTATTCAACAACTCCGATCACGCGGCAGCAAGATTCGGACTCCAGGATGCAGGAAACATCTACGGTCGTCTGACCAACCCGACAGAGGATGTTTTCGAGCAGAGAATGGCAGCACTGGAGGGCGGCGTTGCGGCACTTGCAGTAGCTTCCGGAGCAGCAGCTATCAACTACACCATCATCAACCTGGCTCAGAAGGGCGACCACATCGTATCCGCAAAGAACATCTATGGCGGTTCCTACAACCTGCTGGCACACACCCTTCCACAGTACGGCATCAGCACCACATTTGTTGATGTATTCGATCTGGATGAGGTTCGCGCAGCTGTTCAGGAGAACACAAAAGCCATTTATATCGAGACCCTCGGAAATCCGAACTCTGATGTTGTCGATATCGAAGCACTTGCAAAAATTGCACATGAGAACAAAATTCCGCTGGTTGTCGATAATACCTTCGCAACTCCATACCTCGTTCGTCCGATCGAGTACGGCGCAGACATCGTTGTTCATTCCGCAACTAAATTTATCGGCGGTCACGGAACTACCCTTGGCGGTGTGATCGTAGACAGCGGTAAATTCGACTGGGAGGGATCCGGCAAATTCGCATCCCTGACCGAGCCAAACCCGAGCTACCACGGCATCAGCTTTACAAAAGCAGTTGGACCTGCTGCATTCGTTACAAAAGTACGTGCGATCCTTCTTCGTGATACCGGAGCTACGCTTTCTCCGTTCAATTCCTTCCTGCTTCTGCAGGGACTTGAGACACTGTCTCTCCGTGTAGAGCGTCATGTAGAGAACGCGCTGAAGGTTGTAAAATATCTGGAGAGCCAGCCACAGGTAGAAAAAGTACATCATCCGTCTGTATCCGAAGATCCAAAGCAGCAGGCACTGTACGCAAAATACTTCCCGAACGGCGGCGGTTCCATCTTCACCTTCGAAATCAAAGGTGATGCACAGAAAGCAAAAGATTTCATCGACAATCTGGAGCTGTTCTCCCTGCTGGCTAACGTTGCCGACGTAAAATCTCTGGTGATCCATCCGGCAACCACTACACACAGCCAGTGCACCGAGGAAGAACTGCTGGATCAGGGAATCAAACCAAACACCATCCGTCTTTCCATCGGTACCGAGAACATCGACGATATCATCGAGGATCTGGATGAGGCATTTGAGGCAGTTCAGTAAAAAGGATACAAAGCAAAAGAGAATATAAAAAAGCATACAAAAAAAAGAAGCGTGTTTGAAAAAACAAACATGCTTCTTTTTTGGGCTTAGATAAACCGCATGGGAAATTATGATGCCAGAGCGTATTATGAATCGAATGCCAGTGCCAGTACATGACACTGTTTGCACCGGAGGCAAGATGGCTGTAAGCCTGCTGGCGGAGCTGGCCCTTGTATGGCGTCCATCCTGGAAATCCCTGTGCCTCGGTTTCCATAACAAGATAGTTGTCGTTTTTCAGAGAACGAATCATATCACCGCCAAACGCGATTTCCGCACCGGTCAGATCATCCTGGGTCGGATGGTAAATATCGGTTCCGGCGATCGTCAGACATTTTACCAGCTATTTTTGTTTTTGCCTGCTATTAACCATAGGTCTGTCTCATGCTGCGTCAGCGTTACGCCGCTGGCATGTTTGAAAGCACCAGAAGCGTGTTTTTATACGGGATTTTGAATAAAAAAGACAAATGATTTCAGCGTCTGTGCAGAGATATTTCCCGGCTTTTTTGATGCTTTCATTTTGAGCGGATACGCGGCACCGATCACAAGAGGCGGTGCGTCGCGCAGAGGAACGGCGGTGACGTTTGGGTGGTGGAACAATGCAAAGTTACTCCCGGCAAACAGGCTTAAGGCTTCGCCGACTTCCACGGAGCTTATCATGGATTCCAGGCGGGCAGTGCGCAGGATGTGCGGTTTTTGGTCTGCCTTTTCAAATAGTTGCATACAGAGCTGATAAATCGAGGTATAGGGATGCATAAGAATCAGAGGTTCTCTGGCAATGTCAGCGATTGTCAGGGAAGATTTTTCTGCAAGCGGATGATCGATGGGGAGCATCACACAGAGACGATCCTTTGCGAGAGGTACAAAGTGATATTTCTGCGGTGAAATCATGGAATCCCGTGCAATGACAAGATCAAAACGACCGGACTGCAGACCGTCCATCAGCTCGTTTTCTTCACACTCTTCCAGCATCAGTTCAACCTCCGGATGCGTATGTGCGAAAGCGCGGATGCGGGAGGTGAGATGATACTGCGTCAGAAACGGAAGAGAGCCGACGCGGAGCGGCTGGCGTTCCGACTCTTTAAAGTGGCGCATTTTCTGCAGCATCTGATGATACTGGCGGGAGAGCTCTGAGGCTTCCTGGCAGAACAGCTTGCCTGCCGGAGTCAGAACCGCCTGGCGGCGGGTGCGGTCGAAGAGGGTGAGATTCAGTTCGGATTCCAGCTTCTGGATCTGCTTCGAGAGCGTGGACTGTGCGATATGAAGATTTTCTGCAGCTTCTAAAAAAGTGTCGCATCGGACGGTCATCAGAAAAAAGTCGATCTGTTCCATGGTCATAAGAGAGAACCTCCTTTTGAAAATCATTCCATTTCATTCATTCTATTCTGGAAACAATTGTACCACAGATCGAATTGATTCCACAAAGGTTTCTTTTTAAAATAAAAAAGGATAAAACATGCAGCAGGGAAAGTGGATGGAGAGGATCCGATGGATTTGCTGGCTGAATGGAGTACAAAAAAGAACATTCTATGAGACAGTTTTGATCTGGGGAATAAGGAGAATGATTATGGCTGAAAAAGTAAGAGATCTGCGCAGTGCGCTGGAACGATTGAAAAATATGCCGGGACAGCTTGCCGAGACGGATGTTGCAGTTGATCCGATGGCGGAGCTTGCCGGAGTTTACCGCTATGTCGGCGCGGGCGGAACGGTAAAACGTCCGACGAAAGAAGGACCGGCAATGATTTTCCGCAATATCAAAGGGCACCCGGACGCAAGTGTTGCGATCGGTGTCCTGGCGAGCCGGAAGCGTGTGGCTGCACTTTTGGACTGTGAGCCGGAGAATCTTGGGAAAATGCTGTATCACAGCGTGGAAAAGCCGGTTGCACCGGTGGAATTTCAGGGTGCGCCGCCGTGTCAGGAGGTTGTGCATCTGGCGACGGATCCCGATTTTGATCTGAACCGCCTCGTCCCGGCACCGACCAACACGCCGGATGATGCAGGCCCGTACATCACGCTTGGCATGTGTTACGCTTCTCACCCGGATACCGGGCTGCACGATGTGACGATTCACCGTCTCTGTATTCAGGGAAAAGACGAACTTTCGATTTTCTTCACGCCGGGTGCACGCCATATCGGCGCGATGGCAGACCGTGCGGAGGAGCTTGGCCAGAAACTGCCGATTTCCATCAGCATCGGCGTCGATCCTGCGATTGAGATCGGTTCCTGCTTTGAGCCGCCGACAACACCGCTTGGTTACGATGAGCTTTCGGTTGCAGGTGCGCTGCGGAAAGAGCCGGTGGAACTGTGCCATTGCGTTTCGGTAAATGAGATGGCAATTGCGAATGCAGAGTATGTGATCGAGGGCGAGGTTATCCCGGGCGTGCGTGTGCAGGAAGATCAGAACAGCCACACCGGTTACGCCATGCCGGAATTTCCGGGTTATACCGGTCCGGCGAGCGATCAGTGCCGCCTGATTAAAGTAAAAGCGGTAACACACCGGCGAAATCCGATCATGCAGACCTGCATCGGACCAAGCGAGGAACATGTTTCCATGGCGGGCATTCCGACGGAAGCAAGTATCTACGGCATGGTAGAAAAAGCAATGCCGGGACGACTCCGGAATGTGTACTGTGGTTCTGCGGGCGGCGGAAAATATATGGCTGTTCTTCAATTTAAAAAGCTTGGTCCAAGTGATGAGGGAAGACAGCGTCAGGCGGCGCTGCTGGCTTTTTCTGCATTCAGTGAACTGAAACATGTATTTCTCGTGGATGAGGACGTGGACTGCTTCGATATGAACGATGTCCTTTGGGCAATGAACACACGATTCCAGGGCGATGCGGATATCATCACGATCCCAGGTGTCCGGTGTCATCCACTCGATCCGTCAAACGATCCGACGTGTTCGCCATCGATCCGCGATCACGGAATTGCATGCAAGACAATTTTTGACTGTACCGTGCCGTATGATCAGAAGAAAAGATTTGTGCGGGCGAGGTTTCTGGAAGTTGATCCGAAACACTGGCTGGACGAGGAATAAAAGCATGTTTTGCAAAAAAGTGTTATATTGTGTTCTAAAAAGTATATTTTGTCAAAAAAGGAGAGTAGCCTGGTATGCTGAAATTTGAGAAAAACGATTATACAATAGAAGAAGTAACACTGTGTGGCGAGACGATCCGGTTTCGGGCGTTCCGCGACCTGATTTATGTGGAAAAACCGGTTAATGAAGAGTTTCAGAAGATGAATCTTTTTGTGCCGGAATGCTATTATGAGGGAGCATCCCTGCATGGCTATGATTTAGGGAGCGCGCCGGTTTTCATGCCGAATACGGTCGGCGGCTACATGCCGGGTCCGGCGGATGAGCCTGGAACGAATCCATTTTTACAGGGCAGACCCAACACGATTTTTCGTGCACTGCAGCACGGCTATGTTGTGGCATCCCCGGCAATCCGCGGCAGAGTGCAGAAGGGGGCAGATGGCCGGTACAACGGAAAAGCACCATCCTGCGTGGTTGATTATAAAGCGGCCGTGCGATATCTCCACTTCTTCGCGGATGAGCTGCCTGGCGATGCGGGCAAAATTATCACCAATGGAACGAGTGCCGGAGGTGCGCTGTCATCCCTGATGGGAAGCACGGGAAATCACCCGGACTATGAGCCGTATCTGCAGGCACTTGGCGCGGCGGATGCCGGAGATAACGTGTTTGCGGCTTCCTGCTACTGCCCGATCACAAACCTTGAACACGCAGACATGGCGTATGAATGGGAATTTTGCGGAGTAAATGATTTTCACCGTGCCAACATGAAAATGGATGAGGGCGGCCGCCCGGTTTTCACACCGGTGGATGGCGAGATGACGAAAGAACAGATCCTTGTTTCAGCAGAGGAAAAAGCAATGTTTCCGGCATATATAAACAGCCTTGGATTGAAGGATGAAAACGGAGATCCACTGACACTTGATGCAGAGGGAGAAGGATCCCTGAAGGAATATGTAAAACGCGTTGTGATGGAATCTGCGCAGAGAGCATCTGACCAGGGTGTGGATTTATCAGATAAACCATGGCTGATCGTCGAGAACGGCAAAGTGCAGGGCATGGATTTTACCGCTTATGTCAAAGACATCACCCGGATGAAAACGGCACCTGCTTTTGATGCGCTGGATCTGGAAAGCCCGGAGAATGATCTGTTTGGAAACGAGACGACAAACTGCCGCCACTTCACGGAATACAGCACAGCACACACGAAAGCACAGGGCGCGTGTGCGGAAGCAGAAGTTGTGAAAATGATGAATCCAATGGAATACATTATGGACGAAAAAGCAGAAAAAGCACAGCATTTCCGCATCCGCCACGGCGAGTGCGACCGCGACACCTCTTTGGTGATCTCGGCAATGCTGACGGCAAAACTGCGCGAGGCGGGCTGTGAGGTTAATTACCATTCCCCATGGAATACACCGCATGCGGGCGACTACGATCTCGACGAGTTATTCGCATGGATCGATGGAATCTGTGGATAAAAGGAAGGAACGAGACGGATGGCTGTGGAAAAACGGATTGTAGTTGGCGCTTCCGGGGCGAGTGGAATGCCGCTGCTGATGAAGTGCCTTGAAATTCTGCGGGATAGTGAGGAATACCGTTCCCTTCTGGTGATGAGCCGCAGTGCAAAGCTGACGCTGGAACAGGAGACAGACTGGAGTGTTTCGCAGGTGGAAGCGCTGGCAGATGAAGTGCTCGAGCAGGACAACATCGGTGCAGGCCCGGCGAGCGGGTCGTACCGGACAGAAGGCATGGTGATTGTGCCGTGCAGCATGAAAACAGCGGCAGGAATTGTAAGCGGATACACCGACAATCTGCTGCTGCGTGCGGCGGATGTGACGATCAAGGAGAAACGCCCGCTTGTACTGGCAGCGCGGGAGACACCGATGAGTGAAATTCATCTGCGGAATCTGTACGAACTGTCGAGATTGTCAAATGTATGGATTGTTCCGCCGATGATGACCTTTTATCAGAAACCGGAGTCCATCGACGATATGGTGACACATCTTGCGGCCAAACTGCTTTCGCCGTTCGGCGTGGAAGTAAAGGAGTACCGGAGATGGAAAGAATGCTGACAAAAAAGGCAACAGCCGCAGGATGCACGATGGAAGTGACGGTAATGAAGCTCGGTGAGGACTTTCAGATCTGTCTCGCCGGAGGAGAAAAGCCGCATATCGGCTGTGTGGTGCAGGCCGTACCACGGGAATCGCTGACCGGAGACGGGAGCTGGAGTGCGACTTCCTCGGTGTGGAACCGCACCGGACATAAAGATGAGGTACTGTGCCGGATGCTGGCGGAAAAAATCTGTTGTGCCTGCCGTACCGTGACCGTCTGCACCGGTGGCGTGCATATCGATGAAATTACCGGAGAGCAGATCCGGGAGATTGTGGATGCGGTAGAGAAGATGGGAGAAGAGATTGCGCAGGATTTGAGATGATAAGTAAGCATGGAAAGCGGATAAAAAGTCATTGCATTTTTCGGACATGCTTTGGGTTTGTGTTATATTTCCTATTGAATATGTAGAGAATATGGAATAAAATAAAAGAAGGTATTTTTATCATGACATATATTCGGAGGAAATAAAATGAAAGTTTCGACAAGAGGGCGGTATGCGCTTCGTCTGATGCTGGATCTGGCACTCAACAATACCGGCGAACCGGTGCGTTTGAAAGATGTGGCAAAGCGGCAGGAGATTTCGGAAAAATATCTGGAACAGATCATCTCGATTTTGAATAAAGCTGGTTTCGTAAAAAGTGTGCGCGGCCCGGCGGGCGGTTATTCCCTGAAACGAAAGCCGGAAGAATATACCGTGGGCATGATCCTGCGTCTGACCGAGGGCAGCCTTGCGCCGGTGGACTGTGTAGAAGACGGCGCCGACTGCGGCAGGGAAGATCAGTGCGTTACGGTGATGCTCTGGAAAAAACTGAACGATGCCATCAACAGTGTGGTGGACAATATTACGCTGGCAGATCTGGTGGAATGGCAGATGCAGAAGTCGAATGAGTATGTAATCTGACGGCAGACAGAATAAGCGATAACGTCCAATGAGGGAACAGAAGAGGGAAAATGGTGAAAACATCATTTTCCTTTTTTTTTACCGGTAAAAATCTGGGAGCACGGCATTTACAAGCAAAAAAAAATTTGTTAAGATAAAAAACAGGGCGCATTTGGAGAAGAAAAAAATCAGGATGCGCAAAAGTGAAGAAAATAAAAGATAAGGAGTTTCCCCTTATGAAAAAACAACAGGAAAGCCTTAAAAATATGGTATATCAGGCCATTTTGAACGGCATTTTTACCGATGAATATAAACCCAATCAAATTATCAACGAGCAGGAGCTGGTACAGAAATTCGGCTGCAGCAAGACACCGATCCGTGAAGCCCTTGTGACGCTCTGCAATGAGGGAATCCTCCGCAGCTTCCCGCGCTTCGGCTACCAGGTTGTCAGCGTGTCCCGCGAAGAGGCACAGAATATTCTGGATTTCCGCCTTGTTCTCGAGGGCGGATATCTTCGTCAGTCGATCGGACATATCACCGAAGAAAATCTGGCGGAGCTTGCCGAGATTGATGAGAGATGCAAACAGAGCACCGACAGCGTCTGGGATCACTGGGAGGCGAATACGGCATTTCATCTGAAATTAATCTCCTTCTCCGGAAATGCTTATGCATATCAGGAACTCGAGCGAACTATGAACGTCTTAAAACGTGCTTATGCTCAGTTTTACTGGCAGACATGGTCCAACGTGAATCCGGCATTGGATATTGCACATCATACCGATATTATGCAGAGCATTCGGGAAAAAGATCTGGAGAAAACGCTGAATTATCTGAAAGAGGATCTGGCGGATTTTTGCGGGTGAGAAAACGTAATTACATAGAAAAACAGTCGTCGGCTATGATATAGCTTGGACGACTGTTTTTGTATATAGACTATTTCTTTTGCAAATTTCCAGTGTTTCTTTGTTTGGAATAAATACTTCCCGTGTCTTTTTATCATAAGCGAGATACCCAAGGTGAACGAACAGCGTCAGCACATCATCCTTGCTTTTTAAAGAGGTCATGTCATTTTGAAATTATGAGGTATAATTCCGAATGGAATAGCGGAAGAGTAAAATAAAACAGGATAAAGACAAAAGATCTAAAAAAGAACGAAAAAACGTCAGAAGTCAAGATTCTATTATATACCAATGATATCTGGAAAAATAGAATTGTACTTTTGACGTTTTTGATAGAGACCTGTGCATGCTGTAAAGAAAACTTTTCTGCGGGAGAAGAGATCTTTCACAGTACCTTTTTTACCAGACAGCGTTTCTTAAAAAATGAAATTCCATAACAGAAAATCTGATCGTAGTCATCCTCGTATTCCTTTGCGTACATCTTCTCGTTCATCTGCTGTAAGGCGCTGTCGCATGCGGAACTCAGATTTTCCAGAGCCTTCGTATATTTTGCTTCAAAAACTGCCACCCGGCCGTTAATGGAATCATACAAAACGACATCGCTGCGGCCTTCGCCGTGTTCTTTGTTAGAATCTACCATGTAACCGGCCCCGGTAAAGATTCCGGCAAGAAATGCATGGTAAAAGTCTTCCCGATAGTCGTGATAACTGATCGTTCTTCGAAGAAGAGCCGTCAGTTCTTGCGTAATACGATCGCAGTCACCACTCCAGATGGCATCAAACAGTGTTTTCCGGTTCCAGGTTTTTGCACTTTCATCAAACCAGCGGACCACCGTTGTCTCAAAGATCTCTTTGATTTCAGCATTTGGAATTTTCAGCTCCATCATTCCTGGAGGCAGTTCATCTGTATCAATCGTAGTTTGGGCTTTTGTAAGATATCCTGTCAGATACAGCAGGCTCCAGAGATTATCTTCCGAGGAATGTAGATAATCATACGTTAGATTTTCATCCACACGCTGCAAAATGGATCCGCCAGCCATTAGAGTTTCGAGCTTTTTTGTAATGCTGCTTCCGGCGTAGTCAATGAAAGACCGGATGATGGCATTGTCACTCGTGTTTTTCCAGTAGCTGACAGGACTTGCCTGGGGATTTCGCTGCAATTCCAGAAGATAATTCATCACATCCCAGGGGCAGTAAACATCGAAAGTACCAAAATGATAGCCGTCATACCACTCCTTCATGGCAGATGCTTTATCTGTAAAATCTGCAGAAAGGAGAAGCTGGTCGACTTCATGCTGAACAAAGCCAAAATATTCATTCAGTCGGGAATTGGTAATTGTATCCGAGACAAAGTTATTTGTTCCTGTAAAGATACTTTCTTTTGCAATTTTCAGACATCCTGTGATAACAGCAAAGTGAAGAGATGGATTATCTTTTAATGCCTGCATCAATCCCTTTATAACATCCATCATTTCATTATAGTATCCGTGACTGTTCGCCTTGGCGATTGGCACATCATACTCATCAATCAGCAGGATCACTTTTTTTCCATAATGCTGTTCCAACAGCCGCGTAAGAAACTGGAGGGAACGCATAATATCCGTTTTTCCGGCTTGTCGTTCCTGCAGCTGTTTAAAAAGAAACTTATCCCGATCACTTAAAGCTGTACTTTTCAAAAGGTTATCATGCTGCTGATAAAGAAGGGAAATTTCATAGACCAGCTGTTGGTAAGCATCTGAAAAATGAATACCGTCAACATTTTTGAGCGATAAAAACACAACAGGCCATTGATTCATCCATTTCTCACATAAATTCTTTTGGTGTGAAATTTCGAGGCCATCGAATAGTTTTTTTGAGTCTTTGCGGATGTCAAAAAAACTCTCCAGCATGCTCATGCCAAGCGTTTTTCCGAAACGTCGGGGTCGTGTAATTAATGTCACTTCTGCTGATGATCTCACAAGTTCTGCAATCAGACCTGTTTTGTCAATGTAGTAAAATCCACCATTACGGATTTTTTCGAAATTTGAGATGCCAACGGGAATACTTAATTTGCTCATTTCGGTCATTCCTTTCTTGTCAAACACGCGCCAGAGACTATGCATGCTGGCTTTTTAGACATAGTATCAAAACTTATGTATATGTTACCATAAAACAAGGCATGTATCAATTGAGCAAAATCAGTTATTCTTTTATTAGCAGACCTTGTTCACATCCACCCGGTCAATCATAATATTCAGAATTTCCGTATCGGTATCTTTCATGCCGACTCTTCCGATATATCCCATACTTTTAATCGTATCTTCCACATCTTCCCGAACAATACCTTCGCCCGGCTGAAAACTTCTGTGATGCTGGCCCATGTAGTGGGCGAGAATAGCAGCGTCAACAGCGGATGCGATTTTCGCTGCGCAGGAGGATTTTGCCCCGTCACAGACAATACCGCCGACGTTTCCAATGGTATTGACGATCGTCAGGCTAACATCCTCATAGGATCCGCCGGAAAGATAGGTAATGGCGGCGCCGGCTCCACAGCCTGCGCTGACGGCGCCGCAGTAAGCGGAAAGACTTCCAATATATTTTTTCTGATGAACCGCAATCAGGTTGCTGACAACGAGTGCGCGGTACAGTTTTTCCTGGGAAACGTTCCATTCTTTTGCAAACTCGATGACAGGAAGGGAAACGGTCATGCCCTGGTTTCCGCTGCCGGAATTGATGACGACCGGAAGAGAGCAGCCGCTCATACGCGCATCGGAGCCTGCCGCTGCACGGGCGCGGGCGCGGATTTTTACGTCATTGCCGTATTCATTCAGCAGCGTGCGGCCAACCTGTGCACCGTATGGATGACGGAGACCTTCATCGGAAATGGCAGAGTTCATGGTGATCTGACGGTCAAGAATTTCTTTGATGTCTTCGATCTTCACAGTATCGGCAAATTCAAGAATATCCTTGACGTTCAGCACACTTTTATCAACGTATTCAGGGGAATCCTCATGCGCCGCAATCTGATAAAGTATCTCACCATCTTTTACGATGCGTGAAATCAGGGTATGACGGTTTACAATCGTTACCTCCGCGCTGTGCTCTCCGGCAATGACTTTTGCAACAATGTAAAGATTCTCTACGCCTTCTTTTAAAGTACAGGTACAGAATCCCTGCTGTACCAGTTCTTTTGTCTTTTCAATATCTGCCTCGGTCACATCTTCAAGTACTTCAAGCTCGCGTTCGGCACAGCCTCCGACGACGCCAAGCGTTGCCGCAACATCAATGCCCTTCAGACCGTTGGAATTTGGAACTTTAACACCCTTTACGTTTTTGATGATGTTTCCACTGCAGCAAAGCTCAATCGATTCTGGCATCTCTCCGAGCACTTCGCGTGCTTTGGCTGCCGCATAGGCGATGGCAATCGGCTCTGTACAGCCAAGCGCCGGAACAAGCTCGTTCTTTAAAATCTTTACATAACTGTCATATAATTTCTGATCCATGAAAATTCTCCTGTGTAGTTTTTTCTATTGTTCGTAAGTGGTAAATCTTGTATCTGCTCTGATTATACTATTGATATATCACTGATAATATTAGATGTCAAGCAGAGAATTGCAATATGTAGAGAAATACCGTGAAAAACAGGAATCCATAAGACTTTTTTCAGATTAAATTGTATTTCCTTTCAAAGTGTCCTATACTGAAAAGTAGCAAAAATACACATCACGCTTTCATTTGGAGGATTTTTATGCAGAAGATTACGTTTCGAAAATTAGCTGGAGAAAAATATATTTACCCGGAACTGCAGGGACACTTTATCGAGTTTCTTGGCTCCTGTATTTATGATGGAATCTGGGTTGGAGAGGATTCGGAGATTCCGAATTATCATGGAATCCGAAAAGACCTTGTGGATGCATTTCAGAAGCTGCACCCGCCGGTGATCCGCTGGCCGGGCGGATGTTTTGCGGATGTATATCACTGGCGGAACGGCATAGGTCCGCGGGAGCAGCGGCCGGTTACATACAATGAAAACTTCGGTACTTTCGAGACGGATCCCAATCAGTTCGGTACACACGAGATGATGGAATTTTGCGAGATGATCGGCGCGAAGCCATGGTTTAATATCAATATGATGACCGGCTCTCCATCCGAGATGCGAGAGTGGATGGAGTACTGTAACCGCAAAGAGCCGACGGCACTTTCGCAGGAACGAAAAACAAACGGCCATGAAAAACCGTTCGAGATTGAATACTGGGGTATCGGAAATGAAGTATGGGACGGCGGCGGAAAAATGACGCCGCAGATGTATGCGAACGAATACCGGAAATTCAGTTCCTCCTGTCCGTCGTTTGGAGGCGGCGATCAGACATTTTCCATGAAATGCATCGCCAGCGGCCCGGATGGAAATAAGCCGAAAGAACGTGCTGCGTGGACAAAAGATTTCTTTAAGGAAATGGGAAAATACCGGATGCCGTCTCTCTATGGCTACGATCTCCATTTTTACAACTGGAATCTGAAACAGCTTCAGACAGAGAAAAAGTTTGATGAAAAACAGTGGTATGATGTGATCAATGGATGCAAAGAGCTGGAAAATGTCATTCACGAGCAGCGCCGCCTGATAGACGCTGGTCTTGAGGCACTTCCGAAACCGGAGGGTCCGTTCCAGGCGGCACCGAGAAAATGTGAACTGATTGTCGGTGAGTGGGGCAACTGGCACAGCAGTGCATTTAATGCGCGCCCGGCGCTGTATCAGCAGTGTACGATGCGTGATGCCGTTACAACTGCACTGACGCTCGACATCTTCCACCGCAATACCGGGGATGTGCGCATGGCATGTGTGGCACAGTCTGTCAATGTCCTGAATTCCCTGTTCCTGACGGATGGTGAGCATTGTATTCTGACACCAAACTACGATGTGTTCGATATGTATCAGGTGCATCAGGGTGCGTATACGCTTGGCTTTGAGGAAAAGAACAAAGATCCTGAGGTCTGCATCTTTGCTTCGATCAAAAATGATGATATCTACGTCAACCTCGTAAATACAAGCTACAGCGAATCAAAGAAAATCGAATTGAAATTCAAACAGTGTCCGGAATTTGTTGAGGCCAAAACACTGTACTCCAAAGATCCGCAGAACTACAACGATGCGAAACATCCGAACCGAGTCCGCTGCAAAGAAGGAAAAGCACCTGCACGGGAAAAAGACTCCTTCCAGATTGCACTGCCGGCGGCTTCGGTCAGCGTTTATCATTTCAGAAAAACAGAAACAGAAAAGTAATACATACAAAACGGGCCGCCCCGGGGAAAAGGATTGTTCCCACAGGGCGGCTCATTTCTATTACAAAAATAATTCAATCACAAACACCATGGCACAGCATGCCACCGAAACCTGAAACAGGCTTGCACCGAACCATGCGGCTGCGATGCCGACGACAAGCGCGAGTGCGCCGGAAACAGGGCTCTGTGTTGCATGGACAATCGCCGGGAAGGTCATGACTGACAGCGTCACGTATGGAACGTAGTACAGAAACGACTGAATAAACTGATTTTTAATCGGCTTCCGAATCAGCGTCAGCGGCAGAATCCGGATTGTGTAGGAAACCAGAGCCATGACGGCGATATAGATATAATTATTGTACATCAGCATTTTCCTCCTCTGTCTTTACCGGGAACAGGATAGCTCCGGCGCAGGAAATCAGAACGGTGAGCAGAATCGTTCTGGTTCCGTCGGAGAGAGTGGAGATGCCCGGGAGATAGCTGCAGATAAAGCTTAAGAAAAAGCTGACGGCAACAAGACCCGCTACCACACGGCTCTTTCGCGCCGGGGGAATGATGATTGCAAGGAACATGCCGTACAGCGCCACGCTTAAGGCACTGACAGCGCGCAGCGGCAGCAGATTTCCGGCAATAATACCAAGAGCCGTGCCGATCGACCACGCGGGAGCAGCGACGAGAATGGCACCGTATGTATAATACGGATTCAGCCAGCCCGGGCGCGCGATTGTGATGCCAAACAGTTCATCCGTTACATCGTAACCAATGAGAAAACGGTGGAAAAACGGCGTGTCCGGCGAAAAGCGCTGGGCAAGCGCACAGCTCATCAGAAGATACCGCGCATTGGCGATGAGCGTAATGATAGCGACCTGCAGATAGCCTGCGTTGGCGGCAATCAGTGTAAAGGCAGCGTATTCTCCGGCGGAAGCATTGTTGAAAAGACTGGCGAGAAAGCCCTGAAAAGGACTAAGACCTGCCTTACGCGCTGCAATGCCGAGCGAAAACGAGACCGCAAAATAGCCAAGCCCGATCGGAATGCCATCGCGGATTCCGTTGACCAGAACCTGGCGGGAAAATGAATAAGATCTTTGTGAACTCATAAAAAGCTACTTCCTTTTCTTTCGCAGAAGCTAGAGCATGTCTGAAAAAATCATTTCCGTAATCTGAGATTCGCAGCTTACGAAAAGTTTTTTTCAGACATGCTCTGGCATCTGGCAAAAATGTTGGGGTCAAGAGATCAAAAATCCTCTTGCAAGCGAGCTTGCACCGGCTTTTTGATCTTTTGCCCCTGATATCTGATGAAAATTATAGCAAGTTTCGACAGGTTCGTAAACTCTTATTTTGTTCTTGTTCGTTTCACGCAGCCACTGCTTACGCCTGCGTTTCTAAGTCTGTTGAACTGAATTGTATAAAATTATGTACAAAAACAGAAGATAACGCTTGAAAATAGAAGAAAAATCCATTAATATCTATGTATACAAAAAACATTACCGAAGGTGGTGCCTACGATGAAACTGCGTGCGCTTGCAAAAATAAATCTTGGTCTTGATGTGACCGGAAAAAGAGAGGATGGTTACCATGAAGTCCGCATGGTAATGCAGACGATCCAGATGTACGATCAGCTGGAAATAAAGGAGAGCAAAGAACCCGGCATAAGGCTTACAACCAATCTGCCGTTCCTTCCGTGTAATGACGGAAATCTCGTATACAAAGCGGCCAAGCTTCTGATGGATGAATTTGATATCCGTCAGGGCGTTGATATGAACCTGACAAAATTTATCCCGGTAGCGGCCGGCATGGCGGGCGGAAGCTCGGATGCGGCAGCAGCACTGGTAGGAATTAACCGCATGTTTCAGCTTGGTCTGACCAAACGCCAGCTGATGGAGCGGGGTGTGCAGATCGGAGCGGATGTTCCGTACTGTGTGATGCGCGGTACGGCGCTGGCAGAAGGAATCGGCGAAAAGCTGACATCCCTTCCCGGCGTACCGATGTGCTACGTGCTGATCGGAAAACCGGGCATCAATGTTTCGACGAAATTTGTCTATGGAAACCTGCATCTTGATGCGGTGACGGAGCATCCGGATATCGACGGCATGGTAGAGGCGATCCGAAATCATGACCTGTACGGCATCACGGACCGCATGGGAAATGTGCTGGAATCCGTGACGTGTCCGGCGTATCCGGTGATCGATGAGATCAAGGCACAGATGATGAAAAACGGTGCGGTCAATGCGATGATGAGCGGCAGCGGCCCGACCGTATTCGGCATTTTCGACGATCCGGACAAGGCAGAATTTGCCCGCGATCAGTTAAAAATAAGCGGACTGTCGAAACAGACATTCCTGACTACAGTATCAAAACCGGGAGGTACAAAGTATGGCAAAAAATGAGTTAGACCTGCAGATGGAGGATTATCAGTACCTTCCGCTCCGCGATGTCGTGTTCCGCACACTGCGCCAGGCGATTCTGCGCGGGGAGTTAAAGCCGGGTGAACGGCTGATGGAGATCCGGCTGGCAAATCAGCTTGGCGTTTCACGTACGCCGATCCGTGAAGCGATTCGCATGCTGGAATTGGATGGCCTTGTAATCATGGTGCCGCGAAAGGGTGCACAGGTGGCGCAGATCACGGAAAAAGATCTGAACGATGTGCTGGAGGTGCGGCTCGGACTCGAGGAGCTGGCGGTAAAACTGGCGTGTCAGCGGATTACAGAGAGCGAACTGCAGAAGCTTTATCAGGCATCGCGCAGCTTTGAACAAATGCTGGAGACAACAGAGACGGATGATCTGCAGAAGCTTGCAAAGGCAGATGTGGCATTCCATGATGTGATTTATCAGGCGACGAACAACGAGCGCCTGATTCAGCTGCTGAACAATCTGCGGGAGCAAATGTACCGTTACCGGATTGAATATTTAAAGGATGTAAAATCCCGACGTTCCCTGGTCGAGGAGCACGATGCCCTCTATGAACGTATGAAAAATCGGGATCTTGCAGGCGCACAGAAGATGATCCGCGAGCATATCGAGCGACAGCAGGAGAGTATTATGCAGACCGTACATCACCAGAGCATGACGGGTGTAGAAGAAAAATAAAAGCGTATAAAATTTCGAAAAAGGAACATTCTGTTACAGAGTAAAAAAATCGTGACAGAATGTTTTTTTATGGAATTTTGCAGAGTATATTTCTCCAGATGGTTTTTCGGAAGCTTTCAAAAGGAGGAGAAGGAGGGACGCAGGCATGGAAAAAGAGAAGACGCAGATTTCACTCACACTGGCGGAAAATGAAAGCGTGATCCGTACATGGTGTGAAAATTGCGATGATATTCAGATCCGCCCGATGAAACTCGGCAAAACGGGCGGAACCGGTGCGCTGCTGATCTACGTAGAAGTGGCGGTGAGCTGCGTTATGTTGAAGGATTCCGTGATCGGGAAGCTGTTGAACCGTCTGATGGAGGTTCCCGAGGCAGATATCCCGGGGGTTCTCTCGGAAAATCAGCTCGGAATTTCGGATGCACTGGAATTTGACACTATGGAAGCTGCGTTCGCTTCCATGCTTGCGGGAAATGCAATTCTTTTTGTGGATCATTATGACCGTGCAGTCAAGATCGGATCGAAGGGTTATCCAAATTTAGGAGTGCAAAAAGCGGAGTCCGAAAAAGTGCTGCGCGGCTCAAACGAGGGCTTTTCCGACTCTGTCAAAACCAACACGGCACTCGTCCGCAAGCGTCTGCGGACCACCGATCTGAAAGTGGAGGAGATACATTTTGGTGCGCGTTCTGATACGGTTCTGGCTCTGGTGTATGAGAAAGAGCTGATTTATCCGAAATTTCTGGAAGAGGTAAAACAGCAGATTGCCGGCTGGGAGGTGGACGGCGTTTTTGACAGCGGCATGGTCGAGCAGCTCTGCGAACCGCAGTGGAAATCGCCGTTCCCGCGCTTCGAGACGACCGAACGGCCGGACCGCGCGGCGATGGAGATTCTGGACGGAAGAATCCTGCTTTTATGTGATAATTCCCCGGTCGGGATTCTCTTCCCGGCATCATTTGACAGCTTTTTAAAGGTCAGTGAGGACCGGTATCATCATTTTCTGATCGTCTCATTTGAGCGGCTGCTGCGGTATGCGGCGGTCTTTCTCACCCTGTGGATTTCGGGCGGATACCTGGCTGTCACGGGCTTTCACACACAGGTGCTTCCGACCAAACTCCTGCTGGCGTTCGCCGAAGCGCGGAAAGGCGTTCCGTTCCCCGGCATTCTGGAAATTCTTCTGATGGAATTTGCTTTTGAACTGATCCGCGAGGCCGGTGTGCGCATGCCGGGGCCGCTTGGCGGGACGATCGGAATTGTGGGCGGGCTGATCATCGGAGATGCAGCGGTTTCCGCCAATCTGGTGAGCCCGATGACCGTCGTTGTGGTTGCGGTTTCGGCGCTCTGTTCGCTGGCGATTCCGAACGAAGAGTTTGGTGCGCCGTTCCGGCTGCTGAAGTTCGGCTTCATTTTGCTCGGCGGATGGCTCGGCATTTTCGGCATGGTGCTCGGCACGTTTCTTCTCGCGGGTCATCTTGCCGGGCTTACGAGTTTTGGCATTCCCTATCTGATGCCGTTCGTCGGGAAAGGACTTGCGGGCTACCATGCGCCGAAGGATTCCGTATGGCGGCCGCCGCTGCATCAGATGCGGGAGCGGCCGGTCTTTACAAAGCGCAATCAGAGAGTGCGGCTGCGGAAAAACAGAAAAGCTGCGGAGCCGGAAGAAAAACAGGAAAGGGGAGAGTGACGCATGTTTTCGGAAAATGACAGAATTTCACAGCGCCAGATGGAACGCCAGATCGTGCTCGTTCTGCTCTGCCCGGCGTTCTGGCAGCTCGCGGCGTACGGCGCATCGGACGGCCTGCCCGGTATGGCAGGGATTTTCGTTGGATATGGGCTGCTGGCGGTGTGGTGCATTTATCTCGTGCGCCTTGGCGGGCTTTACTGCCGCCTGGAAAGCGTGATGGGAAAGGCTGGGAAACTCCTTCTGGCAGTGATGTATCTGTGTTATCTGCTTTTCCTCGGCGGAACACTGCTTCGCAGAATGGCGGAGCTTGCCGCCGCGTATCTGACAGCGGGTGTACCGCAGGAGCTCTGCGGACTGTTTCTGCTCGCGGCGGCCGGGTTTGGTGTCGGCAGTGAAGTACAGAAAAGAGGACGGCTGGCGGAAGCACTCTATCCGTGGATTGTGGGCGGGATTTTGAGTCTGCTTCTGCTGACGGTTCCGCAGATGCATTTTTCCTCGTTTGAGGATGCCTGGAAGACAGCAAAGTCTGTTGAAATTGTGGATAACGGAATACTTTTTGGGTGGAATGTGTGGAGAACACTGGAAAATGGAACACCGATTGCGCTGCTGCCGTTTTTACTGGGGCATGTGCAGAAAGAGCACAGGAGTGTCATTCTTCCGGTGACGCAGAGTATCTGGAAAACGGGGCTTCTTGTAATTGCAGGAAGCATGGCGCTGCTCGGCGTTTTCGGCCGGCGCGGCACGGCTGCGGCGCAGGACCCGCTCTTACTGTTAATGGCAGGAACGAGCCTGCCGGGTGGATTTCTGGAGCGGTTTGATATTCTGTGGATGGCATTTCTTTTGATGGGACTGCTGTTCACACTGGGAAGTCTGCTGTTTTACGTATCGCTGATCGGAGAGAAGACGGGACTGTGGAAACCGCAGAATCTCTATGTACGGATCGGTACAGTGCTTTTTATATGGCTGCTGTCATGCGCGGAAAGCGGCTGGTCGGTCCGATACGGTTACTTTCCGTTTTTCCTTGCCATCACGGTGCTGCTCGGCTTCTGCCAGAAGCATATGAAAAAACTGCGGCTTGTGTGTCTGGCGCTGGGCAGTATGATTTTCCTGTCATCCTGCGGGGCAGTAGAGCCGGAAAAGCGGCTGTATCCACTGGCGGTTGCCTTTGATTATATGTCGGAAGAGGCGACTGCGCCGGAAAACAGTGAAACTGGGGAAGAAACCGGGACGGCGGTCAGTGAGAGCGGAGGAGAAAAGGAGACGGCTGGCGGTAAATGGCGCGTCTGGTATGCGCCTGCGAATCTTGCGGTGGTGACCGGCCAGGGAAAGGATGAGCAGGAGGAGGGAACCGACGAGGACCCCGCATCGCTGTTCTTTGAAGCGGAGACGTTTGAGGAGATTGCGCAGCAATATGACAGCACAGAGGAATATGATCTCGACACCGGACACGTCCAGGCGATTGTATTTTCCGATGCACTGCTCAGTGACCGGGGACGGATGGAAGAACTGTTGAAGTACCTGGAACAGGACCGTGCGCTTGGGCACAGTGCCTATCTGTTTCACGCAGAAAAACCAGAAGATATTATGGAGCAGAACGGAAAACAGGTGGAGTCCGTCGGTGAGTACCTGTGCGGAATTTATGACAACCGGGTGAAAAGAAAAGAGGCGGTGACACTGGCGGACTTGCGCTATGCGTGGGAAAACGAAAGGAGCATTTCGTGGATTCCGAAAGCGCCGTAAAAGGTTTAAAGTGTATGGAATATCGGAGCGGGTAGTGAGTGTCTGTGTATAAAAGTTTTGAAATCCGGCAAAACTGGAAAAAACAGGAGGCAGCATATGAATGAGAAAAAAGTACAGAGCCGGAAACGGAATCAAAATCAGACACAGAAGAAATCCAGGGACAGGCAGGCGCAGCCCCGAAATACATTTGGGAACCAGCATAGAAGTCAATTCCAGGCGGCATTTCAAATTTTCTGCCGCCGCTGGCTCCCCGTCTGCATTGCGGCGCTGATCCTTTCCGGAACCGCCAATCTTCTCCGCGAGTCCCGTCTGCAGCAGGAAGTCGCTGCAAAGATCGTGCGCTTTCACGTAAGAGCCAACAGCGACTGCGCCTCCGACCAGCAGATCAAGCTTCAGGTACGCGATGCCGTTGCCGAAGAACTGCAGACGATCCTGCACGGAGCCGAAACAAAAGCAGAAACCGAAGAAATCCTGCGTGAAAACGAGCCCTCCATCCGTGCCGCCGCCCTTCAGACGCTGCGCGCAGGAGGCAGTACTGACGATATCACCGTAACGTACGGAAAAGCCAGTTTTGAGGAAAAAGAAACGGGCAATTATATTCTCCCCGCCGGAACGTACGACGCTCTTCAGATCAACATCGGCAGAGCCAAAGGGCACAACTGGTGGTGCATGCTGTACCCGTCCATCTGCTTTTCGGATGCCCTGCGCCCCGTAAACGAGGACGGCGAAAGTGCAGAAAAAGTCGAAAAAAGCCGGATTCCGCTGCAGAATCTGTTGAGTGACGCCGCCTACCGCGAAATCCTGAAAAGTGACCGGATTTCGTTCCGGTTTTTCTGGCGTTAAGCGGATTTTTCGAAAGACTTTCAAGAGAAATGATTGCAATATTCCTCCATTCGGGTTAAAATAATGTATCAGTGACCTATTTTAACCAGGGTCGTGAAATGAAAAAAGAAATGTAAAAATTCAGATATATTAAATATAGAAATGAACCCCATTCGGCATGACAAAAAAGTAATGCCGGATGAAAAATGGAGGAAAGTATGAAAGCAGACAGACAGGCGCCGATCGGCGTCTTTGATTCCGGTGTCGGCGGACTGACCGTAGTGCGTGAGATTATGCGAAACCTGCCCGATGAACGAATCGTATATTTTGGAGATACCGCGCGTGTGCCGTACGGTTCCAAATCGAAAAACACCGTCATCCGTTATTCCCGCCAGATCGTACACTTTCTGGAAACCCAGCAGGTCAAGGCAATCGTCATCGCCTGCAACACCGCAAGTGCGCTGGCACTCGATACGATCGAAAAAGAGATTGATCTCCCGATCATCGGCGTGGTAAAACCGGGCGCACAGATGGCCGTCGAGACGACGCAGAACAAGCGCGTCGGCGTCATCGCAACCGAGAGCACTATTCAGAGCGGCCTCTACCAGCAGCTCATTACCGAGGCAGATCCGGCGATCACCGTTTACGGAAAACCGTGTCCGCTGTTCGTGCCGCTCGTGGAAGAGGGCTGGACAAAAGATCCGATCACCGAGGAAGTGGCGCGCCGCTATCTGGCAGAGATTCTGGATAAAGACATCGACACGCTGATTATGGGATGCACCCACTATCCGCTGCTGCGTTCTCTGCTGCGGAAAGTAGTCGGAGAAAAAGTAACACTCGTCAACCCGGCATACGAAACCTCACAGGCACTGTGCAGACTGCTGCGGGAGCTGGATCTGGAGAATCCTGGAAACGATGAGCTGGGCCGTCAGAAATACCAGTTCTTCGCAAGCGACGGCGTGGAGCGGTTCAATGCCTTCGCACATTCCGTTCTGCCGGAGCAGATCAGCGATACGAAACAGGTACAGATTGAAAACTATTAAAAACGACATACAGAAAAGAGAGAGGAACATCAGAAAAGGATGGAAAAAGACGTACTCATCAGCATCCGCGGACTGCAGTATCTGATGGATGAGGAATCCGGCGAACAAGAACCGGTGGAGGTTATGACGACGGGTTCGTACTACAAGAAAAATGGCCATCACTTTCTGATCTACGACGAGGCAACCGAAGGCTTTGACATGATGACGCACAACATGATCAAATTTACGGAAAACGCCCTCGAGGTGCGCAAGCGCGGCCTCATTGATGTCCATATGATTTTTGAGGAGGATAAAAAGAACATTTCGTTTTATCACACGCCATATGGCATGATCAACATGGGAGTTGCGGCGACGAAGGTCAGAATGAAAGAGACGCCGGATCAGATTTTACTGAAGGCAGAATACGCGCTCGACATCAACGACAGCTACGTGGGGGACTGCGTAATCGATATCGAAGTAAGACCGCGGGAAGGCGGAAAACTGAATTTATAAAAAATACCCGGGAAGAATGAAAATCATTCAACTCGGGTATCTGCATTTTCAGATGAAATTTTATTTCTCCTCGCCGCGTGCCTTGCGGAGCATTCTCTGCCAGAAGCCGTTTTTCTTTGCCGGCTGCTCTAACGAACCGCGGATGCCGCGAACTCCGGTGATGTAGATACCGCTTACGGTAGCCTTGACTTCTTTTTTCACCGGGATCTGATCGAAGATAGCAGCGTCGCAGATCAGGGTCATGATTCTCGGACCGACTTTTGCTTTGACGATCGGCAGTTTTGCACGACGCATCATTTTCGGTGTCTGGTCGATGACCATCTGTGGAAGTCCGGAATCTTTCATGCGAAGCTTTTTCTTATCTATGATCAACATGGAGACAGTCTGTTTCATGGCCTCCATTTGTTCCTGCTGTGCGGCCTGTTTTGTCTGTGCTTTTTTACCGAAGTAATACAGCAGACCAAGGATGACAGCGATGACAGCTAATACGATTAATACGATAATCCAGGGTTTCATCCCTCTATTCCTCCTCTGCAAAAAATAATGTGGGCATCGGAACATACAATGCCAGTCTATGAACATTCTAACATTGATTTCGGCAAAACGCAAACACATTTTAGCGCAATCCAGGCGATTTTACGGTCGAAAATCATAAGAATTTCTAAAATCGGAGCCCCAGCCTTTTTTTTACCAGACAAGTATGGTAAAATGAGATTTACAACGCGCCGGGAACGGCGTAGTATGGAGGAAAATTCAAGAATGAAAAGAAAAGCAGCAGTCATGCTTCTGCTCATGACACTGGGAGCAGCCAGTGTGAGCGGATGTGGAAAAAACAATACAACAAGCAGCAGTTCCGTATCAAGCGCAAGCAGCACAAGCGCTTCCTCAGCATCCGATGCGTCGAGCGCAGGCAGCACATCGTCCGACAGCACAGCTTCTGAGGAATACGCTTCCCCGAGTGATGTAGACGGGATTCCGGTTGTCGATGAGGAAGTTGATCCGGCAGAGTGTGTAACGCTTGGAGATTACAAAAAGCTGACACTGGAAAAGAAAGTAGAGCAGGTAACGGATGATGACGTACAGACGGCAATTATGGCAGAGACAGCTGTCACCATGGACGATCCGGACGCCACCGTACAAAAAGGCGACACCGCCGATATTGCCTATGTTGGCAAAGTTGATGGCAAGGAGTTTGACGGCGGAAGCAGTGATTCCTACAATCTGGTGATCGGATCCGGTACCTTCATCGATGGATTTGAGGATGGTGTCATTGGAATGAAAACAGGGGAGACAAAGGATCTGAACCTGAAATTCCCTGACAGCTATCAGAGTACCGATCTGGCAGGAAAAGATGTTGTGTTTACCGTTACGGTAAATGCGTTTACCCGCCCGGCAGAAAACATTGACGGATGGGAACTCGACGATGCATGGGTAGCAGAGAATACAGATTACAGTACTGTGGAGGAATACCGTGCCGGAAAACGCGCAGAGCTGGAGGCTGCAAATGAGACGACAGCGGAAAATAATCTGCAGAATGACGCGATGCAGCAGGTGGCAGACGGCTGTACGTTTCACAAAATTTCGAAATCCTATATCACCCTTGGCGAAGAAGATTACGATAAACGGTATACCGCTTATCTTCAGAATTACGGCATTTCCCTGGACGACTATCTGGAGCAGTATGCGGACAGAGCGACCTACAATCAGGAGAAAGCAACGTATGCAGGAACGATGGCAAAAAGTGCCCTCCTTCTGGATGCCGTAAAAGAGGCAGAAGGCTGGACAACAGATGACCAGGATTACCAGCAGATCTTAAACGACGAGGCAGCCAATGCCAATATGTCGCAGGAAGATTTCCTGAAAGCAGCCAATGACTATTACGGGGAAGATACGGTAGTGCGCAATATCATGATGGAGCGCATGATCAATATGGTTCTCGATAATGCAACGGTCAATACTGTGACTGTGGATGCAGACGGAAATACAGTAGAATAAAAAGAGAAATCACCCCGGAAAACAGGATAAAAATTTCTGTTTTCCGGGGTGATTTAACCGAATCAAGTAAGTCCCCTGCTTCCATTGCGAAAAGCAATAAGCAGTGGGTGGGGACTTGCTTGTATCAGGAGGAGTGCAAGCTCCTTCTGATAAACTGCGGAGCAGTTATTTGGTTATGAGCAAGTAGCGAAGCGGATTGCGAATATCCGCTTCGCATGTGGGAAACGAATTGTGTTCGTTACGCCATGATTTTGCGGAACAGATCCTTCAGATCTTCTACGCTTGCATCCTTCGGGTTGCCCGGTGCGCAGGCATCTGCGTGTGCGGAATCTGCAAGGAACTGCAGATCTTCTTCTTTGACTGCCTCGAGAACAGATGGGATTCCAACGTCTGTGGACAGCTTCTTAACAGCATCAATCGCTGCTTTTCTGTACTCTTCCTGAGACATTTCGTCTACACCTGCAACGCCCATGGCACGTGCGATTTCACGGTATTTCTCACCGGTGCACTCCTGGTTGTATTCCATAACGATCGGAAGCATCATGGCACATGCAACACCGTGTGGGGTATCATAAACAGCACCAAGGGTGTGTGCCATGGAGTGAGCGATTCCAAGACCTACGTTGGAGAAGCCCATACCTGCGATGTACTGGCCAAGAGCCATTCCTTCGCGTCCCTCTTTGGTGTTTGCGACAGCACCGCGCAGAGATTTGGAGATGAGTTCGATGGCTTTGAGATGGAACATGTCAGTCATTTCCCATGCAGCTTTTGTGGTGTAGCCTTCGATTGCGTGAGTCAGAGCGTCCATACCGGTGGAAGCGGTCAGGCCTTTCGGCATGGAGGACATCATATCCGGGTCAACAACTGCGATGATCGGCATATCGTGCGGGTCAACGCATACGAATTTACGTTTTCTCTCTACGTCGGTGATAACGTAGTTGATGGTAACCTCTGCAGCAGTACCGGCTGTAGTCGGAACGGCGATGATCGGTACACACGGATTTTTGGTCGGTGCGGTGCCCTCAAGGCTTCTGACATCCTCAAACTCCGGGTTTGCGATGATGATACCGATGGCTTTAGAGGTATCCATAGAAGAACCGCCGCCAATGGCGATCAGATAGTCAGCGCCGGATGCCTTGAAAGCTTCTACGCCGTGTTTTACGTTTTCGATGGTCGGGTTTGGCTTGATATCGCTGTAAAGCTCATAGTCGAGTCCGTTTGCGGTCAGAATATCGGTTACTTTGGAAGTAACGTTGAATTTAATCAGATCCGGGTCAGAGCATACGAATGCTTTTTTGAAGCCGTGTGCCTTTGCTTCATTTGCGATCTCGGCAATAGCGCCTGCTCCGTGATAAGAGGTTGCATTTAAATTAATACGATTTGCCATGTTTGAAAAACTCCCTTCTAAAATGAATAAATGGTTTTACTGAACTTGTTATTATATTAACAAATCCGGAAGGGAAAAAGAAAGTGACAGAAGAAGCGAAGTGTAACACTTTAAAAAAAATCGCCATTGTGACAAAAACAACAGAACAAAATTTGTGAAAAATAACAAGAGCTGTTTGCGGGAAATTCTAAGAGAGCAGCTGCAGATTCCGGAACAGTTTTTTTAAGTCCTCCGGCATTGCCCGGACGAGAAGAGCGGCAAACTCGGAAGGTGTCAGATCCATGCCGGTAAGCACCCATTTTACGGTCATGGTGATGGAACCCTGACAGTACATTTCGAGAAGAAAATGTATTTCCGGTGAAACCGGACTGCCGCTTTTTTCGTGAATCAGATTTTCGTAGAACGCGAGAATCAGATCGAAATCGTGTTCACGCAGAGAATTCTGTTTGTCGTAGCGGAAGGCAGCGGCGAAAAAAGCTTTTTCTTTCTGAATATAGGTAAATTTCTTTTCCAGACTGTCAAAAACGGTCGTTCCGCGCCCCATATGTTCGAAGGATTTTGTCAGTAATTTATCAAAGTACCAGTTAATCAGATCGTATTTGTCGAGAAAATTACGATAGAAGGTCTGGCGGGTAACACCGCAGATTTCACAGATCTGGCGTACGGTGATCTCTTCGATGGGCGTTGTTTTCATGCACTCCTTCATGGATTCGGCAAGACGGTATTTTGTTTTTTCTCCTTTGGGAGCAGATACGGTGGAATGGATCATCCGGGCAGTTTCCTTTCGTTTCGAAAATTGTAACTATGCAGAGTTATGCATATATTATAACGCGAATCCGAAAAAATAAAAAGCCCTGAACATGTTCCGGAGATAAGATACAGGAACATATTCAGGACGATTTTGCCTATTTTCTTTTGTTTACGGCCTGTCCGACACAGTAGCATACAGCGGCAACAACCATGCCGTTGATGGAAGCGATGCCCCAGTGTAAGAGGTTCGCAACAATGGCACCGAGAATGACACCGGCAACCGCAAACCAGTCTACGGTTTTAAGATTCGGCTGATCGGTTTCAAAGTCCTTTTTGTTCATGAAGTAGGCGAGCACCAGAATCATGCCGACCGGCGGCAGGGTACAATTCAGAATGTTGAGCCAGCCGCAGAAGTTGTAGTACAGCCATACGGAGGCAACCGTTCCGATGATACCGGAAAGGAGAACCATCGGTTTTTTCCTCTGATGGAAGATGTTGGCAAGACCAAGACCTGCGGTATACAGAGCGTTGTCGTTTGTAGTCCAGATATTAAGACCGAGAACGAGAACAGCCAGGTAGAACAGGTTCAGGCGGACCATAACCTCGAAGATATCGTTTCCGCCGACAAAGATCGAGGAAACGGCACCGAAGAAGAACATCAGGGAGTTTCCGATGAAGAAGGCCACAACCGTGGTGATGGCACCCGCTTTTCCGTCCTTTGCAAAACGTGCGAAGTTCGGGGTTGCGGTTCCGCCGGAAACGAAGGAGCCGATGACAAGACCGGCACCGCCGATGATAGTCAGAGATCCGCTGGATTTGGCAAACTGATCGATGATCGTTCCGTCGCCTCTCATTACGGCCATGACCATGGCGATCGTTCCGAGAATGGCAACACTTGGTACAGCGATATAGCTGACGATGGTCAGAGATTCAATACCAAAATAGGCAGAGGCGGTCATGCAGACGCCGGCAAGAATAACAAGTCCCCACTGTGCCGCAGTGCTTCCGCCGAGCAGCTCCTTGGAAACCGGAATTGCAAACATGGCAAGGCCGACACCAAACCATCCGATCTGCGTAAAGCTGGTCATGGCTGACGGCAGATAGGAACCTTTTTCGCCAAAGGCTCTCTGGGACAAAAGATCAAGTGACAGACCGGTTTTTGCGCCAACGTAGCCGAGCAGACCGGTATAAATACCAAGGATGATTCCACCGAGGATCAGTGATCCCAAAAAGCCCCAGAAATCGAGGCCGTCAGCGAGCTGCTGGCCGACCCACATGCTTGCTGAGAAGAAAGTGAAGCCAAGCATGATCATAAACATAGTTACTACATTTTTCCGGGCGGAAGCCGGAACCGCGCTGTCCGCGAAGTCAACATCTTTTACTTTCTTTTCTTTTTCCATAATATCTCCTGAAAACTGTGATTACGGTTCGCCGAAGTTCAGCGAACCGTAAGAAATGGTTTTTTGTTACAGCATGTATTTGCGAAGTGCTGCGGTGAACTCTTCGATTCGTTCCGTCGCAATTTCTTTCAAAGCAGCGTCGCCAAGACTTGCGATATAGCCTTTTTCCTGGCGGTACAGCCATTTGGTTACGCGTTCGTCGATTTCTTCGTAGTGATTGATGTGAATCCACTCTTCGTAGGATGCGTCAAGCGGGCAGCCGAGCTTCTCCTCGAGCAGTCTGGTAAAGTCGATCCGGTCGGCCCTCTCCAGCATTTTATTCCAGAAGTCGAGAACCTCCTCGACATGCTCATGGATTTCATAGCGTCTTGCACCGCCGTCGTAGATGATGCATTTTTCAAACAGCGGATCACGCATGGAAAGAGTTTCTCTTCGGAACTCCGGTGCAATGATACCGTCTTTCCAGTAGAAATCGACATCCGGCAGATTGATTCCGGATACGCCCTTGTCCTGATAGGTGCTGAAGATTCCTTCGTAATATACGGTGATAAAGCCTTCAAACTCCGGCCAGAACTCACGGATTTCTTTGGTGAGACGTTCCAGAATCTTGATTCCGGTTGTGCCGCCGATCGTAAAGATGATAATGTTGCGAAGGGAAGCACCATGCTCACGATAGAAATCGGTTACGTAGCGCAGGCAGTGGATCAGCGTCTCACCCGTTGCGATGATATCGCCGATCAGAAGTGTGCTTCCCGGAACCATCGTCAGCTTGCTGTACTTGATTTCCAGTCCTGCGATTTCTTCCTCTTTAAAGACACGCTCACTTGACAGAAAGCTGATGTCATGTACACGAATGTGTTCGCGGTAGCAGCTTTCCTCCAGCGGATAATTCAAAGCGCCGCGCAGGATGGAAAGGATGTTGGCTGCGGTTACTTTTCCCTGCTCTTTAAAATAATAAAGCATCTGTGAAGTGGACGGGATCAGGCAGTGATAAACCTCATACCCGACAACCTCCGGTGTGTTCAGAAGTTTTCTTGTCTCTGCTTCGGAAACGACATAGTATTCGTTTTCATAATCGCCGCCTGCGAGGCGGTAGCAGTCCACGCCCTGTTCCGAAAACTCCGGCACCAGTTTTACTTCATTCCATTTTTCCATTCAAAAGTTCCTCCCGATTTTCCCTCTTTGGTAAACATCATATAGGTAGTTCATTCTGTTTGCTATAAACTTTTAACAGTGTAAGGTGTAGCAACCTGATTGTCAAGGGAAAAGGCGAATTTACATGATTTTCTTGCAGAAGAAGGGAATGCGCCGCGAGAAAAGAAATTTTACCGGGTTTTGCCTTCTCCGCAAAAGTATTCCTTTGTAAGCTCCACAACCTTGCCCGAAAGCAGGAAGAGCGCAATCAGGTTCGGGATTGCCATGAGGCCGTTGAAGGTCTCGGCAATGCTCCACATCAGGCCAAGATTTGCGGTGGCGCCAAGGATGGCAACCAGCGCATAGGCGGCCATAAAATATTTTGTGATTCTTTCGGAGAACAAAAACTCGATGCAGCGTGCACCGTAAAGTCCCCATCCGAGAATCGTGGAAAAGGCGAAGCAGCACATCGCGAACGCGGTGAGCAGCGAAACCCAGTTTCCGTATGTAAGGGTAAAACCGCTGATGGTCAGCTCTGCGCCGGCAGCCTGTCCGTAGGTGATGGAAGTACCGCTGCAGAGAATAACAAGTGCAGTTAAGGTACAAATCACAATCGTATCAGTAAATACCTCAAAGATACCGAACATACCCTGTTTGACCGGCTTTTTTGTGTCGGCACAGGCATGCGCGATCGAACCGGTACCAAGACCTGCCTCGTTTGAGAAAATACCGCGGGACACACCTTTTTTCACACTCATGAGCATGCTTCCGACGATACCGCCTGTAACAGCAGAGGGACGGAAGGCGCCCTCAAGGATCGATACGAAAACAGACGGAATCCGGTTGAGATTCAGCAAAATTACACCGATGGCAAGGACAATATAAAACAGAGCCATAAACGGAACGAGCTTTTCTGTTACCTGTGCGATCCGTTTGACACCGCCGAGCAGGATCAGCGCTACGAGTGCCGCAATGATGATACCCTGAATCAGGTTGGAGGTCGGGATCGCGTCCTTTGAGATCACATGGTAATTCATCAGTGCGGAGTTGACTGCGGTTGTGATGGTGTTGACCTGCGTTGCATTTCCGGTTCCGAACACAGTCAGTACACCGAAAGCAGCGAAAAGATAGGCCAGAAAATGCCATTTTTTGCTGAGACCGTTTTTGATGTAATACATCGGTCCGCCGACGAGTTCTCCGTTGGCGTTTTTCTCGTGATAGAAAACAGCCAGTGTTACCTCGGCAAATTTCGTACACATGCCGAGCAGGGCGGAAATCCACATCCAGAACACGGCACCGGGTCCGCCGATGGCGATAGCGCCGGCAACACCGGCAATATTACCGGTACCGACCGTGGCGGCAAGTGCTGTACAGACCGCCTGGAACGGTGTAATTGCGCCATCGGAAGCATCTCGTTTGCGGAACATTCTTCCGAGCGTTGTGCGGATCGCATACGGGAATTTTCGAATCTGGAGAAAACGGGTGCGCAGACTCAGGTAAAGACCGACACCGAAAATACAGATCATAGCCGGAACACCCCAGATAAAATTGTTCACGGCATTGTTGATGGTTTCAATCAGTTGGAGCATAGATACCTCTTTCTTTTTCATAAGCAGAAGCACTTTTTTGGAAGATCAGTGCTTTCATAAAGTAACACAATGCAAAAAGTATATCATCTCAGACGAGATTTGCAAGTTTTTTTCGAGAAAAAACGCGGAACCCCCAAATTTTTTGCGATTCCGGAAAGATATATTTTCTCTAGCCTTATGGGTTTACCATGAGCCAGGCGGTTTTTTACGTTTTCTTCCAGTTTTTGTGAAGGAATGCAGCGAAATATGATAGAATAGAAAAAAAACAGAAAAGAGGATTATTGCCATGTTTCAGGTAATTGATATGCACTGCGACACCATCCCGGCGCTGCAGTGGAAGGAAAAACAGGAGCATCTTGCGGATGCGGATCTTCAGATCAATCTGGATAAGCTGGAAAAGGGCGGCAGCCTCTGCCAGTGCTTTTCTCTGTTTACGTTCCTGAAGGGACTGAAAGACGAAACACCGTTTGAGCATGTGAGAAAGCTGGCTGATCTCTGGAAATCAGAGGTGGAACGGTATCCGGACCGCATTTGTCAGATCAAAACGTATGCGGATCTGATGCAGGTACAGAAGGAAGGAAAAATAGGTGCGGTGATGACCGTCGAAGAGGGTGGTGTTTACGAAGGCAGTATCGAAAAACTGCACACACTGTACGATCTCGGTGTGCGGATTTCCACGCTGACCTGGAACTTTCCGAATGAGCTTGGATTCCCGAACCCGGCGCAGGAAGAGGGAAAGCCATATCTTCCGGATCTTGAAAACGGGCTGACACCGACCGGTATTACCTTTGTCGAGGAGATGGAGCGGCTCGGCATAGTGATCGATTTATCACACTTAAATGATGCCGGAATCCGCGATGTTTTTGCACATACGAGAGGTCCGGTCATTGCATCCCATTCCAATGCGCGCGGTGCGTGCTTCCATCTGCGAAACCTTTCAGATGAAATGATTCGTCAGCTCGCAGAGCGTGGCGGCGTCACCGGTATCAATTTCTGTCCGTCGTTTCTGCGCGAGGAGGAGCCGGCAACGAAAAAGGCATCGACGATGGATATGGTACGCCATATGAAATATCTGCGCAACGTCGGCGGCATCGATATCATCGGCCTTGGAACCGATTTTGACGGCTTCAGCGGCGAGACGGATGTGCCGGATACCGCGTATATGCAGCATCTCGCAGATGTGATGAGCCACGACGGTTTCACCGATGAAGAGATCGAGAAGGTCTTTTCCAAGAATGTACTTCGGGTGTTTAGAGAATGCTGGAAATAAAACTACAGCTCCGGTGATGCCGCCAGAAGCTCCTTTGTATAATCATTCTGCGGATGCGCAAACAGTTCTTCCGTCTCCGCGTTCTCCACAATCCGGCCTTCTTTCATCACGAGGACCCGGTCGCATATCTGATAGATCACGTTGAGGTCATGTGAGATAAAGAGAATCGAGAGCTGAAGCTCCTCCTGAAGCTGAACCATCAGCTCCATGATCTGCTTTTGAATCGTCACATCGAGAGCGGAAACCGGTTCGTCGGCAAGGATCAGGCGTGAGCCCTGGATCAGTGCGGCCGCGATGCTGACTCTCTGGCGCTGGCCGCCGGAGAGCTCATGCGGGCGGCGTTTCAGGTGCTCTGCGGAGAGGCCGACTCTTTCGGCCATCGCAAGAACCCGTTTTTTTCGTTCTTCTTTTGGAACCTTCTGCATCCGAAGCGGCTCCTCTAAAATCCAGGAGATTTTCTTCGCAGGATTCAGGGAAGAAAACGGATCCTGGAAAATCATCTGCGGATGGTCGACCTGCGAAATTATTTCGCCCTCATCTGGGCGGATAAATCCTAAGATCACTTTGGAGAGTGTCGATTTTCCGCATCCGCTCTCTCCGACGAGACCGAGAATTTCATTTTCATGAAGCTCGAAAGAGATATCATGAAGCACCGTTTTTCTCTGCTTTCCCTCCTGATAGGAGGCAGAAATATGGCTGACTTTCAGAATGTTGTTTGGACTGATTTCTTCCATGGGTTATTCCTCCTTTTCCGCAGGCGGAGCAGCTTTTTTGTCAGAGCCTGTCGGCCATTGAGCTGTTGGAGCGATTTTGATTCGCTTTCGCAGCGATGTTCGTCGGTTCGGAATTGCATCGAGCAGGCGGCGGGTGTAGTCTTCCTTCGGGTGGAAAAAGACATCGTCCACACTGCCGGATTCCACAATCGTCCCATGATTCATGACGATGACCCGGTCACAGAGCGAACGGATGACGCCGAGGTCGTGTGAGATAAAAAGAATCGCCGTGTGATGGCGTTCATTGATTTTTTTCAGCAGCTTTAAGATCTGCGACTGAATCGTCACATCAAGAGCTGTTGTCGGCTCGTCTGCAATCAGAAGCTTCGGTCCTGTAATGAGTGCCGCAGCGATCATCACCCTCTGGCGCTGACCGCCGGAGAGCTGGTGCGGGTATTTTTTGCAAAGCTTTTCCGGGTCGGGAAGTTCGACCTCATGCATTATGGCAAGAACCTTTTCATGACGTTCTGCCGGTGTGCAGCTCTCATGAATCAGCAGTCCTTCTGCAATCTGTTCTTCGATGGTCAGAACCGGATTTAAAGAGGTCATCGGTTCCTGAAAAATCATGCTGATTTCTTTTCCGCGGATGCGCTGCAGATCCTGGCTGGAAGCGTGCGCAACGGAAGAATCTTCGTAGAGAATTTCTCCGCCGGATACGGCGGAATTTTCCTTTAAAAGGTGCAGAATGGAGAGCGCCGTCTGGGTTTTGCCGGAACCGGATTCCCCGACAATGCCAAGCGTCTCACCTTCTTCTAAGGAAAAGGAGATGCCTTTTACCACTTCGGTCGGTGGCGTGGTATCGTAAAATGCAATTTTTAAGTCACGTACATCGAGAAGTGCCATATCAGTTACCGCCTTTCTTCTGTAATCCGTCGCCGAGGAGCGATACGCCAAGCGCCAGTAAAATGACAGCAAGACCGGGGAAAACAGAGCCCCAGGGAGCAGTCATCAGATACGTCTGGGATTCTGAGAGCATCCGTCCAAGCGAGGCATCGGGCGGCTGGACACCGATGCCGAGAAAGCTCATGCCGGCCTCGGAGAGAACGGCGTTGTTGAAACCGATTGCTGCCATCGAAAGAAGGGACGGGACCGTATTTGGCAGGATATGTACAAATATGATCCGAAGATGGGAAACACCCATCAGACGGGCACTTTTGACATAGTCCATATCTTTGCGTGCGAGAAATTCGCTTCTGGTGATACGTGCAAAGCTCGGAATGAATACGATACCGAGTGCAAGGATCACGTTGTATTTGCCGGGGCCAAGCAGCGCGATAAATACCAGCGCCAGCAGAATTCCCGGAAAGGAAACAATGACATCGTTTATGCGCATCAGGATTTCGTCAATCCATCCGCCAAAATACCCGGTGAACGCACCGACGAGGACACCAATGGTTCCGCCGAGCAGCAGAGTAGCGAAAGCGACGAAGAAGGTTGTACCGGTTCCTTTTAAGACGCGGCTGAAAATATCGCGTCCAAAGTGATCGCAGCCGAACGGGTGCGACAGAGAGGGAGCAGCAAACTTGGCTGCGCCGTTCATTGCATCCGGGTCGTACGGTGTGTAGAAAAAGCCGATCAGAAGAAACAGAAGCATAAAAGCGGTGAGAACAGCTCCGATGATCAGCGTGAGATTGCGTTTCTTTTTCATAATGAAAACCCTTTCGTTTGTCGTGGGCGGCTCCCCATGACCTTTCGGTCGCGGGAGCTGATGATCGAAAGCTCCCGTCAGTCTTTTACGCGGATACGCGGATCAATTCTGCCATACAGCAGATCTACCACGAAATTGATGATAATAATGAGGGCGGCGATCAGTACAAGGATGCCCTGAACCACGGGGTAATCGCGGTTGGAGATCGAAGTGATCAGAAGATTGCCCATGCCCGGAATCGAAAAAACCTGTTCCAGAATAATGCTGTTTGCCACAATATCTGCGATTGTCATGCCCCAGAAGGTCAGTACCGGAATCAGGGCGTTTTTCAGCACATGGTGATACATAACACGGCGTGTACTGTTTCCGCGGGAATAGGCGGTGCGCACATAGTCGGCATCGAGCTGCGAGAGCACAGAGCTGCGCAGCATTTTGACAGCCATGGAACAGCGCGGAAGTGCAATGGCGGCAGACGGTGCAACAAGATAACCGATAAAACCGGAAAAATTTTCAGAAATCGGCACATAGGCGCCCGGCTGAAACCATTTGAGAATCAGACCGAAAAGATACGTGATCAGAATACCGATGAAAAATCCCGGCACAGACATGATCACCTGATTGATCGTCATGATCAGCCGGTCCAGATGGCCTCCGGCGTGCTGTGCTGTGAAAATGCCGATGGGAATCGAGACAACAAGGATCATCAGGAATGCGATAACGGTGATAGCGATGGTAATCGGAACTTTATCGCGGATCAGTTCTCCGACCGGCATCGAGTATGAATACGAGGTGCCGAGATCTCCATGAAAAAAGCCGGTTACCCACGAAGCGTACCGTTCCAGAACCGGCCGATCCAGCCCCATTTCCTTCTGCAGAGCCTCAATCCGCTCCGGCGTCGCCTCCGTTCCAAGCTGCGATTTTGCCGCATCTCCGGGTATGACGGAAAAGGCAAAGAACGATAAAAAGGATACAAGAAGCAGCGTAAGAAGGAGAGAGCCGAATTTCTTTGCAATGTATTTCATGAATGGAAATTCCTCCTTGTGTAATGTAGGATACTCCGGGAATTTTTCCCGGCTTATAAAAGCAGGCACAGAAAAGCTTCGGGCGTATCGGCTGAAGGTTTTCGTGCACGTCATTTTTATTGTAGACAATGCAGGTGTAAATAGCAAGATAAAATTGGAATATCTCGAATTACAGAATAACAGGAAAAGGCCTCTTGCATAACCGGTGCGGATGATGCAAAAAGCCTTTGATAAATTGCCTTCGATAAATCCCCTGTTTAGTTTTCCATTTCCCGTCCGAGGTACGTTGCAGCTACCTGGAGGAGCTTCTTTTCCGTGTCGCCCAGCAGGGACTCCCTGTCTTTGCCGCAGAGAATGACCGAACCGATGGCATCACCGGAGGAGAGAATCGGAAAAATGAGCTCCGGCAGAGGAGTAGTATTGTCTGTGTTTTCCAAAATTGAAAAATAAGCCTTTTCACCGGGACGCGCAAGTACTGTTTTCCGGTTCAGAATCGCCTCCTCCAGCCGGCTGCTGATGGACTTGCCAAGATAATTTTTCTGTTCCGGCCCGTTTGCCGCTACAATCTGTTCCTGATCCGAAACACAGACGAGACATCCGGTCACCGTTGAAATCGATTTTGTAAACCCTGCTGCGCATTCCGCCAGCTCTTCGATCGGTGAGTATTTCTTCAGGATAATCTCACCTTCCCGTCCGGTATAAATTTCCATGGCCTGTCCCTCCCGGATCCGCATCGTGCGCCGGATTTCCTTGGGAACCACTACACGCCCCAGATCATCAATCCTTCGAACAATTCCCGTCGCTTTCATATGAAAAATTCCTCCTGTTTCCGCAATGTACTTTCCATAATTTGTACTGTATGGGTAGTATGTGGAAAAACAGGTGGAATTATGCATGGAAAAAAGAAACAGTATTTCCGCTGTTTGCAGCAATTTCGGAAAAAATACAGTGGAACAGCAGTGGTTAGTCTGGTTGCTCCTTTTACAGAAGACTGCGGTCTTTTCCGAGATAGAACAAAGCGATCGTATCCGGTCCGACGTGGCTTCCGGTGCAGTAATCGTAGGAAGTATTGATAAATTCACGCACCTTCACTCTTTTCTGGATTTCTTCCATCATATAAAGAGATTCCTCATAGGCATCTGCATGTGCGATTCCGACGATCTGGTTTTCCGGGTCTTCGATCGTTTCACAGAAAAGACGAATCAGTTCATTTAAAACGGCCTTGCGTCCGCGGACATTCTTATAAGAAACGATATAGCCATCTTCATTTCCACGCAGAATCGGTTTGATTTTCAGCATATTTCCGACCACAGCGACACTTCCCTTGATTCTTCCGGTGCGGGAAAGATATTTCAGATCGCCGACGGTGAAAATGCCGTTCATTTTGCCGACGTAGGTTTCCAGAAGATCTGCCGCTTCGTCTACGTTCATGCCCCGATCGCGCATTTCGCTGGCATAGATGGCGAGGATGCCCTGTGCAAGAGAGGCATTCAGGGAATCGACGAGGCGGATTTTACGTTTTCCGCCGTATTCCTCAAGAAGCTCCTCGGCAGCAAGTCTTGCGGAGTTATAAGTTCCGCTGATGTTTTTGCTTAAGGAAAGATAGATGACATCCTGATCTGCCTCAAGAGCGGTGCGGAACGCATCCGCAAAATTTGCGGTGCTGATCAGTCCGGTCTTGATTTCACAGCCGGTGCGCATGGCATTGTAATATTCTTTTCCTTTTGAAAGCTCCTCTTCCGGTGACAGATCCGGGTCGAAGCAGACCAGCTCTTTTCCATTCACAAGATTGACGAAAGAAACGACATGGATATCGTATTTTTTCGCAGTAACAGCAGGCAGATTTGCCGCTGAATCAACAAAAACCTGAAACATAAATAAAATTCTCCTTTGTAGTGTAAATGTCCCCCAAAATGATGTAACTTTTGATAAGCATTGTAGCACATTGTATCACCAAAGAAGAGAGATTTCAATGGAAGATAGACAACATACTACAAAGGAGTGTGCCGACAAGTTGATTCCTGAAATCATCTGTTTTCGGAAGAAATTTGACCAGGTATCAATGCATAGTAATAATGACCAAAAACAGCAGACGTATTTTTAGTAAAAACCGCTTTTGAAATAAAATCGTTTTATCTATAAATGAGCAAGTTCGTGATTTTGCATAAAAGAAAGACACCTTGATTCTTGATGTTGTATAATGAAAGTGACGAAACAAACATTTGCAACATTTACGAAAGAAGGTGCCTCTTGCAAATACTATACATCATTCTTTATTCATATACAACCAGCTTAAGCAATTAAGGATAGAGTAAACTTACTGTCAGTTGGAGAGTTGCAGAAGATTCCCTGCTATGAACTTGACCAGATTGTTTTCTCATAGTCTACTTCTCCCACAGTGTTTTGGTAGCATTTCGTATTTGCTGAAGGTACATGAAAGTGTTCTCCTGTTAAATAATATTCTGTAAGTTATTTTCTATAGATATCCGCTGATAGTAGGTATCTATGATATCCTGCAAAGTAATCGTATTCATTTTTTCTTCGGCAGCCTTTTGAATTTCATTATAAAATCCCTGCAAAGATAACTGAATGTTAATGCCAACGCCACAATCTGGATTGGTATGAGTATCTAAATGAAGCAATGGTTTATCACCTTCAACTGCTTTATAAATATCCAGCAATGTAATCTGATCGGCTGGTTTTGAAAGAGAAGGACGGGCATGTCCGGCTACACTTGTCATAAGTTCCGCTTTTTTTAGTTTTAACATAAGCTGGCGTACAAAGCCGGGATTTGTATGGACACTTTCTGCAATTGAGGCACTGGAGAGGGATTTTTCCTGGTTGATAGCAATCAGAACCATCACATGAACAGTATCACTTAATTTCGTTGAATATTTCATGATAAGAAACTCCTTGTAGTATGATATAATGATCTTGTTTTCACGTTTTTGGGATGAAAATATTTCTGGTTTGTTTAAAACATCCTAAGTTCTCAACAGTTCTTTTTAATGTGTTGATAAACTGTACATTTTTTAATGCTTTGATGATTGTAAATAATATAATTACAACTATAATGGAGATTAAAGGAAAAGTCAACACAGATACTATAAATGTTCACAAAGGAGAACTTATGGAATACAAAAATCAAACAGAAAATCGTGCATTTCATGAAATGTTGCAGGCAGCAGTAAAACGGCTGCAAAATCGTTCCGGAGAGGAGATTGCTGCAAAAAGCGGGGCTGTTTTTCATAGCAGCCGGAATGTACTTGAGATAATGAGTTTTTATGAAACGATTGAAATTCAACTTCCTGAATTCTATATTAACTCAGACATAGATGAATGGCATTATCTGACGTTGCTGCATTATCTGGATATGGCCGATGGCACAGAAGGCTCACAGAAGCTCATTACTTTTGGTAACCTGAAAGATGGATTGATACGGGGAACCAAGTTTGACCGGACTGCAGAGCAGAAACTGGAAAAGCTTTTGCAGGATAAAGATCCTGAGAAAATTCAGAAAGCATGTAAAAACCTGGGTGCAGAATTCACAGAGACAAAGGCGGATCTGTGTGCTGTTTTTCCAGTTCTGCCAAGATATCCGGTAACTTTAAAGATATGGTTTGCAGATGAAGAATTTCCTGCATCTGGCAAAATATTTCTTCAGGATCATGCCGATCGTTATCTGAGTGTAGAAGATGCGGTAACAGTTGGAGAAATTTTGCTGCAAAAATTATCGGAAGCCTTTTCTTCTCTCTGATCATGAATCAGAAAACTTTCCAACCCGGCTTTGATAAATTTGTCGATTACTGTCTGAATCTGTTTCCAGTCATTACAGTGATTGCGGAGCATCAGTCTGTTGATGGAAAGGCAGCCATTCATTTGAAAATAAAAAACCGATTCTGCCTGTTCAAAGGTCAGGAGGCTGTGTGACATAAGCCAGGTCACATAGCCTTCTTTTGTATTTTCTGCTATTTTTTCCAGAAGAATAGGGGCAATTGCATCATCCAGAAACAGTGCCCTGTATTGTGATTCCATCTGTATTTTCTGACAGAACGGATAGGAACAGCTTTTTTGATTTAGACAGAATAAATGATCTACAGTTGTTAACATATCCTGAGTCATATCATTAAAAATATCTGATAATACATCATGGATATCGTAGTAATGAAGATAAAAAGTGCCACGGTTGATTTCAGCATTTTTGCAGATCTCTGTAACTGTAATTTTCGTAAAACTTTTCTGATTTAACAACTCTAAGAACGTATCTTTTATGGTTTGCCTGGTATAGCGGGTACGGCGATCTTGTTTTCTCGTTTTTTCTGACATTATATACTCCTGTATTAGTTAGTATCATATAATTTCTCAACAATTTTTCTGATGTGTTGAGTAACCATACAAATCTCACAGATTGATTATTGTAATTTATATAGTAACAACTATAATGAGGTTTAAAGAAAAAGTCAACAGATTGTTCAGAATTTTAGGAGGAAAAACATGGGACATGTAATTGCAGTATCAGGAAAAGGTGGCGTAGGAAAAACAACTCTTTGTGGATTGTTGATCCAGTATTTATGTGAAAGCGGAAAACGTCCGGTCCTAGCGGTGGATGCAGATGCAAATGCAAATTTGAACGAAGTGCTCGGTGTTGAGCCGGAGGTCACACTTGGGGAGCTGAGAGAAGAAATTGAGCGGGCAGGCATAGACCCACGATATCAGATTCCCTCCGGTATGACAAAACAGGCATATCTGGAAATGCGTCTTTCTGATGCGATTGCAGAAGAAGACGATTATGATTTGATGGTAATGGGACGAACCCAGGGACAGGGCTGCTATTGTTTTGTAAATGGCCTTGTACAGACCCAGGTTCAGAAACTGCAAAGCCATTATCCATATATTGTGGTTGATAACGAAGCGGGTATGGAACACATCAGCAGAGGAATTCTGCCAATGATGGAAGTTGCGATTCTTGTGAGTGACTGTTCCAGAAGAGGTGTTCAGGCAGCCGGACGTATTGCAAAGCTGATGAATGAATTAAACTTTAAACCACAGAAAACTGGATTAATCGTGAATCGTGTTCCGGATGGAAAACTGGATGCCGGAACTCTGGAAGAAATTCGAAATCAGGGATTGGAACTGTTAGGCGTTGTACCACATGATGACCAGGTATATCAGTATGACTGTGATGGAAAGCCGATCATACGGCTTCCGAAAGATTCTCCTGTAAGAAGTGCACTGGGAGAAATTGTAAAGAAGTTAGGATTGTGAGTTGGAGGATTGAAAGTTTGAAGATTGAGTAAACAGAAATATTATCTGATTTGATATAACCAATTGCAAAGAAAGGAAAATCTTCATGAGAAATCATTGGACAGAAATAGAAAAATATTTAGAAGACCAGAAGATAGCGCAGGAACTGATTGGAGAACTGAGAGATTTTCACATGCGTTATACGGTAGAGGATCAGGTAAAGGAACGAGTAGAAAAACCGGATATCTTATTTTATGGGAAAAAGATTCTGGAAATGTCAATAGCAGCGCTTCTTCAGGGAGATAACCTTTTACTTTCCGGCGCGAAAGCTACAGGAAAAAATGTACTATGTGAGACACTGGCATGGATATTCGGAAGACCGGAATATGATATTTCTTTTCATGTAAATACAGACAGTGCCGATCTGATTGGAACGGATACCTTTATAAATAATGAGGTTCGCCTTCGGAAAGGCCCCATCTACCAATGCGCGGAATTTGGAGGATTTGGAATCCTGGACGAAATCAATATGACAAAAAATGATGCGGTTTCTGTACTGCATGCCACACTGGATCATCGGCGCAGAATTGATATTCCAGGATATAACAGGATTTTACTTCATCCGGCAACACGATTTATCGGCACGATGAATTATGGTTACGCAGGTACCAGAGAGCTAAATGAAGCATTGGTTTCAAGGTTTATGGTAATTGATATGCCTGAAATGGATGAGGATAGTGTCCTTTTTATATTAAGACAACATTTTCCGGATGGGGAAAAAAGTGCACTGAAAGCTTTTGCAGGACTGTTTCTGGATTTGCAGATCAAAGCTTATCATGGAGAAATCTCAACAAAATCTCTTGACCTGAGAGGATTGGTTTCTGCTGTAAAAGCAACAAGAAGCGGACTTTCTCCAATTGATGCAATCCAGATGGGAATCATAAATAAAAGTTTTGATGTATTTGAAAAAGAGATCGTAGAAGATGTGGTTTCTACCAGAATCCCATCTTCCTGGACCGGAAAAGACATATGGGGGTAAACTTGTATGGAGGATGTCAGATGGCCGGCGGAACAACTGGAAGAACATCATCTGGAGATCAGCAATCGTATCAGAAATCTTTTTTGGACAGTCAGTGGTGATTATGATACGGAATTTGAACCGGATACAGAAAAATATGTTTATTCAAAACAAACGGTTCTGTATGAGGCAGTGAAGCAGGGTGCCTTTGCACGATATTTTGATCAGAAGAAACTTGGCATGTATTTGATGAAAAAAATACATTTTTCTGCTGGAGAAGATATGCTTTTGCCTCTTGCTGGATTATGCATGGATGCTGCAGTGAATCGTTTTATCATTCGAGAACGTTTGGGAACAAAGGAAATCAGAGAACAGGCGTTCAGAGAATTGGAAAAGGCCGAGGAAGAACAGGTATCAGACAAAGCTGGAACAGACCTGATTCACAGGATTAGGCTTCTGTATATAAGGCATGTTCTGGAGAACACAGACGATAAGGGAATGGATCCACAGGCAGAGATTGCATTGTACAAGATTCTTTCTCTGAAGGATGCAGAAAATACGGAAGATGTCATAAACGTGATAGATGAGATTTATAATCATGTTCTGGATCCCTCTTTTGAAAAAAAGAATGGAAATCTGGAGAAGATTCTGAATTTACCGGATATGGCATTGACCAATGACGCGTGGCAGGAATGCATGACAGATGAACAGATGGAAGACATCATTCAAAAATATCTTTCTAATCTCAAAAAAAAGATGATGAGTCTGGATATCAGAAACAAAAAGAAAAAAAGATTTTATTTCTCTCCGGAAAATGAAGAAGTTCCGGAAAGCTCGGAGAATATAAATCCACAGGCAGTGCGACGGATACGGGAATATGTGGAACTGAATTACGGAAAATCGTATCTAAGTGAATCGGAGCAGGCCAGAGTCAACCGGAAATTTTGTACAGGAATCCATAAAAACTGTAACCTGTATCTTACAGATGGAATATTACAGAGCCCTGTGATTAAAAATAATCAATACCGTTTTTCTCAGCTTCAGTTTGAAAAAAATAAAGCCTATTATGGAAATAATCACTGGATCATTAAAAGAAATATTTCTGTGTTGGCAGAGTCACTGAAACGGGCCTTTATAATCCGAAAGGATGATTTTGTCAGCAGATCTGATGCAGGACAGCTTGTTCCTGAGAGATTATGGAAAATTGGAAGAACAGACGATGACAAGTTATTTAATAGAAAAAAGAGAGCAGAAGATTCTGAGTTTGTAATAGACGTCCTGATTGATTCCAGTGGTTCCCAGGCTGACAGACAGGCTCAGGTAGCGGCGCAGGGATATATTATCAGTGAAGCATTAAGCCAGGCAGGAATTCCTCATCGGGTGACAGGATACTGTGCTTTCTGGGGATATACAGTACTTCAGAGATTTCGGGATTATGAAGATCCAAGGGAAACAAATGAAAGAATCTTTCAATTTCGTGCATATGCCAATAACAGAGATGGGCTTGCTCTGAAAACAGTCGGTTCCTCTCTCATGGAGCGACCGGAAAAAAATAAGATTTTAATCGTATTAAGTGATGGAAAACCCTGTGATATGAGCATACAACGACCAGGAACCCGCCAGCCCAAGATCTATGACGGAGAAAAAGCTGTGAAAGATACTGCATATGAGGTACGTCGGGCTAGAAATCAGGGAATTTTCGTAATTGGTATTTTTGCAGGGAATGAAGAAGAGCTCTCCGTGGAAAAGAGAATCTATGGAAAAGACTTTGCCTATATTCGTAATATCAGCGATTTTTCCCGTATGGTAGGAACTTTTTTGCGAAGACAAATTGATATGGAATGAAAATGGAGAAATCACTATGGGTAAAATTGAATTTGCCAATTGCCAGGATGTAAGAAATCAGAAAAGGATACAGGAATTAGATTGTCCACGCTGTCATGAACCGGGAGGCATTGAAGCCTTTGTGAAAGACGGGATACTTGCAGAGGACGGAGTATGTGATAACTGCGGATATATTCTTCCAGAAGGAACAGAACTGGAGGAAGTGGAGTAAGAAGCATTTAAGGAGATATTTGATGTAATGGCAAAATAGACATATATGGTGGATATGGTTTGCTCAAACTTTGACAATGTGATCGTAATTTATAATGGAGCAAATCAGTTTGAACTTGGTTTCGTAGATGAATATCCTCAGATTAAATCTGTTGTATGGTGCCCAGGAACGGGAAATGTGGGATTTAATGCACTCGGTAAAGTATTTTCAGGTGAAGTCAATCCTTCCGGAAAAACACCGGATACATTCATTTATGATATGACGACTGCACCGTGGTGGAATAATGCAGAAAAAACGGAGTATACAAATCTGGCAGATATGGCCGTTGAAGGAATGAACGCAGGAACCGCTCAGGTGTATGCTCCGGCATTTACAAATTATGTGGAAGGCATTTATGTAGGATACAAGTATTATGAAACAGCTGCACAGGAAGGTTCGATTGATTACGATAAGACTGTACAGTATCCATTTGGATATGGGTTGAGTTATACGGAATTTGAACAGAAAATGGGTGAACTGGAGGAGAAAGACGGACAGATTTCTGTAGATGTAGAAGTAACCAACACCGGAGATGTTGCCGGAAAAGATGTAGTAGAAGTGTATTATAAACCGCCATATACAAATGGCGGAATCGAGAAATCTTCTGCAAATCTGATCGAGTTTTCAAAAACAGATCTGCTTCAGCCGGGAGAAACTCAGACTGTTACAGTTACATTCAGTATAGAAGATATGGCTTCTTATGATGAGAATAATGCAAAAGCATATGTTCTTGAAAAAGGGGATTATGTGATTTCAATCAACAGCGATTCACACACTGTGCTGGATCAGAAAACTTATACTGCAGGTGATGATGTAGTATATAAGGGAGAAAATAAAAGAGCATCAGATGATATTGCAGCATCAAATGTATTTGAAAATGCAAAAGGCGATGTGACATATCTTTCACGAGCAGATCATTTTGCAAATTATGAAGAGGCTACAAAAGCGCCGGCATCTGCAGAACTGGGTGAGCCATATATTTCTGAATATCATCTGAACAGCAACTTTGATAAGACTACATCAGGTGATGCTTCTGCAGAACACCATTGGAGAGCATCTTCTGGAAGTAGACAAGGCAGCCAGGGAACGGGAAGAAGTGATTCTGAAACAGTTGGAAGAAAAAGAACCACTGCCGGATAAGGAGAAAGATCAGATGGCATGGGTAAGAGCTGCCAATCAGCACAGAGCGATTGCAGAAGAGATTATCCTGAAAGAATTGATTTATGTATAAGGATTGCCAGTAACTAATCTGGCAGGTAACTGATAAAAATAGAATATTGTGAGCGAAGTAAGGCGTGAGTCATAAGATATGGCTTGCGTCTTTTTCTTTTGAACTGGAAAGGAGGATGGGAGCATGGCACAGATTTTTCGTGTAGAGAGAACTAAGAATTTTACGGTAATGAGTAATCATCATTTCAAGAATAAGAATCTGACATTGAAAGCGAAAGGTCTATTATCGCTGATGTTAAGTTTGCCAGATGACTGGAATTACAATATGCAAGTACTGGCAACATTGAGCAGAGGACTATTATGTGCTGACACTGGCGGCTATCGCAAGGGAACTGGATGGGAAATGTATGAACCGGGCAACGGTACATATCGCTGCCGGACTTCCCCTTACCTGGGTAGCTACACAGAAAGAAGACTTTCAGAAATATCTTCTCCAGAATGAATGTGTAGATTTTACATTCCGTAATAAAGAGTATCATGTGGAGTTTGCAGGTGCTGATATTTACCCACAGGGATTTGCAGCAGCCTTTTACCGCTTACAGGATTTCAAAGGAATCAACATGCTTGTGGATATTGGAAACGGAACTATGAACATCATGTATATCAACAATTCCCGTCCATTAGAGAAGAAATGCTTTACAGAGAAATATGGAACACATCAGTGTGTGCTTGCTGTAAGGGAATCCCTGCTGAAAGAACTGGGAACAGTAGTGGACGATCTAGTGATTGAGCAGGTGATCCGTATCGGTACAGCAGATATTGGTGAGAAATATCTGACAGTGATTCGTAAAACTGCCGGAGATTATACGAAAGAAATCTTTCATAAGCTGAGGGAACGGGAATACAATCCAGAACTGATGCGTCTGTATGTAGTGGGCGGTGGCGGTTGTATGATACAGAACTTCGGAGAATATGACAAGAACCGAGTGACGATTGTACGGGACATCTGTGCCACAGCGAAAGGTTATGAAGCAATGACCGTAAGGAAGATCCAGAGAAACGGAGGGATGCTTGGATGAGAAAAGAACGGAAAATCATCAATACCAATATCCGTTTGAACCTTTGTGATGAACAGGACAGGCAGGCATGGGAATATTTGCAGACGATGGACAGGGAAAAATATAAATCGTACACCAGAGCAGTTGTAGTTGCTTTAAACGATTATTTTTCCAGAGAGTACAGGAATGAAGCAGATCCGTATCTGGAAACCAGAGAAAAGGAAGATGCTTTTCAGGAAAGGGTGGAAACAGCTATCCGGGATGGAGTAAAAGAATCCGTTCCGATGGCTATGGCGAAGAACCTGAGAAATATTCATCTGGGTGCTACAATTGTGGGAATTTATCGCCAGGATGTTTATGAGATTCCACCGGATGCCATTCGTGAGTTGATTATAAATGCTATGGTACATCGTAGTTATCTGGATCATGGTACGATACAGGTAGCGGTATATGACAACCGATTGGAAATTACTTCTCCAGGAAAGCTGCCAATGGGACAAACGATGGAGCGTATGAAAGAAGGCTATTCCAAAATCAGAAATGAAGCCCTTGCCCATGCGTTTGCCTATATGAACCTGATTGAGCATTGGGGAAGCGGCATCCCGAGAATTATTGATAAAGTAAAAGCTGCCGGATTGCGGGAGCTGGAGTTTATTGGTGGCGAAGTTGATTTGCGTATTAATATTTATCGAGGTCAGGTTGATACCAATAACGCCATAATTAACGCCAATGGCACTAAAAATGGCGCTAATGGCGTTAAATGTGGCTCCGATAATGGCACTAATGGCGCTGAAGTGCCGCTTAATAAGGAACAGACGCAGATAGAAAAATTGTTGCAGATTATAGAGAAGAATCCGTCTGCAACACAGGCCTATTATGCAGAAAAAATGGGTATATCGAAAAGAACGGTTTCTCGAATGTTCGCTTCTTTACAGGAAAAAGGTAGATTGGTACAGAGCGGAACAAAACGAAAAGCAAATTGGAAAATTATAAGGTAGGAGGACAGCATGGATACAGATAAAATAATACAAGATTTAAATCGCAGGTTTGCTGCACCTCTTCCTGAGTTTTATCAGCGTCGTATCATTTTCTGGTACGATGAAGATAAGGAATTTGAGGATAAATTGGATGAAGTGGTTTTAGAAAATGCAAAGGTGATTGCACTGACTGGAAATAATGCGTTTTCTGTAAAAAACTGCTTTCAGTAGATGATTTGAGCACAAATTATCTGGTTTACAGTCCGTGTGTCTATAACCGCCCTGATGATAACTGGCTTCTGGATGTGGAGCTTTACAGCGAAGAGTTTCGGGCGGATCTGATTTCTATCTGGATGGATGAGATGGGACTTATATCAAATCCAGCAATGAGGAAACAGGTTAAGAATTATCGTGCTTATTTCAATGCGAAAGACCGTCGTTTGAAAGCTAGCACGCAGAATAAAGTTCCGGAAACACCGGCACAGTTACACATGGCTGTCATGGCGGCAATCTGTGGATTGAAAGATGCACAGCCTAATATGATTCTCCGTAGTGTGTTCCAGGCGGGACTGGATTTGAATAATAATACGGTTTATCAGGATTTTGTAAAATATCATGCAGACGCAGCATTTTGGGCGATGGTTCGTCAGGGATGCGGATTTGTGGAGGAAGAACCAGATCTTGGGCGGTTGGCAATTCATCTGCTTTTAACCGCGGCGACCCGTACCATGCGGCAGGAATATCTTGCCGGACTGGACGGTTTTATTTCTGAATGGCTTCATAGTGACAACATTCCGCAATTATATGATGTGGCACGTTATGTTGAGGATGAAGCTCGTCTGTATCAGCGTTTTGAAAAGCTGACAGTAGAAGATTTGGTAGGAACAGAGTGCTTTCCGTGTATTAACGAAGTAATTCTGACAAAGCTAATGACAGAGATTAGTGACCATCAGGTTTACTTTACAGATGAGGACGGCAAGCAGATTAGTGATATTCAGAAGATTATTGCAGATAAGACCAGTGATAACGGTGCAGAAAGAACTTTCCGTTGTCAGTTTAATCTAAAATCTCTAAAATACAGCAATACAGCTACTTATTATCTGGTAATTGCAGATGAACAGGGATTACAGATGCCACAGCGGGAGCCATTTCAGATTGACATCGCCTTTGCGGTGGACGAGTTTGATTTTTTTAGTTAATGCCGCAGGAGGAGAGAAAGATGGAGCAATTTGCAGAGGGTGAAAGTACCCATGAAGAAATAAAGAACAAGCTCCGTCAGAACTTTGACGGTAAGATTGTTCGGAAAGACCTGACAAAGAAAATTAAAGAAGTCTCACGTGGAAAATGAGATGTCTAAAATGAATCTGCCGGAAACCGTACCTGCTGTGGTATAAACCATAAGTCGTTGTCGTAAAATGTGGTAAGAAAATTAGACGAATATATTTTTCCAAAGATTTGTCGTAAAAATGTGGTCAAATCAAGAAAATAGAGTGCGAAAGCAAGTGAAAAATCCCTGTGAAGCCCGTAAAATCAAGGCTTCACAAATTTTTCACAGAATAATTGGCACTCGCCTCTTGATAGTGCTAATAATAAGTGTTCTATTACAACTAGAACAAAGGAAGAGGGATATGAGATAAAAAGATTGAAAGAAAATCTTTTGAATATCCTTCATACCAACCGAGTTCAGAACTTAAAACTTATTTCAAGATAGATCATAAAAGAAAAGGGAGAGATGACTTATGTTAATGCCTAGTATTTTTGGAGAAAACTTATTTGATGATGACTGGATGGACTTCCCGTTTAAAGATGAGTTCTGGGGCAAGAAGAATCCGCTTTATGGTAAACATGCGCAGAACATGATGAAAACGGATATCCGTGAAACTGATGGCAGTTATGAACTGGATGTGGATCTTCCGGGATTTAAGAAAGACGAGATTAAGGTTCAGCTGAAGGATGGTTATCTGACACTGTCAGCAGCCAAAGGTCTTGATAAAGATGAACAGGATAAGAAGGGCAACTACATCAGACGTGAACGTTATGCTGGTACTTTAAGCAGAAGCTTCTATGTTGGTGATGCAGTCAGTGAAGAAGATATCCATGCGAAATATGAAGACGGTATTCTGAAACTTTCTGTTCCGAAGAAAGCACCGAAAGCCGTTGAAGAAAAAGATGGTTACATCGCAATCGAAGGTTAACTTCCATTGCTTATTCTCCCCCCATATATAGCCGGGATCGGAAAGGATCCCGGCCTTTTTTACATGAGAAATAAATTATTCTGTTGTATTGCGGCGAATTAATATAGGTGTAATCTGTTTATGGATGGGTTCACCCAATGGTTTGGGAACACGCTTTTTCTGTTCCTCCATCTGCTGGACCAGAAGATCCATGGCAGTTTTTGCAATCACATCGATCTGCTGTCCGATGGTTGTGATCGGAAGGATTGCCTCGCTGGCAATCGGAGAATTGTCAAATCCAACAATCTCGTAAGTGGAAGGAAATGTCCCGTATTTTTGGAAAATTAAATTAAGAAACATATTAGCATAGGTATCGTTCGCAAGAAAGATACCTTTTTTTTGATCGGGGTATTTTGATTCTATCTTATTGAAAATCTCTCGGATTACATCCAAAAGCTCATGATAAGAAGCACCTTTTACACTCAAATCTATATCATATGGCACATGATATTCTTCACAAGTTGCCTGAAAGGCCCAGATTCGGTCATAAGCCGGGGCGGATTTATTCACATTGACATTTATGTGAATTAATATATCACATTTATCTCGAATCAACAGAGAAGTAGCCTGAAGTGCTCCCATATAGTTGTCAGTATTGACGCTGCTGATATGTTCTGCTTCGCGTTCAATTGCGATGACAGGAATCTGGTAGGAAGCGAGTTTCTCAGATGGAAGAGTGTGACTTAAAACAATCAGTCCTTCAATCTGATAAGACAGAAGTTCTTCAATATACTGTTGTTCTTCTTCTGCGCCATGTTCGCTGACGAAAACAAGAAACTTATAATGATAATCACGGTAGCTGGAAAGGAATTGTGTCAGCATCTCAGAATAATAGTGCAGGTAAAGATTCGGAACAATGATTCCAATAAATTCACTTTTTCCATTTGCCAGAACTTTTGCCAGCTTATTCTTTTTATATCCAAGTGTGTCAAGAGCTTGTGAAATCTTTTCCTGGTTTTCCAAGGTAAGAGAATCAGGATGATTGAAGTATCTTGATATTGTAGTTTTTGAAAAATTGGTGTATTCCGCAATATCTGCAAAAGTTACCTGTTTCTTTTTACTCATAAAAGTTGAATCTCCTTCAATATGATGGCTGACGGTTAATAATATTTTTCAGTATAGCAATTTTGATGGAAAAACGCAACGATAAAATAACTGATTACGTAACCGGTTATTTTAGTATACAAAAGTGTTGACAGAAAGAAATGGATATAGTAATATCAAATCATAAAATAACCGGTTACGTAACCGGTTCTCATAAAATCAATGGAATGGAGGAAGAAGTGCATGAAAAGAATGCAAAATCAAGCAAAGTCCGTAAGCAAGCGAACGTGGAGAGAAAAGATGACTTATGTGAAGAAAAACTGGCAGTTATATCTTTTTTTCCTGATGCCAGGACTTTTACTGACAATTATTTTTAAGTATCTCCCGATGGGAGGTCTTCTGATTGCTTTTGAAGATTACAATGTAATAAAAGGAGTTCTTGGTAGTCCCTGGGTAGGGCTTGAGCATTTCAGACGATTCTTATCTTCACCAGATTTTATGAACTATCTGATGAATACGTTGAAATTGAGTATCTATGGATTACTGTGGGGATTTCCGGTTCCAATCATTCTTGCATTGCTTCTGAATCGTATTCGTAAGACCGGAATTAAGAAGAAAGTGCAGCTTTTGATCTATATGCCAAACTTTATTTCAGTCATCGTGCTTTGTGGTATGGTTCGTATGCTTTTATCTCCTGTAGGCCCACTGAATAAAGTATTAGGAATCAGTACAAACTGGATGACAATGCCTTCTGCATTCCGGACAATTTACATTGCAAGTGGAATCTGGCAGACCGCAGGATGGGCATCTATCATGTACACAGCAGCACTGGCGAATGCCAGCAAGGAGCTGGAAGAAGCAGCCCTCATGGATGGAGCGAATCTTCTGCAGCAGATCTGGTATGTAGAATTGCCGGCAATTAAGAATATCATTGTAATTCAGTTTATTTTGCAGGCTGGAAATATCATGAGTATTGGTTTCGAAAAAGCTTATGCTTTACAGACAGATATGAACCTTCCGGCATCAGAAATCCTGTCTACATATGTATACCGTATTGGACTTCTGAATGGAGACTATGGATATTCGACAGCGGTAGGTCTTTTCAATTCAGTTGTAAATGTTATCTTGCTGATCTTTGTGAACTGGGTTGTTAAGAAACTGAATGATGGAGAAGGATTATAGAAAAGAGGGAGAAGAGATGGAGAAAAAAAAGAGAAAATATTCAAGGACAGACAAAGTAATCCTTGGAATCGGATTTACTATTCTTGGTTTATTCGTCCTTTCTATAGCGATACCGATTATTTATGTAGTACTCGCATCCTTTATGGATCCTACTGTTTTGAATAACCAGGGATTGAGTTTTAACACCAAGGACTGGACATTAGACGCATATCGAAGAGTATTAGAGAACGAAATGATCTGGCGTGGATTTTTGAATTCCTTCCTGTATTCACTTGCATTTGCAGTAATTTCTGTTTTTGTGACATTACTGGCTGCGTATCCACTGTCAAAGAAGGAATTTGTAGGAAGAGACTTTTTCAATGTTATTTTCCTGATCACAATGTTCTTTGGTGGTGGAATGATTCCTACATTTATCCTGATCAATCAGCTGCACATGGTTAATACAGTGTGGGCAATCCTGATTCCAGGAGCATTTAATGTATGGAATATGATTCTTGCCAGAACTTATTATCAGTCAATCCCGACAGAATTAAGAGAAGCATCTGCGATTGACGGTGCAAATGAGATCCAGCATTTCTTTAAAATCATGCTTCCGGTATGTAAGCCAATCATCGCAGTACTGGCACTCTGGTCTTTTGTTGGAATGTGGAACAGTTATTTCGATGCAATGATTTATCTGAATGATGCAAATCTTCAGCCATTACAGCTGGTACTCCGTTCCATCCTGGTACAGAATACACCACAGCCTGGAATGATCGCTGATATTCAGAGTACAGCAGAAATGGCAAAAGTAGCAGAACAGCTGAAATATGCAACGATCGTAGTATCAAGTTTACCACTGTTAGTAATGTACCCATTCTTCCAGAAATACTTTGATGAAGGAATTATGGTCGGATCGGTAAAAGGCTAATAAGAAAGGAACGATACAGATATGAAGAAAAGAAAAGTAAATGCATTGCTTGCAATTGTACTGTCCCTGACGATGATGGTGGGAGTTGCAGGATGTGGAAAAAAGCAGCAGCTTGAGGCTGAAATTGATCCGGGTACACCTGTATCGGAGGTGCAGTTTCCATTAAAGGAAACTGCAGAGCTTTCCTTTATTACAAGTGCACCGGCTACATCAACACAGGATCCGAATGAACGAGTAATTTTTCAGCGAATGGAAGAGCAGACCAATGTTCATATTGACTGGACTTGTTTTGTATCGGATCAGTTCTCTGATAAGAAGAATCTGGCGCTTGCACAATTTGGAAATCTGCCAGATGGATTATTCAATGCCGGAATGAGTGATTATGATCTGCTGCGTTATGCAAAACAGGGGATTATCATTCCGCTGGAAAATCTGATAGATAAATATATGCCGAATTTACAGGCAGTGTTTGAAAAATATCCAGAATACAGGACAATGTGCACCGCACCAGATGGACATATTTATTCCTTCCCATGGATTGAACAGCTTGGTTCTGGGAAAGAAGCCATTCAGGCAATCGGAGATATTCCGTATATTAATAAAAAATGGTTGGATTATCTAGGACTCGAGATTCCGACAACAACAGATGAACTGGAACAGGTATTGATTCAATTCCGTGATCATGCAGATGAGCTTGAAAAAGAATTTTCGATTGAAGGTGCTGTGATTCCAATGTCATTTATCATCAATAATGGTGACCAGGATCCGGCAATTCTGCTCAATGGATTTGGAGAAGGCTATGGAGATACAGGAGATCATTTCGCTGTAACGGACGAAGGAAAAGTTATTTATACAACCGTTCAGGAAGGATACAAAGAAGGAATTGAGTGGTTACATAAACTTGTAACAGAGGATCTGGTCGACCCGGAAGCATTTACACAAGAGTGGTCTACTTATGTCGCCAAAGGAAAGAATCACCGCTATGGTCTCTGCTTTACATGGGATATCGCCAATATTGATAATAATGAAGATTATGTTATGCTGCCGGCTCTGACAGGACCAGATGGTATGCGGAACATTACAAGACAGAATAACAGTGAAACAAGTGGATATGATCGTGGAAGATGTGTTCTTACATCCAGCTGCCGTAACACAGCACTTGCTGCTGCATGGATCGATCAGATGTATGCACCACTTCAGTCACCGCAGAATAACTGGGGAACTTATGGAGAGAAGGATTCCTTTAACATTTTTGAACTGTCTACCAATAAAGATGGTGGAGAAATGCTGAAACACATGGATCTGGGGGATCAGTCTCCGGTAGAAGTACGTGAAGCACAATCTGTAAATGGTCCTCTTGCAGTTCTGAATGAATATTATGACGTCTATGTAACACAGCCAGAGGATGCAAAATGGCGTCTGGACAATATGCATGAAACTTATTTACAGGATATGAACAGTAAATATGTTTATCCAAACGTATTCATGAGCATTGATGATACCAATAAAGTATCTCAGTATGATACAGATATCAAAAAATATGCAGAACAGAAGAAAGCAGACTGGATCCTGAATGGCGGAATTGAAAAAGAGTGGGATTCTTATCTGAAGAAAATGGAACAGTATGGACTTTCTGATTATATTTCAATTAAACAGAAATACTTTGATGAGTATCAGAAGTCGTTGAGTGAAGAAAAATAACGATACAAACAACAGGAGAATTTTCATGAGTGAGATGTTAGAAAAGGCTAGAAAATATGAAGCTGAACAGGGGCTGCAGATAAAAGCAGAGGATCGACCGGCTTTTCATGTGAGTCCATATGTTGGATGGATGAATGATCCAAATGGTTTTTCCTGCTATCAGGGAGAGTATCATTTGTTTTACCAGTATAATCCATATGATACACATTGGAACAGTATGCACTGGGGCCATGTGGTAAGTAAAGATCTGCTTCACTGGGAATATCTTCCGGCAGCTCTGGCACCGGATGAAGATTATGATAAGATAGGATGTTTTTCAGGAAGTGCAATAGAACTGGACGACGGCAGACAGCTGCTGATTTATACTGCTGTAGATCAGGAGACGCTTGAAGATGGAACGGCAAGGGATATTCAGACACAGGCAGTGGCTGTTGGAGATGGAAAAAATTATAAGAAATATGAAAAGAATCCGGTTCTGACAGCTAAAGACTTGCCGGAAGGTGCAAGTAAAGTGGATTTCCGGGATCCAAAGATCTGGAAAGAAAAAGATGGGTACTTCTATTGTGTGATCGGAAGCCGTCCGGCAGATGGAAGTGGACAGATTCTTCTTTATAAAAGTGCAGATGGATTTGAATGGGAATTTGTCAGTGTACTGGCAGAAAATAAAAAACGTTATGGAAAGATGTGGGAGTGTCCGGACTTTTTCGAATTAGATGGAAAACATGTTCTTCTGACAAGTCCACAGGACATGTTGCCGGAAGGACTGGAGTTCCATAATGGAAATGGGACCTTATGTATCATCGGAGAGATGGATCCGGAGACACATACCTTAAAAGAAGAGACAGTACAAAGCGTCGATTATGGAATGGATTATTATGCAATGCAGACTTTGCTTGCACCGGATGGCCGTAGAATTATGATTGCCTGGATGCAGAACTGGGATACGACTGCTCATCGTTGTAATGACTCAAAATGGTTTGCGCAAATGAGTCTGCCGAGAGAAGTGTCTGTCAAAAACGGAAGACTTTATCAGACTCCGATCAAAGAACTCGATGCAATGCGTAAAGACAGAGTTGAGTACAACGATGTAGTAATAGATAATGATGCGATCACATTAGACAAAATCGAAGGACGAACTATAGATATGGAACTTGTGATACGTCCGGAAGATAAAGAAAATGTGTATAAGAAATTTGTATTACGTTTTGCACAAAATGAGAAGTTTTATACAGAATTAAGTTTCCGCCCGGATGAGTCTGTCCTGAAAATTGACAGAAAATTTTCAGGAACCGAACGAGCATTAGTTCATCAGAGAAGGTGTCTGGTAAATGGCGATGCCAATGAATTAAAGCTTCGTGTGATCTTGGATAGATTCAGTGCTGAAATATTTATTAATGACGGTGAGCAGGTTATGTCTGCTGTTATATTTACAGAACAAGAGGCAAAAGGAATTTCATTCTTTGCTGAAGGTGCAGCTAAAATCGATATAGTGAAATACAATCTGGTTTAGGACAAAAATTATATTGAAATTGAAGATGCATGGATAATGATAGGGGATTCCTGAAACGGGAATCCCTTTTGCATATAGGAGCATAGTATCAATGATAGAAGAAATGTCGTTTTTTGCGGCAGAATGGAGAATATGATGAAAAAATATGATGTAGTGGCACTTGGAGAATTGTTAATTGATTTTACAGAAAATGGAAAAAGTAATCAGGGAAACCCACTTTTTGAGGCAAATCCAGGAGGCGCACCCTGCAATGTACTTGCAATGCTGACGAAACTAGGACATAAGACGGCATTCATCGGAAAAGTAGGTGAAGACTTTTTCGGAGAACAGCTGAGAGATGTGATAACAGAAGTAGGGATTGATGCAAAAGGATTATGTACAGACAAGGAAATCCATACAACACTGGCAATGGTGCATACTTATCCGGATGGAGACAGAGATTTCTCATTTTATCGAAATCCGGGAGCAGACATGATGTTGAATAAAACGGAAGTTCAGGCAGAACTTATTAAAGAAACAAAAATCTTCCATTTCGGAACATTGTCTATGACACATGAAGGAGTACGTGAAGCAACAAAAGAAGCAATCCGTATTGCAGAAGAGTCTGGTGCAGTTATTTCTTTTGATCCGAACTTACGTCCACCTCTTTGGAATTCTTTGGATGAGGCAAAGGAACAGGTATTATATGGATTAGCACACTGTCATATTCTGAAAATTTCAGATAATGAGATTCAGTGGCTGACAGGTGAAGAAGATTATACTGCCGGGGTAAACTGGATCAGAGAAAGATATCAGATTCAGTTGATTCTTGTATCTATGGGGAAAGAAGGAAGTCGTGCATACTATAACGGAACGATGGTAGAAGTAAAACCGTTCCTTCAGAAAAATACAATTGAGACAACAGGAGCAGGAGATACATTCTGTGGTTGTGTATTACATTATATTTGTGAACACGGAATGGAAGGTTTAGATGAAAATAAACTAAAGGAAATGTTGACTTTTGCAAATGCAGCAGCATCTGTGATCACAACAAGAAAAGGAGCATTGCGTGTAATGCCGACGAGGGATGAAATTCAGAAAACATGTGAAATGTGAAGATGACATTCTGAAACTTTCTGTTCCGAAGAAAGCACCGAAAGTCGTTGAAGAAAAAGATGGTTATATCGCAATTGAAGGTTAACTTCCATTGCTTATTCTCCCCATATATAGCCGGGATCCGAAAGGATCCCGGCCTTTTTGGTTTGCGCGCCATGGGCGCGCTCTAATGGGTGAAAGTCCCGAACACG
>NZ_QUJD01000009.1:0-167662 GCF_003480555.1 Blautia sp. AM29-29
ACATTTGAGGTTCCCTGGAGGTCGTGAACGGGTGATTATTCATCGCTTACGTTGTAACGGATTGATTATGATGATATTATATGTTGCAAAGCGTAAGAAGGAGATATATTTGATTGAAGGGCTATTGTGTGATAGCAGTCTTTAATGGAAAATACCATGGAGGATAAATCAATGCAAATATCAAGGCAGCATAAATGGGTGCTCGTCATTATTATACTTCTATTCCTCGGAATCACAACCTGCCAAAACCTCGACCAATCGAAACACTCCCTAAGTTACTCTTCCTATCAGATCCCCTCCGACAAAATCGATACCCCAATCCGGATTGTGCAGCTGACGGATCTGCACAACAGCGAGTTTGGAGAAGACAATCAGGAGCTGATTGACCGGATAGCAAGTCAGTCGCCCGATCTGATTCTGCTTACAGGGGATCTGTTAAATTCCGGAGAGCCCGTCACAGAGATTGCTACCAATTTAATTTCTTCTCTATGTGAGATTGCTCCCGTCTATCTGTCCCTGGGAAATCATGAGATAGAATACCGGGACAATTTTGGCACAGACATCACACAATTGTATCAGGACGCCGGTGCAATCGTTCTGGAGCACCAATACCGGGATATTACTGTAAAAGGCCAGTCTCTTCGCATCGGCGGCATTTACGGTTACTGCCTGCCGGACAAATACCTGGAAACGGAAGAAGCTGATCTTAGCGAATGCATGTTTCTGTGGGATTTTGAGAATACCGACCGTTACAAGATCCTGCTTAGTCATCTTCCGATTGCCTGGCTGAAAAATGATGCCCTGGAGGAATGGAACATGGACTGCGTGTTTTCTGGTCATCTTCACGGAGGGCAGGTCATTTTGCCTGGAATCGGCGGCGTATATGCGCCGGATATGGGCTGGTTTCCGGGACGGCTGAAGGGTGTTTTTGATTCAAAGGATGGAAAACGGCATCTGGTTTTGTCTGCGGGGCTTGGAAATACGGAGGTGATTCCGCGGTTCAACAATATTCCGGAGATTGTCTGCGTGGATCTTGTACCGGAAGGAGGATGGTGAAAAAACTTGCACATGGATTAGGGCTGCGAATGTTACGGTTCGCTGGGAACCAGTGAACCGTAACTTAATCTGGGCATATTGTTTCACAGGATCGGCTGGCAGCTTGACATGTCGCCGGTCCTGTATTATAATAACGATGTTCACGAAAATGAAAGGATAGATGTACATGAACAAACAAGAATCTGATATTTTGAACGTGATCCTGCAATACCACTGCCGGAACCAGCGTGCGCTGGCGGAGCGGTGTGGGTTTTCACTGGGAATGGTAAACCGTTCGGTGAAAGCGCTGCAGGGGCAGGGTTTTTTAACAACAGATATGGAGCTGACGGAAAAAGCCAGGCTTGAGATGGCAAAGCATCGCCCGAAAAACGCGGTGATTCTGGCTGCCGGATATGGAATGCGGATGGTGCCGATTAATATGGAAACGCCGAAAGGACTTTTGGAAGTAGAGGGGGAACCGCTGATCGAGCGGCTGATCCGTCAGCTTCATGCGGTAAAGGTGAAGGAAATTTATGTTGTCGTTGGTTTTAAAAAGGAACAGTACGATTATCTGGTTGACCGGTATGGCGTGAAGCTGGTTGTCAATATGGAGTATGCAGAGAAAAACAACCTGCATTCCCTGGCAAAGGTATTGCCGCAGCTTGGTGAAACGTATCTTATGCCGTGCGACCTCTGGTGCCGGGAAAATCCGTTTTCGGAGTATGAGTGGTATTCCTGGTATCTGGTGAGCGATGCAAAAGATCCAGACAGTACGGTTCGTGTGAGCCGGAAGTGGGAGCTTGTGCCCTCAGGCGGGGAAAAAGAAGGAAATCATATGATCGGCATCAGCTATCTGACGGATTCTGTGGCACAGTCGATGGCGCGGCGAATCGAAACGATGGTACAGGATCGCCGGTATGACCATGTTTTCTGGGAGGATGCCCTTTTTGCGGAAAACGGAATGCCGGTGCAGGCAAAGCTTGTCCCGGAAGGAGCTGTGGTGGAGATCAATACCTACGAGCAGCTGCGGGAACTGGATGAAAATTCGGATCAGCTGAAGTCGGATGCGATGGCAGAAATTGAACGGGTGCTTTCGGTTTCCGGTGAGGAGATTACGGGAATTGAGGTCCTGAAAAAGGGAATGACAAACCGTTCGTTTTTATTCCGCTGTCGCGGCGGGCGGTATATTATGAGAATTCCGGGGGAAGGCACGAGTCTTCTGATCAACCGCAGGCAGGAGGCGACGGTATATCGGACACTGGACGGAAAGGGCATCTGCGATGAAATCGTGTCGATCAATCCGGAAAACGGCTATAAGATTACGAAATACCTGGAGGGTGCGCGTGTCTGCGATCCGGAAAACCCTGAGGATGTGCAGGCCTGTATGAAAAAGCTCCGTTCCTTCCATGAGGAGCATCTGAGCGTGGAGCATACGTTTTCGCTGTTTGACCAGATCGCATACTATGAAAGTCTGTGGGAGGGAGAACCGTCTGTTTATCGGGATTACAGCACGACGAAAGCGCATGTGCTGGAGCTTGAGGCTTATCTGGAAGCGCAGCCGAAGGTGTGGACGCTGACGCATATTGATGCGGTGCCGGACAATTTTCTGTTTGTGGAGAAAAACGGCGGAACGGAAATTCGTCTGATTGACTGGGAATATGCGGGCATGCAGGATGCACATGTGGATCTGGCGATGTTCTGCATTTACGCCATGTATGACCGTCCGCAGGTGGATGCGCTGATCGACAGTTATTTTACGGAAGGCTGTCCGCAGGAGGTGCGCACGAAAATTTATGCATACATTGCGGTGTGCGGGCTTTTATGGAGCAACTGGTGTGAGTATAAGAGCCGGTTAGGCGTGGAGTTTGGCGAGTATTCGCTGAAACAGTACCGATATGCTAAGGATTACTATAAACTTGTTAAGCAGGAGCTTGCCAAAAGCAAAGGTCAGGAAGAATAAGAGGGTGGAAGAATGAAAGCGATGGATGTGGGGCAGAGACCGGGAAGTGAAATTCAGCAGAAAAATCATGTAGAACGTGCAATTATCATGGCGGCGGGAACGGGAACGCGGATGCGGCCGGTAACGCTTACTACGCCGAAACCGCTGATCCGTGTGAAGGGTGTCCGCATGATTGATACGGTGATTCAGGCGCTGCATGAAAATGGAATTTATGAGATTTATGTAGTAGTGGGATATCGGAAAGAGCAGTTTGCGTGCCTTACCGCAGAATATAAAGGTGTGACACTGATCGAAAATCCATACTGGGATTCCTGCAATAATATTGCATCGCTCTATGTGGCGCGGGAACAGTTGGAAAATGCAATGATTCTGGATGGGGATCAGATTATATACAAAAAAGAAATTCTTGCACCGGAATTTACGCATTCTGGCTACAATGCTGTCTGGACGGACGAAAAGACGGATGAATGGCTGATGCAGGTGAAGGATGGAATCGTGTGTTCCTGTAGCCGGACCGGCGGTAAGGGCGGCTGGCAGCTCTTCAGTGTATCACGTTGGAACCGGGAGGACGGAAAGCGGCTGAAACGCCACCTGGAACTGGAATTTGAAAAAAAACAGAACCGCCAGATTTACTGGGATGATGTGGCGATGTTCTGTCATTTTGAAGAATATGAGCTTGGCATTTATCCTATGCAGGAAGGCGATATGCCATACTTGTTCGTGAAGAGTTCAGTTGCCTTGAATTTATCATGAACAGGGACACGATCAACTGGATTCTGAAATAACTGAATACAGGAGGTCGAACATGGAGCATTTACCAAAGAAAATCCATCAAAACGGAATCAGCTACACGCTGGTGGGAGACTACTACATCCCCGATCTGGAGCTACCGGAGGAAAGCCGCCCCATTGGGCGGTGGGGCCGGATGCACAAAGCGTTTCTGCAAGAACACCGGCCCGGCCAGTACAATGCCCTGCTTCTGTCGGGAAAACTCTGGACATATCTTGCTGACCTGAACGAACAGGCCGCTGACCGGCTGGCGTGTATCGTCTCGCAGATGCAGGAGGCGGAGGGTGTCACCGAGGAACTGAAAGCCCGTGACCAGCTTGCGTGGGTCGGGGGCATGAACAGCATTCGCAGCCGAGCAGAGGAAATCATCCTCTCTGAGATGATTTTTGTTTAAGGAGGTGCCTGTCTATGAGATACCGTATCGAATACGCCGATGGGCGTTATTGTAACTTTGCCAACGGCAGGGCTGAGCTGCTGAAATGGCTGAAACTGCTGAAGCAAGAGGAAATCTCCGACATCCGCAAAGTATATAAAAGCGGTGTGTCAGATTCCGTCCTGGAAACATACCGGAATTATATCCGCCCAGCATAAGGAGGGGCGCTTATGGGTACAGATATAGAAAAATTGGTTGATTTGATGATTCAGGAGCGGATGCAGAGCCAGTTTGCTAAGTGGCGGGAGGCAGAAACCGGCACGGAGAAAAAAGAGGACTGCCTTCGCTTGGAAAACGAGTATGAAAAAGCAATCAGCGCATTGTCTGAGGAACAGAAGGACGCTGTAAGACACTACTGTGATTCTATTTTCGATTCTGGTGCAGAAAGCGAGTGCTTCTTTTACCGGCTGGGCCTCAAAGATGGCATCCGTCTCTGGAAGTTTATGAAAAAGCTGATGAAAACGGTCAGCTAACGGATGTATAACCACATATTTTATTCCGCCCACAAACGGGTCGAAAGCCGTCCAACGGTACAGATTGGGCGGCTTTCCTGTTATCTGCGTTTCTTCCGCTTGGGCGCATAGTACGGCTGCGGCTTGGCCTTTCCTCTCATGTTGTTGGGATTTTTGAGCATTTTGGACAGGCTCAGTATCCGCAAAAATGCAGAGAAGTCCTCTGAGGAAATCTTCTCGAAGGGTATCTGCATTCTGTCGCAAAATTCGTGGATTACCACTTCCTCTTGGCTGCCCTGTTCGAGCGCCTGTTCAAACTTTTCCTTGACGTCATCCAGCGTGGGCTGCGGGTCGGCGGTGGTCTTGTCCTTGCGGTGTGCTTCCCGGATGTCCCGGACGATGCTGTCCAGATCATCGTGCATGACATGGCTGTAAAAATCGCTTTCCTGCACCTGCCCCAGTTCCAGCGTCCGCATATAGAGGTCATCTTCTCCGGGCGCATACTTGCTCATGACGGTCTGCCGGGTGGCCTCCAACACCAGATTCATCTGCTCCACCCGCATATTGGCGATCTGGTCGATGCAGATTTCCATATCTATCATCAGCCGCCGGAAATTCGGGTGGGCAGCCAGTTCGCAGAGAAGCCGGTTGTTGATTTTGCCGCTGCTCAAAAGTTCCACCATATCATCACTCAGATGCAGAGATTGAAGTTCTGTGTTTGGGTGATTTTTATTTTCCGTCAGCCCCATCAGATAGTCGGTGGACACGCCGTAAAAGTCCGCCAGCGTTGCAATCGCAAACGGGCTGATGTCCTTGTAGTCATCGGTTTCGTATTTTCCCAGCGCGGATTTAGACAGGCCGGTCTGCTCCGCCAGTTGTTCCAGCGTCAGGTGCTTGTCCACCACCCGCAGGTCTTTGAGCCGCTCCGGGATTGTCAGCTTTGCGTACATCCAAAGCCCCCTCTCTCGTTATCTTTTTCAGTGATTACACCCATTATAGCACGATTCCATAAGCGTGGAAATATGCGGATTTCGAGCGTTTTTCCGACGTTTTGGATATACGGGAAAGGGCCTCTTTTTTCGGTAAACTGGTTCTTGCAGACAGGCACAGAACCTTGAAAATCGAATGACCGGCTGCAAGGGGTATGGCCTCCGGGGAAGTGACGCCAGGACAGAAATCGAGCACACCAAAGAGGCCGATACGCCGGGAGAAATTCCGGGCAGGAGCGGCTTGCAGGCAGACCGGCGGACAGGAAACAAGTTTATCATGCGGGGCGCATGGCTCCGCAGCAAAGAAATGGAGGAAATCATTATGACACTGAGTATGAAAGAAAAGAAGATTCTCTACGCTTACGGCTGTCTCAGCCACCACAATACGGTGACACGGCTGAAATGGCTGACGGCTCTGACGGTTGACCCGGAGGCCAAACGCCGGATGCTGGGGCTGGCCCGGAAGGTGGAGACGGAGATGAACGAAAGCTGGTACGAGGATTTTTATCACCATCTGCGCATGGAGATGGACGAGTACCGCCGTCTCAAGCGCAACCTGCGTGTGCTGAAATCTTACACCGATTATGAGGAGGATCTGTATGAAGAAGCTGTCTAAGTATGAGAAAGAAACCATCATCAACTGGAACGAGGCGGAGAACCTTGCCAGCGTCTACACCTTCAACGCCAGCTTGAAGCGCAGGCTGGCTGATTTCAGCCGGAAGTACCCACTGTTGTGCCGGTTGGAGCGCAGCACGCCGGAGGGCAGCGTGACCTATGTGCTGGACAAGTCCCGGCTGTCGATCCGGCTGGTGCCTCCGTACAGCGAAGAACGGAAAGCCGCCGCAAGGGAGTACGCAAAGGAGCATGGCTTTCAGGTGGTGGTAACGGAAGAAAAAATCGCCTAAAATCGGGGTGTTTACGGGAAAAATGACGGGTCTGCACCCGATGTTTTGACCGGCAATCCCCGCAGGCGTATTCCGTATCCACTCCCCGCCTATGGGCGCAAATGTGTGGATACGGAGCCGGTGAAACTGGCAAACACCGTTCCTGCGGTGGAAGCCAGCTTCGCCGGTGCGGAAGTACAGAGGGCGGCCAGCCCTTTGTGGCGGGGTGCAGGGGCGGCAGCGCACTGCTGGGGTCAAGGGGCAACGCCCATTGGCAGGTTAAGGGCGGCAGCCATTATCGGGTCAAGGACGAAGTGCCTTGGCAGGTTGAGGGCAGCCGCCCCATCGGGTCAAGGGTGAAACGCCTTGCCCAGGGAAAGTTGATGCCTGCGTCAACTTGTATTGGGTATTACCTGACGCAAAATTCGCAGGATTTGCGGCTTCGCCGCCCCTTCCCCGGCCCCAGAACATCTTCGCAGGAAGGAGGAAATCTGTTTGAAACTGACACGACACAATGGACGCTCCGGCAAGCATGGCACCTATAATCCCCGCCACAATGACCGCCGGTTCGATGTGGAGAACAGCGAACACATTGACGCAGAACGGGCAAGGCAAAATGTCTACTGGGACTGCTACCGGGGCTTTACCACCCATGAGTTCCGGGAGAACCCGGAGCAGCCGGATTTCAGCTTTGAGGAAATCGAGCGGATGTATTACTACGAGCATTACGGCGGCTATGTGGAAGCTCAGAACGCCCGGAATGAGAAAACCCGGCACACCGAGCGCAACCGCACTGTGGAGGACTTGCTGAAAAACAACAAGACCTGCCCGGAGGAAAGTATCTACCAGATCGGCACGATGGGAGAATCCGTCTCGCCGGATACGCTCTTTTCCATCGTCAATGAGTTTTATCAGGAATTTGAGCGCCGCTTCGGTTCCCATATCCACATCCTGGACTGGGCGCTCCATCTGGACGAGGGGACGCCCCACATCCATGAGCGGCACGTCTTTGACTGTGAGAACCGCTATGGGGAACTGTGCCCCCAGCAGGAAAAGGCGCTGGAAGAACTTGGCATCCCTCTCCCCAACCCGGAGAAGCCCAAAGGCCGGAACAACAACCGCAAGCAGACCTTTGATGCGGTCTGCCGGACGATCCTGTTTGACATCGCCAGACGGCATGGGCTGCATCTGGATCAGGAGCCGTCCTACGGCGGGCGGGACTATCTGGAAAAACAGGATTATATCCTGATGAAGCAGAAGGAGCAGCTTGCGGCGCAGGAGCAGAAGCTGGAAGAACTGACGCTCAAAATCGAGGACGTGGAGACGCTGTTAGATGATGTTTCCGATGCGGCCTATGACAAGGCGGTGGAGGTGGTGACCGATACCGTCCGGCAGGAGACACACAAAGAAGATATTCGTCTGATCGAGGAAACGAAAAAGTGGGTGCTTTCGCCGGAGCGGAAGGCCCCGAAGAAGGAGCGTGACTACGCTGCCGCCCGTCTGGATGGAGTGATTACCAAAATCAAACGGGTCATGCAGAACGCCCTGGCAAAAATCCAGAAAACTCTCATGCAGCCGGAGGTCAAGAAGGCCGGTAAGGAGCAGATTAAGGAGAAGGCCAGAGAATCCATCCGGGAGAAGCTGGCGAAAGGCAGGCTGAACGCTGACCGAGATAACCGGGAACGCTGGGAACGTGAGGGGCGGATTGCTCCGAAAAAGAAACACGATATGGAGTTATGAGGCACCTGATTTTCTGCGGAAACGGGTGCTTTTTTCTCTGCCTGGAGGTGAGAAAATCGAATATATTTGAAGCGGTGAAGGAGTCTGTCACCACAAGGCAGGCTGCGGAATATTACGGGGTGCAGGTTGGCAGGAATGGCATGGCCTGCTGTCCCTTCCATGATGACAAACATCCCAGTATGAAGATTGACCATCGGTTCCACTGCTTTGGCTGTCAGGCAGATGGGGATGTGATTGATTTTACCGCCCGTCTGTTTAGTCTGAGCAGTAAGGAGGCGGCGCTGAAGCTGGCGGAGGATTTCTCTGTCCACTATGACGCCAAAGGCCATGACCCGCCCCGCAGGAGGCCGGTCAAGCGAAAAATCAGCGAGGAACTGCGTTACCGGCAGGCGGAGCAGAAATGTTTCCGGGTGCTGTGCAATTACCTGCATCTGCTGGAACGCTGGGAGAAGGAATACGCCCCGCAGACGCCGGATGAAGCGTGGAATCCGCTGTTCGTGGAGGCCCTGCAAAAGAAACCGTACACGGAATATCTGCTGGATATTCTCTTGTCCGGCAGCATGGAGGAACGTGCTTCCGTGGTCGCTGAGTATGGAAAAGAGGTGAGGAAGATTGAGCAGCGAATATCAGAGTTTACCGCTAGCCACCCGGCAGGCCGCCATGAGCGCAGCCGAAGCCTTAGCGCCGGAGCGGAGCGTTGATGAGGTGCGGGAAAGCCTGTCCGTCACCGAGAAGGGCCAGCCCGCCAACACCATCGGCAACTGCCGGACGGTGTTCTGCCATGACCCTCTCCTGCGTGGGGCGATCCGCCTGAACCTTTTGACTGACCGGGTGGACATTGTACAGGATTTAGGCTGGCGCAGGAATACCAGTGCCCTGACGGATACGGACGTGAAATATCTGCTTCTCTATTTTGAGCAGACCTATGGCCTGACCAGTGAGAAAAAGATGACGGCGGCGCTCTCCATCGTGGCGAATGAGAACTGCTACCATCCCATACAGGACGTGCTAAACGGCCTTGTCTGGGACGGGACGCCCCGCATCCGCTCCTGTCTCCATCATTTCTTAGGTGCGGACGAGAGCGACTATGTGGAGGAAATGCTGAAACACTTTTTGCTGGGGGCTATCCGGCGGGTATTCCGCCCCGGCTCCAAATATGAGGAAATGCTCTGTCTGGTGGGCGGTCAGGGGGCTGGCAAGTCCAGCTTCTTCCGCTTGCTGGCGATCCGGGACGAGTGGTTCAGTGACGACCTGAAAAAACTGGACGATGACAGGGTGTATCTGAAGCTGCAAGGACACTGGATTATCGAAATGTCGGAGATGCTGGCTACCAGCAGCGCCAAAAGCATTGAAGAAATCCGCTCCTTTATCAGCCGCCAGAAGGAAACCTACCGGACGCCCTACGAGGCCCAGCCCAAAGACCGGCTGCGGCAGTGTGTGTTCGGCGGTTCGTCCAACACACTGGACTTCCTGCCCCTTGACCGGGCCGGAAATCGGCGCTTTTTGCCGATCATGATTTACCCGGAGAATGCAGAGGTTCACATTTTGGAGGACGAGGACGCCTCCAGAGCCTATCTTTTACAGGTCTGGGCGGAGGCCATGACGATTTACCGCAGCGGCCACTACTCTATGAAGTTCAGCAAGTCCATCCAGCGCCAGCTGGTGGAGGTGCAGAAGGATTTCATGCCGGAGGACACCGAGGCCGGACAGATACAGGGCTTTCTGGAACACTACACCGGCAGCATGGTCTGCTCCAAACAGCTGTTCAAGGAGGCGCTGGGCCACACCTACGATGAGCCGAAGCGGTGGCAGCTGCACAATATCAACGAGATCATGAACACGGTGGTGACGGGCTGGAAACCATTCTCCAATCCCCGGATGTTCACCGGATATGGCAGGCAGAGGGGCTGGGAACGGGACGTTTCCGGCAACGAACTGCCCGGCAACGAAGATGGATTTGTGGAGCTGACCGAGGAAGAATGCTGCCAGCTGGAACTGCCGAAGGAGTGGATCGCATAAAATTAGCGGTCTGTTGCCGGGATGGTTGCCACTTGGTTGCCGGGTTTGTTGCCGGGGATTCTCCGGTCTGGATACGGAAAAAGCCTGTAAATAAGGTATTTTCTAATATCTATCTCTATCTCCGGCAACGAAAACAACGAGATTTTTCAAGAAAATTGATAAAGTAAGATTTGCAGGTCAGACGGTAGTTTACAGGTTTTCAGAGGTTCGTTGCCGGACTTCGTTGCCAGTGCTGCCGTCTGGCCTGCTACTCTATGGAGGTAGCCTATGGAAAAAAGCAAACAGCAGAAAAATAAAGTCCGTTTTGTGGTGGTGCGGGAGTTCTCCGGGGAGAAGTCCATGCGGGAAGCCTTTGAGCAGCTGATCGAGCGCCAGACCTGCGAACACTTCGAGGAATGGCTGGAACAGCGGGAAATGGCCGAAAACGCTGCGTAAAAACGGTTGATTCAGGGGCAGGGACATGGTACTATAATGGTATCGTGTCCCTGTTCATAGAAGGAGAACGCTATGAGCAGGAAAAAACAAGTCTATGAGAAAATCACCGCTCTCTACTGCCGCATCTCTCTGGATGACGGCGGCGACAACGAGAGTATGAGCATCAGCAACCAGAAAATCATGCTTCGGGACTTTGCTGAAAAGCATGGAATGTTCCAGTATGAATATTATGTGGATGACGGCTATACGGGCCGCAATTTCAACCGCCCTGCCTTCCAGCGCATGATCGCTGACATTGAGGCGGGGAAGATCGGCTGCGTCATCACCAAAGACCTATCCAGGCTTGGTAGGAACTATATTGAAGCTGGCAGCTATATCGAAATCTTTTTCCCCAAACACAATGTACGCTATATCGCCATCACGGACGGCGTGGACAGCCTGACCCGTCAGGAGATGGACATTACGCCCTTTAAGAATATCCTGAACGATATGTACAGCCGGGATATTTCTAAAAAGGTGCTGGCAGGCATCACCACCCGCTCCCGGCAGGGGAAGTTCTGCGGAGGGACGCCGCCCTTCGGCCTGATGCGTGACCCGGAGGACAAGGGGCATCTCATCATTGACCCTGAGACAGCGCCAATCATCCGCAAAATCTATGACTATGCCCTTGACGGGCTGGGCTGCATGAGGATTTCCAAACGTCTGATGGAAGAAAAAATCCCAATCACCCATGTCAAAGCCAACACGGAGTTTGACGCCAACTATTATTTCTGGGGCGGAGCCAGAATCAGTCACATCCTGAGAAATCCATTCTATAAGGGCGCACATTTGGTCTTTCGGACGCATCAGAAAGGCATCCGCTCCAACACCTATGACATTATTCCCCGTGACCAGTGGGAAGTGATCGAGGGCTGCCATGAGGCCATTGTGACGCCGGAGGAATGGGAACAGGTGCAGGAACTCATTGACCGCAGGCCGACCATTCAGGGGAATTCCTGCCCCTTTTATAATCTGTTCCACGGTCTGGTCTACTGCGCCACCTGCGGGAAGTCCATGCAGGTGCGGTATGAGAAAGTGGGCCGAACCGGGAAGAACCGCTTCACCGGCGAAATGCGGGAGCCGATTGACAAGGCGTACTATATCTGCCAGACCTACAACCGCATGGGCTGCAAGGTCTGTTCCAGCCACAAGATCGAGGCCAGGGATTTATACAATCTGGTGCTGAAAGACATTCAGGAACTGGCGGCGCAGGCTATGAAGGATGCCGATGCGTTCTACCAGCGGCTCAGCCGCCGGATGGAGCACCGGTATCTGGTGGACGCCTCCCAGACAGAAAAGGAACGCCTGCGGCTGGAAGCCCGAAATCAGGAAATTGACGGGATGTTCCTGAGCCTGTACACCGATAAGGCCAAAGGCATCCTGACCGAGCAGCGGTTTGTGAAGCTGACGGCGGCGCTGGAACAGGAGCAGGAATCCAACCAGAAACGCCTGCATGACCTGGCAATGATGCAAGGTCGTGCCGATGCGCAAGAAAGCGAAGTCCGCACTTTTATCAAGGAAATCCGGCGCTATGCCGCCATCGAGGAACTGGACGAGGCGGTGCTGAACCGGCTCATTAGCCGGATTCTGATTGGAGAAATCAAGAAGATTGATGGTCAGAGGACACAGGAGGTTAAGATTATTTACAATTTTGTTGGGGAAATGTCAAGGTAGAATTTAGACGCTAAATACTTTTAATTTATATCAAAAGTGATACAACAATTTTCTTTTAATGCTATCAGGCAATAAAGTTATTCCTTTGGCCAGAGTAAAAGGGATAACTTTATTTTGCTAAAGCATACTAAAAAGGGCGCGTTGCAGAAAATTATCCGCAACACGCCCTCTTCTATAAGTCCTTATGTCAAAATCAAATTATTGGTAATCTTGAATATTGGGATAAGCGGCACCGTTATTATGCGCGTAAGCTGCTTCAAAGTAGTCGAGGCTTTCAAAAGTAATGCCCTGATAGTTTCCGACATTCAACACATCAAAAGTTAGATTCAGAACATCACCAGCGGAATATTGGTCAAGAAGATTTCCTGCAAATTTCCATCCTATGTTTTCCTCATAAGTATCCTCGGTAAAATAAAATGTAGTCGCATCCTCAGTCGCATCATAACTAATGTCAATAATTATATCAGAGAAATGAACTTGATCTCCAGCATTAAAGTCTTTGAGATAATCTACAGTTTTTCCATCAGCAGGATTAATAAATTGAGCATTAAGTTGTGTCATATCAACAACCTCTGGAGGAAGAGAATTAAGTCTGTAAGATTCTGCAACAGAGAATTGATAAACTCTGTTATTATCCCCAAAGTAAAATCCATCTTCCGTCATAGGAACACTTGAACGAGCATTGGCATTGTAATAATGGGCATAATACAACTGCCATTTGTATGTCTCAGTTGAAACAAACTGTGCTTTCCATGTACCAGAACTGTCTCCTGCTTTCTTTGTATAAAACATATACTGATTTGTACCAGTAGTTGCTTGACTTACCGTATCACCAGAGGCATCTGACAAGATGAGTGCAATCTGTGTAAAAATATCGACAAAGATAATCCTATGTCCATGCATACGGATAGAACCAACGCTGTTATCTACTTCTGGACGAAAATAAACCTCAGGCCCCATATCACCCGTGTTATATTCTATGCTAGGTGAAACAAGATAGGCCCAACTACTATCCTTTTCACTCTGTCCATCGAGATCGATAAGCTTTTCCACATAATCTGAAAGGATAATCCAGCCAATCTTCCACCAATTCACTTTGCTTGCTTCAGCAGAAGAACTGATATTCTCGTTGTCGGCATAAGCAAAAGTAGTGTTAGAAAAACTTATGCACATAACCAAGGAAAGAGTAAGTGCAACAATCTTACGTGTTAGCTTTTTCATTAAAAGCCCCCCTTCTCTTATAAAACCAAAACAATAATGCAAATGATGGATGCAATAAAAAAGAATACTCCAGCAACCCGCATCAAACCAAGATATAAATCTGTAGGTTCACCGCCTTTTACAGAAAAGAAGTGTTCAATTTTCCATAAAAGTTCCGGCTTAAAAATCATAAAAAAACTTAATAGAAGCAAAAGGATAAGCCATATGTTATCTATGTATAACACTTCCTTTCTGCTAATACTGAAAATTCAAATAAAAAAGCGCATAAGTAGACAAATAATCATGCCTAACTTATGCGCAAATAGAAACAATTTTAATTCTAAGCCTCCAAAGCTGGCAGCGTCGGTAAAAATGCTCCATTATTAAGTTAGGCAACTTAACCTTAAAACAAATCATCGGTCTTACCTCCCAACAATATAAATTTCGACTTTTCACTTTTATTTTATCACCTAAAGCAGAACTTGTCAATGAATTTGTCTAAAATAAGTCGATTTTCTTTTTTGATTATGTGCATTTTTAACTAATAGAAAGAAAGTTGTATTGAGGGCGATTGGTGTTCCTTATTCCATATGTCGGAACTGTATGAAGTGAAAATAGTTTATCCGTTGAAGAGTCACTCCACAGGTTATGCTTGATTCTTTCAAAGTTATGTTTCTATAATATGCATCCGTACTGTCATATTATAATTCACATTATTGGATAATATAAATTGACAAGTATAAGATAAACAGACAAGGAGTCGCTGCCACCCGTAAAACGGGTGGCTCGGGACGCAGGCTTTAAGCCCACTCTACTTGGCCGCGCCTCAAGGCGCTAGCTTTCTCTTTTAGGCTATACTAAAGTTTTTATTTCCCTGGTACAACCGGGGATTTTTTTGCTTCAAGCCGCCAATTAGAACGGCAGCCACAAAGATTTTTCTTTGCGGCTGCCGTTTTCTTGAATTCATCACTTGACAATGTGGCAAAGATCTGATTGAGATTGATGATTTCTCGGAACTCTGCGATCTGGATCCGTCTTACTGCGGATATGAGGCACAGGGGCAGGAAAAATCAGAAGAAAAATAAGCTGGATCGGGCAGTATAGCAGAAAGGAACAGAAAACATGAATACAGTTGATGAAAACAGAGTGGCGAAAAAGAAACAGAGCGGAAAAATACGGAAAAAAGGTCAGATTGACTGGATGATCACGCTGCTGCCGCTGGGACTGATTGCAGCGCTCAGCATTTTGTTTTTCCTCCTGCCGGAACAGTCCAACACAGTTCTTGCGAAGGTACGCTTCTTCTTGGGAGATACCTTTGGAGTCTATTATCTTGCAATTGGCCTTGGCGTTTTTCTGCTCTCTTTGTATCTGGCATTTTCAAAATATGGCGATATTGTGTTAGGAGAGCAGGATGAGAAACCGAAATATTCTTTTTTTGCCTGGGGATCCATGATGTTTACGTGCGGCCTTGCGGCAGACATTCTGTTTTATTCTTTTGCAGAATGGGTGATGTATGCTGCTGATCCGCAGATTGAAAAGATGGGCGGAATCCAGGAGTGGGCGGGCGTGTACCCGCTGTTTCACTGGAGTCTGATTCCGTGGGGCTTTTATCTCGTTCTCGCTGCCGCATTTGGGTTTATGCTGCACGTGCGGAAACGGAACCGGCAGCGGTATTCAGAAGCCTGCCGTCCGATTATGGGAAAACAGACGGACGGCATCGGCGGACGGCTGATTGATCTGCTGGCGGTATTTGCACTCCTTGCAGGAACGGCAACGACATTCAGCGTGGCAACGCCGCTGATGGCAAGTGCAATCAATGCATTGTTTCATATCAATCTGGACCGGAACGCAGTGACAATTGTGATTCTGCTGATTACGTGTTTTGTGTACACGTATTCGCTGCTTCACGGCTTCCGCGGAATCGGTTTTCTGGCAAAGCTCTGCATCTATCTGTTTTTCGGGCTACTGGCGTACGTGCTGCTGTTCGGCGGACAGACGCGGTATATTATCGAGACGGGATTTTCATCGCTGGGACGGATGATTCAGTATTTCCCGACGTTGGCGACCGATACCGATCCGCTGCGCGAGACGCATTTTCCGCAGAACTGGACTATTTATTACTGGGCATACTGGATGGTATGGTGCGTGGCGGCGCCATTTTTTATCGGAAGTATTTCCCGGGGAAGAACGGTGCGGCAGACAATCCTTGGCGGATATGGATTCGGCGTTGGCTCCACGATTTTAAGCTTTATCATCCTGGGAAATGAATCGATGGGGATGCAGATGGCGGGAAAAGCGGATTTTATCGCGCGGTATGCCAAAGACGGTGATCTCTATGGAATGATTATCGCCATGATCCAGAAGATCCCGTGTGCATCGCTGGTTCTTGTCGTTCTGCTGCTCACGATGATTGCCTTTTATGCGACCTCGTTTGATTCGATTGCGCTGACGGTTTCCTGCTACAGCTACCGCCGTCTGGAAGAGGGACAGCAGCCATCGAAAGCGATTCAGCTTATGTGGTGCCTTCTGCTGATTCTGCTTCCGATTGCACTGGTCTTTTCCGAAAGCTCTATGAGCAATCTGCAGTCGGTCAGTATCGTGGCAGCGTTTCCGATCGGAATGGTAATTCTTCTGATTGTGGCGGGATTCCTAAAGGATGCCGGAGCATATCTGAAAGAAATAAAGAAGAAATGATTTTTTATGCAGCATGAAAATAGAGCCGGATTTCTATTTGGCGGAAATCCGGCTGTGTGCATTTCAGACAGTGTAGGTCTATACAAACAGTGTACACCCCTGTCGCTTGAACTGTTCGATCTTTTCGTCAATGAGCTCCGGCGTTACACCGAGATGCTCGGCAAGACACTGCTTGCAGAAAAACTGTTCTGCGCCGCGGTTGATAAATTTACGGTGGGCGCCGATCTCGTTATGTGTGAGTTCTTTGCCGCACTGCATACAGCGTGCCATCAGAGTTTTACGACCTTTGCACGGTATACTTTTGATGCAAACGGCTCGAGTTCTGTGACAAGGGATGCATTGTTTGCACACAGGTTCTCGCAGGTCCAGACCTCAGTAAGTTCCAGAGTACGGCCGGTGGAGAACGGAAGGCCGATTTCATCGAGATTCATGGCTGCACGTGATTTTTCATCACTGAGATTGAACATACCGATGGCGAGATCTCCGTCTGCGAGTGCCTTCACATAGATCAGAACGTTGTCATTCCATGCATGGTTTTTCACTTTATACGGCTGACGGCAGAGCGGATCCTGGTTGATGCGGATCATTTCGTCATTCATGAGAATGCGGCGGGTTTCGTCGCTCATCTCGCGGATGTCGCAGCCGATCATCAGCGGGGAGCCAAGGAATGCCCACAGTGCATAGTGTGTCTGATACTGGACATCGCTGCAGCCGGCCAGTCCAACATTTCCTTTTCCATGCATGCCGACGATCAGCATGTCCATATCGTTGAAGCAGCCGACGCCGTTGTACGGATGCAGTTTTTCCTGCTGTGCCACGAGATCTTTGACAGAATCCCAGGTATCAAAGATGTCGCCGGTGGAACGCCACATGGAAGCGCCGGTTTCTTTGATCCACTCATGCGTTTCATCAGCACCCCAGGAGCAGGCAGAGAAGAGAATGTCGCGGCCGCAGTTCTCGAGTGCCAGTCCCATGCGGCGGTACAGATATTTTCCGTGCAGGATCGGGCTGTGGTAGCAGTAGTCGTATTTTAAGAAATCAACATCCCAGGATGCGAAAGTTTCCGCATCGACAAATTCGTGCTCATAGCTGCCAGGGTAGCCGGCACACGTCATGTTTCCGGCGCAGGAATACATACCGAATTTCAGCCCTTTGGAATGAACGTAATCGGCAACGGCTTTCATACCATGCGGAAATTTTTCCGGATCCGGCACAAGACGGCCGTTTTCATCGCGTTCACGTAAAGACCAGCAGTCGTCGATGACAAGATATTCGTATCCTTTATCGCGCAGGCCGCTCTCGGCCATGACATCAGCAGTTTCAAAAATCATTTTTTCATTGATATTTTCTCCGAAGGTGTTCCAGGAATTCCAGCCCATCGGCGGTGTAAGTTTGATCATAGTATTGACCTCCCGTAAGTTTTGATGTACTTTGAGTATAGATGGATTTCCAGAGCGAAACCATGGAATTTTAAGACAAAAGCATGGATTTTTGCTTCATAAAGAATAAAATACGGGAAAAGGAAAGAATATGCTTGTATCAGAAATGAACGGGATCCGGCCTGTCGATGCCGGGCGGCAGGACTGCCATGATCTGCATTCCTGGGGGCCGGGTGTACGGCAGTGCTATATTATACATTATATTATAAGCGGAAAGGGAACGTTTACCTGCGGGAAAAAGACGTACACACTTACCGCCGGACAGAGCTTTTTAATCTGTCCAGAGCAGGTGGTGCAGTACGCGCCGGATGAGAACGAGCCGTGGGAATATGTGTGGGTTGATTTTGTCGGGGAACAATGCCGGCAGATTCTGGCACGGTCGGTACTGAACCCACAGCAGCCGGCGGCGCCGCCTCTCCGTCAGGAAAGGCTTCTGCCGTATTTTGAGCGTCTCTGCCAGATGGAACTCTATCGCCGGAACAGCCAGGAGGCCGTCGGTGTGCTGCTTGCGCTTCTGGGCGTGTACCAGGATCTGGCGGAGCCGCAGCGGGAGGAGAGAAAGAAGGAAGATCCGCGGATCATGGAAGCGATGGCTCTGATTGCCGCAGGGTATCACAGGAGTGAGTTCTGCGCGGAGACAATTGCGCGGAAAATGGCGGTCAGCCGCACAACGCTGAACCGTCTGTTTCAGAAGAAAATCGGCTGGTCACCAGGACAGTATCTGCTGGAATATCGGCTGCAGCAGTCAGAAAAGCTGCTGCAGATGGGGATGACGGTCAAACAGACGGCGCTGTCGTGCGGATTTGAAGATCCCTTTTACTATTCCCGTGTGTTCCGGAAACACTATGGAATGCCGCCGTCGGATTACCGGCTGGAGTTTGCAGAAATTCAGTGAACGGCGGGCGTTACCGCTCGTCGGAGAGATAATTCCGCATAGAGCGCAGGGCGGACTTTTCCAGCCGGCTGACCTGCGCCTGCGAGATGCCGATTTCCCGGGCAACCTCCATCTGGGTCTGCCCCTCATAGAAACGCATGCGGATGATCTGGCGTTCGCGCTCATTGAGACGGGCGACCGCGTCCTGCAGGGCGAGGTTCTGCACCCAGTTTTCTTCTTTATTTTTCTTATCACTTAACTGATCCATGACATACAGGGTATCGCCGCCTTCCGTGTAGACGGGCTCATACAGACTCATTGGGCTTTGGATTGCATCGAGGGCATAGACGATATCCTCTTTTCCAATGCCGATTTCAGCGGCGATTTCCTCGATCGAAGGCTCTTTCTGGTTCTGCTTGAGATAAAGTTCGCGGGCGCAGATGGCGCGGTAGGCAGTATCCCTGAGGGAACGGCTGACGCGGATCGCATTGTTGTCACGCAGATACCGCCGGATTTCACCGATGATCATCGGCACGGCATAGGTGGAGAAACGGACGTTTAAGGTCGTGTCGAAGTTATCAATCGCCTTAATCAGGCCGATACAGCCGATCTGAAAGAGATCGTCGGCGTTTTCACTGCTGTTGGAGAAGCGCTTGATCACGCTTAAGACAAGGCGCAGATTGCCCTGAATGTAGCGTTCGCGGGCAGCAGCATCTCCTTCGCGGGCCTTTTTCAGCAGAGTCTCTTTTTCTTCGGCATTCAGTACGGGAAGGCGTGATGTATTGACTCCGCACAGTTCAACTTTATTGATCGCCATGGTATGCATCCTCCTGAAACATGGAACGTATGGTTACCGTTCGTTACTGTTATACGTTCATGATTGGCAGTTGGCGGGACGAATATACGAGAGCCCGGAAAATTTCATAAAGTTTTAGTCCTTGACAAAGCTTTTGGAAAATGATTTCCTGCTATTGTAGAAACGGCGGAAAGTGTGATAAGATAAGGGAAGTGTACGAAATGCGAGGTCTTGTTTTATGATGAGTGGAAAGGAACGAAGAGAAGAGATTCTTCAAAGAATAACAAACAGTAAGACGCCGGTCTCCGGTGCAGCGCTGGCGAAGAGCTGTGAAGTCAGCCGTCAGGTGATTGTCCAGGACATTGCCCTGATCCGCGCTGCCGGATACGATGTGATTGCGACAAACCGCGGCTACATCTGCAGCAGCCCGGTGAGAGAGACGCGGGTCTTTGAGGTGAATCACACGGATGAGCAGATGCAGGACGAGCTGAATACAATTGTGGATTTCGGCGGCGTTGTGCTGGATGTGATTGTGCGTCACGAGGTTTACGGAGAACTGCGGGCGGAACTTAATATCAGTTCACGAAATAAGGTGGCACTGTTTATGGAAGAAATCCGGCAGGGAAAATCACGGCCGCTGAAGAATATCACATCAGGGGAACATTTTCATACCGTATCGGCAGACTCTGCGCAGACCCTGGATCTGATTGAAGAGGAACTGCGAAAGAAAGACTACCTGGTGCGGACTGTGAAATAGGGGAAAAAGCCCTTATTTTCACAAAAAACTGTTATTCGAAAAAATTTTAAATTTTTTTCAAAAAGGTGTTGACTTTTCTCTTAGGATAGTGTAATATACATGATGTCAGCGGGAACGAGTGATAAACAAAGAGTTCTAAAGCGACAAAGAAATGTGCGTTTAGCTCAGCTGGATAGAGCGTTTGGCTACGGACCAAAAGGTCGGGGGTTCGAATCCTCTAACGCACGGACGGTAACCGTCCTGGTGAAAACCAGGGCGGTTTTTTTGTATGCAGAATGAAAAATAAAACAAGCGGCCTTTTGGTCAGCAGCCAGACGGCCGCACTTTTTGAAAAAATCATGGGGAAACAACTTGTACGCTCATTGACACAAGTGAGATACATCTCCTATAATAAAGCCAAATTTAAGATCTCGAAAGGGGACAAGTTATGGCTAAGTTAGTAATTGATGCGAACAGAAAGCTTTCAAAAATCAATAAGGAAATCCAGGGACAGTTTTCGGAGCATCTGGGAAGATGTATTTATGAAGGACTCTATGTAGGAGAAAATTCCGATATTCCGAACGTGAACGGAATGCGTACCGATGTTGTTGAAGCACTGAAAAATATCAAAGTTCCGGTATTGCGCTGGCCGGGCGGATGTTTTGCAGATGAATATCACTGGAAAGACGGTATCGGACCGAAAGAAAGCCGCAAAAAAATGATCAACACCAACTGGGGCGGTGTTGTCGAGGACAACAGCTTCGGTACCCACGAGTTTTTTGAACTCTGCCGTCAGATCGGATGTGAAACCTATATCAACGGAAATATGGGAAGCGGTACTGTACAGGAGATGTCGGAGTGGGTTGAATATATGACATTTGACGGGGTATCTCCGATGGCAGACCTTCGTGCGGAAAATGGCCACGAAAAGCCGTGGACCGTCGATTTCTTCGGCATCGGCAATGAGAACTGGGGCTGCGGCGGAAATATGAATCCGGAATTCTACGGAAATATGTACCGCAGATATCAGACCTTTGTGCGTGATTACGATGGAAACAAAAAGATCCGGAAGATTGCCTGCGGCGCCAATTCGGATGATTATGAGTGGACGCAGGAAGTGATGAAAGCATGCTTCCGCAGAATCTCCCCACAGCAGCATGGCATGATGGATGGCCTGTCGCTTCATTACTATACGGTGCCGGAAACCTGGGATCACAAGGGAAGTGCAACGGAGTTTGCGGAAAAAGACTGGTATAAGACCATGAAAAAGACGATGTACATGGAAGAGCTGATCCGCCGCCACAGCGCCATTATGGATCAGTATGACCCGGACAAAAAGGTCGGTATGATCGTGGATGAGTGGGGTACCTGGTATGATGTAGAGCCTGGAACAAATCCGGGATTTCTGTATCAGCAGAATACCATGCGTGACGCACTGGTCGCAGGGATCAACCTGAATCTCTTCAACAAACACAGCGACCGTGTCAAGATGGCAAATATCGCACAGATGGTCAATGTTCTGCAGTCGATGATCCTGACAGAGGGTGAAAAAATGGTCAAAACTCCGACGTATCATGTTTTCGATCTGTATCAGGTACATCAGGAAAATGATCTTCTGGCAAGCTCTCTGGAAACGGAGCAGGTTGGTCTGGAAGACGAATACATGGTTCCGAATCTGACGGAATCTGTTTCGGTAGATGCCAACGGTGTACTTCATATCACGATGACGAATGTGGATCTGGAGAAAGCATATCCGGTAGAGGCGGTACTTCTCGGAAAAGAAGCCGGCGAGATCAAAGCCGAGATCGTAACCGGCCATATGCAGGATAAAAACACCTTTGAAGAGCCGGAGACGGTTGGCGTTCAGGGCTTTGACGGTGTGCAGGCAACAAAAGAGGGAATTTCCTTTACCATTCCGGCGTGCAGTGTGCTTCATATCGCCGTAAAATAGGAAAACCATAAAAACCAGAAGATATCTGGGATGAAAAAAGATTCGGTTCCGGAGGAGTTTGATGGACGGAAATACCAGGATCTGTAAAAAATGCCTGCTTCGTGAGATGGACGAGGCAGGCTTTTTTCAGAATATGTATGATTATATTGCAAGAATTCCGGCGGACGATAAAACGCCGGAGGAGGAATACGAGCGGCGGCTTTCCATCTGTAAGGAGTGTGAAAAGCTGCTGTCCGGCATGTGCCGCATGTGCGGCTGCTACGTGGAGATGCGGGCAGCGATTGCACTGCGGGACTGCCCGGGGAAAAAGTGGTAGCAAAAGAGAAACCCCGCACAGCGGATCCTGTGAAAACAACGGATCCCTGTGCGGGGTTTTGAGAATCAGCGAAGTCGGTAAGATCAGTTGGGACTTGTTTGCGTCTCCGTTGCGACTTTCGGATCCTTGAAATAGCGGGACAGCTTCGGCACGGAGATGAACAGCGTCAGAAATTCGGCGACCGGAATCGACAGCCACACACCGTTGGTGCCAAGCACGAGCGGCAGAAGCAGCGCGGAGAGAACGATAAAGACGAAGGTTCGCAAAAAAGAAATCAAAGCAGAGGTCTTTCCGTCTGACAGTGCCGTAAAAATGCCGGAGGCGACGATATTCGTACCGCAGAACAGGTAAGCGATGGAGAACAGATATCCGCCGTGGCGTGTCAGTTCAAAGCCGTACGTGCCTTTCTGCATGAAAACGGCGGAAATGACCGGAGAGCCGAAGGCGGCCACAAGTGCGATGATCACAGAGCTTACCACAACGAAGCGGATACTGATGCGGTAAAGCCGGATCAGCCGCTGTTTGTTCCGGCTGCCGTAGTTGAAGCTGAACACAGGTGCAACGCCGATACTGTAGCCGAGGTACAGCGCAACAAAGAGAAACTGTCCGTACAGAATCGCCGTGATGGCGGCAACACCGATTTCGCCCTCAAATTTCAGCATCAGCATGTTGAAAAGGTAAGTGACAACGGCTGCAGAAAGATTGCTGACCATCTCGGAGGAACCGTTGAAGCAGCTTGTGGAGAGCAGGCCTTTGGAAAATTCCGGACGGGTGAAGCGAAGGCCTTTGCGGGCGAAGGTAAAGTATAAAATGCCGGCAACGGCCGGAATGCACTGGCCAAGGCCGGTGGCAAGGGCAGCTCCGGCAACACCAAGATGGAGCGGAACGACAAACAGATAGTCCAGAAGCATGTTGGTAATGCCGGCGGACACCGTAAGGGAAAGTCCGAGTCCCGGGCGTCCTGCCGTTACAAAGAAGGACTGGAACAGCGCCTGGAGAAGACAGACAGGGGCAAAGGAAAGGATCGTCCGCAGATAGGCGATACCGTAATCCATCAGCACCGGCGTTGCACCGAGCAGACTGCAGATCTGACGGCAAAACAGGTTGCCGAGCACTGCACCCAGAATACCGATGATCAGTGTGGTAAGGGTAAGGGCAGAAAAGTTACGGTTGGCTTCCTCCTGTTTTCCCTGTCCGATCTTTGCAGCGACGACGGCGCTGCCTCCGGTACCGAACATGATGCCGACGGCAAGAAGAATGCTGACGGCAGGATAGACGATATTGGCGGCGGAAAGCGCCATGCTGTCCACGTACTGTGCGATGAAAAAGCCATCCACAATACTGTAGAGAGACATAAAGATCATCATGATGATCGATGGAAACGCAAACTTCAGCAGAGAGCGGAAGTTGAAATCTTTGGCGAGTGACTGACTCATAATCGAAAACCTCCTTTTTATGTGTGAAAAGCCTTTTTCAGACACGCTTTAGATGGGAAAGATTTCTTGTGAAAATTTGAATCGTTTGCTATTATAAAGGATAGGGTAACCCTATAGTCAAGTGCAAAAAAGGTGAAAAACAGGAAAAATTCCGAGAGCAAATGTTTAGGAAAAGGAGTAAGAAATGGGAAAACAGGAGTATTTAAGCGCAGGGCGATTTGCAGCGCTGGTAGGTACGACAAAGGAAACGCTCTTCCATTATGATGAGATTGGGCTGTTCGTACCAAAAAGAAGAGGGACAAACGGCTACCGGTATTATGCGATGGATCAGATGGAAACGTTTGATGTGATCGGAATGCTGCGGGAGCTGGGCATGCCGCTGGCAGAGATTCGAAATTATCTGGAACAGCGAAGTCCTGAAAAATTCGGAGTACTGCTGGAACAGGAGGAGAAGGTGGTGCGTGAAAAAATGCAGCGGCTCCGCGAGATGCAGCGCTGGATTGGGGAAAAGAAGCGGTTTCTGGCACAGGCATCGGCGGAATGCCGTGAGGCGTTTGAAAAAGATCCCTTCTGTCCTGTAGGGATTCATACCCTGCCATTGCAGTATCTTGTCACAAATCACAGCGAATCAGCGGATAATCTGGCAGTCAATCAGAAAATCGGAGAGCTCTATGCTTACTGCGGGCAATACGGAAATCGAAGTTCGTATAATGTGGGGTTTGTTCAGAAACGGGAAACACTGGAAACGGGGAATTTTCTGGATTACCGTGATTTCTATCTGATTTTTGATCGTGTGCCGGCGAAAGTGCGATACACGGTTCGGCCGGAGGGAGAGTATCTTTGCTATTATTATAAAGGACCATGGCAGGGAATTGAAGCGGCGTACCGGAAGCTGTTCCGGTATGCCACGGAACAGAGACTTTTGCTGGACGACCGCTTTTATGAGGAATATATGGTGGACGCGCTGACCAGTCAGGAAATGGAACAGTATATTACGAGAATCGCCGTAAAAATTCTAAGATAGACAGGGAGGAGGGGAAAAAACAAGATTTTCACAAACTTTTTTCATTCTCCTCTTGACCATGACGCAACGTCACCCATTATAGTGAGAGTACAACAAGTTGAATTGACATAAAACTGAGAAGATAAACACACCAAAAAGGAGAAAAAGCATGAAAGTATTAGTAACAGGCGGAGCCGGATTTATCGGCGGAAACTTCGTACATCATATGGTAAACAAATACCCGGATTATCAGATCGTAAACCTGGACCTGCTGACCTATGCGGGAAACCTGGAGACTCTGAAACCGGTTGAGGACAAACCAAACTACAAATTTGTAAAAGGTGATATCGCAGACGAAGCTTTCATCATGGATCTGTTTGAAAAAGAGAAATTTGACGTTGTTGTCAACTTCGCAGCAGAGAGCCATGTAGACCGTTCCATTGAGGATCCTGGCATCTTTGTTCAGACCAACGTAATGGGAACCCGTGTACTGCTGGATGCTTCCAGAAAATTCGGCGTAAAGAGATATCATCAGGTATCTACCGATGAGGTTTACGGAGACCTTCCGCTGGATCGCCCGGACCTGTTCTTTACAGAGAATACCCCGATCCACACCTCCAGCCCGTACTCTGCATCCAAAGCAAGCGCAGACCTGTTTGTACTGGCTTACCACAGAACCTTCGGTACCCCGGTTACCGTTTCCAGATGCTCTAACAACTACGGCCCGTATCACTTCCCGGAGAAGCTGATTCCGCTTATGATCAGCCGCGCACTGGCAGACGAAGAGCTTCCGGTATACGGAAACGGTGAGAATGTCAGAGACTGGCTGCACGTATCCGACCATTGCGAAGCAATCGACCTGATTATCCATAAAGGTAAAGTAGGCGAGGTTTACAACATTGGCGGACACAACGAGAGAACAAACCTTCAGGTAGTACAGACCATCCTGAAAGCTCTGGACAAACCGGAATCTCTGATCAAATACGTAAAAGACCGCCCGGGCCATGACAGAAGATATGCAATCGACCCGACCAAGATCGAGACTGAGCTTGGATGGAAACCAAAATACAATTTCGATACCGGAATTGCACAGACAATCCAGTGGTATCTGGACAATGAAGACTGGTGGAAACACATCATCAGCGGTGAGTATCAGAACTACTTCGCTGAGATGTATAAAGACCGTCTGTAAGAGAGAAAAGTGAAATGCAAAGGCCGCAAAAAAGCGGCTTTTGCGAAGGAGTGGTGGATATGGATCAATATTATACCACTGGTGAATTTGCCCGGATGGCCCATGTGACCATTCGGACAATTCGCTATTACGACAAAAAAGGGCTGCTGAAGCCGAGCTTTATTAACGAATCCGGTTATCGGATGTATTCGGATGAGGATTTTCTGAAGCTGCAGAAAATTTTATCGCTGAAATATCTCGGATTTTCCCTGAATGAGATCGGAAATATGACGATTCACGATACGAGTGCGGATATTCTGAAATCATTGAAAATGCAGATCGGACTTGTGCACAAGAAGATGGAAAATCTGGAGCAGATGGAAAAGGCGCTGCAGAATACGACACAGATTCTGGAGGAGACGAACCAGATCGACTGGACCGGCATTCTGAACCTGATTCATCTGACCGATATGGAAAAGATGCTGGTGGAGCAGTACAAAAACGGGGAAAACCTGAATATCCGTATTTCGCTGCACGAGCAGTATTCCCAAAATAAAAAGGGATGGTTCCCGTGGCTTCTGGAACAGATGGATTTTGACGGTGCGCGCCGGATTCTGGAGATCGGCTGCGGAAACGGGCAGCTCTGGAAAAAAGCGGAGCCATCCGTGCTGAAAGGAAAGTATATCTGTCTGTCTGACCTGTCGGACGGCATGATCCGGGATGCGGCGGAAAATCTGGGAGAAGAAAAGGCATTCTGTTTTGATTTCCGGACACTGGACTGCCAGAAGCTTCCGTTTCCGGATGCGGAATACGACCGGATTATTGCAAATCATGTTTTGTTCTATGTCCAGAATCTGTCCCGCGGTCTGCAGGAAATCAGCCGTGTGCTTTCAGATGACGGCGTGTTCTACTGCAGTACGTATGGAAAAGGCCATATGAAAGAGATTACCGATCTGGTACAGGAGTTTGATCCGCAGATCAATCTTTCGGAGGTGGCGCTGTATACTATTTTTGGTCTGGATCACGGAGAAAAGCAGTTAAAGCCTTATTTTGGCAGCGTAGAGAAAAGAATCTACGAGGACAGTCTCTGGGTCGACCGGCCGGAGCCGCTTCTGGACTATATCCTTTCCTGCCATGGAAATCAGAATGAGTATCTGTATCCGAGACAGCGGGAATTCAAAGAATTTCTGGAAAAGAAAATTCAGAAACACGGCGGAATTGCGATCACAAAAGAGGCAGGGGTTTTCATCTGCAGAAAATAACGGGAGAGGCCGACATGAAAATGGGGGTCTCTTTTTTATCCCTCATTTTAGGCAAGTTTGACAAAAATGTTAAAAAATAAATACAGAGTATGTTTTTTGTATTGCCAGAGATCACAAAAGGATGTATACTAAAGTAGAATGTCTAAGTATGCGTGACTTGAAGAAAGAACACAAAAAGAGGGATAAGGTATGAAGGAATTATTTGATGTACACTGCCATATGGTCCCGGGGGTAGACGACGGTGCAGCTGACCTGGAAGAGTCGCTGGCGATGCTGAAAATGCAGCACGAGGACGGGGTCAGGAAGATTATCATCACACCGCATTATCGGCGGCGGATGTTTGAAACACCGGCAAAAAAGGTACATGAGCAGTTTCTGAAACTGCAGGAAGCGGCAAAAAAGGAATATCCGGATATGTCGCTTTATCTCGGGTGTGAACTTCACTCGAACATGGATCTTCAGGATATCCTGGAAAAACGGAAATATGTGACCATGGCCGGTTCATCCTATGTTCTGTTGGAATTTTCCGAGGGAGATTCCGCACAGCATATCCGTGAGAGAGTCTACAATGTACTGTCCTGCGGTTATGAACCGATTATCGCGCATGTGGAGCGCTATCAGGCAACGGTAAAGAGCGTCGGATTTTCCAGCGATCTGGTGGATATGGGCGCAAGACTGCAGGTGAATGTGGAAAGTATACTTGGAAAGTATACGTGGGGGGCAAAACGCTACTGCAGAAAACTGATGAAGGAAGATCTGCTCGGTTTTGTCGGCAGCGATTCCCACAACACAAAAACACGTATTCCCAACATAGGAGCAGGCGCTGCCTATGTTTCAAAAAAAATGGGAGAGGCATATGCCGAAAGGATTTTCCACGATAATCCGATGGAAATCTTAAGGGATGCCGGAGAAATCTAAAAAAAGTCAGGAGAAGAAGATGGAAACGAATCAACAGAATCAGGATGAAATTGAAATCGATTTACTGGAACTGCTTCGTGTGCTCTGGAGCAAAATTGGCTATGTGATTTTAGCTGCATTGGCACTTGGCCTTCTGATGGTACTGGTCAGCAAAGTATTTATGAAGCCGCAGTATGAATCGACGACAAAAATGTATGTACTGTCAAAACAGGACAGTAGCAGTACTGTAACAAGTGGAGATCTGCAGGCAAGTTCTCTTTTAACCAAAGACTATGCGGAGCTGATTCAGAGCCGTCAGGTTGTTGAAACCGTTATTGCACAGTTAAATCTGGATCTTACCTATGAGGAGTTTTTGAACAAAATTACTGTTACTACACAGAACGATACGCGTATCCTTTCGATTACAGTAAAAGACGAAGATCCGTATGTAGCAAGCCAGATGGCGGATGCAATCCGTGTAGCAGCATCAGATCATATTCAGAACGTTATGAACACAGAAGCTGTAAATGTGGTAGATGAGGCGAATATTCCAGATGAGCCGGTAAGCCCAAGTATTAAGAAAAACGGGCTGATCGGTGCAATAGCAGGTGCATTTATCGCGATTGTCATCATCATTATTGTTTATCTGACAAATGACACCATCCAGACCTCCGAAGATGTAGAACGTTATCTGGGTGTCAGTACACTCGGCATAATTCCTCTTGCAGAAGGACAGAAAAAGAGCAAGAAGAAAAACAAAAACGGCCGTGGAAGAAAGAAATAAGGGAGGATACGGAACGTGAATCAGGTAGTAGTAAAACAGGAAAAATCAGGCTATCAGATTGTGGAAGCCTACAAATCTCTTCGGACCAACCTTCAGTTCTGCGGAGAAGATAAGAAAGTAATCGCGGTTACAAGCTGTACACCAAATGAGGGAAAGAGCAGTGTTTCTATGCAGCTCGGCATTTCTCTTGCAGAGAGCGGAAAAAGAGTGATTTTGATCGATGCCGATCTTCGGAAATCGGTTCTTCTTGGAAGAACGAAAACACAGAAATCTGTTCGCGGACTGGCACACTTCCTGTCCGGTCAGGCAACTCTGGAGGATGTCATCTGTTCTACCAATGTAAAGAACTTTTACATGATTTATTCCGGCCCGTTTCCGCCGAATCCGGCAGAGCTTCTGGGGGGAAAGAACTTCCGAAGTCTTTTAAATGCACTTCGTAAAGTTTACGATTATGTGATTGTGGATACTCCTCCGCTTGGAAGCGTTATCGACAGTGCAATCGTTGCAGAAATCTGTGATGGTTCAATCATGGTCATTGAGTCCGGTGTGATCAGCTATCGTTTTGCACAGGAAGTAAAGAGCCAGCTCGAGAGAAGTAACTGCCCGCTGCTTGGCGTTGTCCTGAACAAGGTGGATATGCAGAAACAGGCGTATGGTAAATACGGAAAATACGGTCAGTACAAATATGGAGATTACGGCCAGGAGGAGGACGATTAACTGCCATGAAAAAAGGGATTGTTGCAGGTTTGATTGTCCTGTGCGTGGCGCTAGGAGCCGGTACAGCAGCTGTCGTAGTGACGGACGACCGAAAAGGCCCGGAAATCGAGCTTCCAGCTGATGGGGATGTAACGTATGCGGAAGGCAGTGATACAGCGCCTTTGCTGGAAGGCGTTACTGCAACGGATGAGAAAGACGGAGATGTGACAGATTCGCTGGTGATTGAAAACATTTTCCCGAACGATGACCATACCAGTGCATCGGTTGTCTATGCGGCAAAGGACAGTCACAATAATGTATCAAAAGCAACACGCCGCGTGAATTATAAAGCTGCAGCGGAAGATACCCCGGCGGAAAATGAGGCTACGCAGGAAACGGATAACAGTGGGGCGGCAGATGAGTCTGCACCGGCAGCAGAGGAGCCGCAGCAGAATGACACAGAGGGCACAAAAAATGAGACAGATGCGCAGATGGAAATCGAAGCACTGCCGGCGGAAAGCCCAAAACTGTACCTGAATACGTATGAAGTAACAGTGGAAGCCGGGAACGATCTGGACAAAACCAGCTATATCAAAGAGATGACCGATGATGCAGACAGCCAGGAGTCACTCTTTAACCAGATTGAGATCGACGGCGATGTGGATACTGCAGTGGCGGGAGATTACACGCTGACGTATCATGTGACGGACAGCGATGGAAACAGATCAAATGCAGCGGTGCTTACCGTACACGTTCAGTAAGAATAGAAGAACTGCTCTGATGGGGATGCCCGATCGGGGCAGTTCTTTTTTCAAGTTTTTACGGCGCGAGTAAAATTTGACAGCCCAAAATGAGTATGGTAGAGTGAGAAAGAAAGACGGCAGAAGGGGGCAGAGGAGATGCTTCGAATCTGGCAGAAAACAGAAAAACAGAAGCTGGAGCCGGTAGGGATGGGAACGGCGTTCCCCTTTTTAAAGGAAAAGAACCATGTAGTTTCTATCATCGGCGGCGGCGGAAAAACGACGCTGCTGTACGAGATGGCAGGCTTTTGTGTAAAAAACGATCAGAAGGTACTGGTGACAACTTCGACGCACATTTATCGTCCGCCGAAGGAATGGCATGACCAGAGTCTGGAAGCGGTCGAAAGAAAATTTTGCACAGGCCGCGCAGCGATTATCGGGAGTGCCTGCCGGGATCCGGAAAAGCTTTCCATGCCGGAAACGGAACTATTTGAAGAGGCACGCAAAAAGGCCGATCTGACGCTGATCGAGGCGGACGGCGCAAGGCACCTGCCGTGCAAGGCACCGGCGGAACATGAACCGGCGCTGCTTTCCTCTTCAGATCTTGTGATTGGTGTGACAGGTCTTTCGGCACTGGGACAGCCGCTTGGCAAGGGCTGCTTTCGGGCAGAACGGGCGGCGGAACTGCTTGACTGTACGATGGAACACCATATCACGGAAGAAGATCTGGCACGGCTGATCGCATCGGAACAGGGACAGCAGAAGGATTTGAAAGGCAGAACGTTTTATGCGGTACTGCACCAGTATGAGGAAAAAGAACACCGGGCGGCCGCAGAGAAACTTGTGGAGCTGCTGCGCAGGCAGGGGATCGAGCATGTTCTGGTTACGTGCGCGACAGGAAACAGAAGACAAAGCGGTGAGAACACGAATCCCTGGTATGGGAGAGCAGAGCTTCCCGTGCGTGAAGCGGAAGAAGAGTGGGAACCCGGAGAATAAAACGGAAATAGAACGGAGGAGACAGATGGCGGAATTTACCCATTTTAAGAAAGACGGCAGCGCCGTCATGGTCGATGTCCATGAGAAGCCGGACACGTACCGGGCAGCATCGGCGACGGGAACCATACAGGTAAGCCCGGAGGTATTTGCAGCCGTGCGGGACCATACGGCGAAAAAAGGCGATGTGCTCGGCGTTGCACGGCTGGCAGGTATCATGGGGGCGAAAAAGAATGCGGAGTTGATTCCGCTGTGCCACATTGTGCCGCTGACGAACTGCGAAGTGACATTTACCACGGACGAGAATACAAATTCTATTACGGCCGTGTGCACCACATCATGTGTCGGAAAGACCGGCGTGGAGATGGAGGCGCTGACTGGCGTTTCCACAGCGCTGCTCACGATCTACGATATGTGCAAGGCGATGGACCGCGGCATGGTGATTCGTGATATCCACATTCTGGAAAAGGACGGCGGAAAGAGCGGTCATTATATCTATCAGAAAGAGGAAAAATAAAGCATGACAGAAAAGAAAGATTTCCCGGTTTTCCGGGTGGGAATTGTAACGTTAAGTGACAAAGGATATCAGGGCGAGCGCGAGGATAAGAGCGGCCCAAGGATCAAAGAGCTGCTTCCGGCGGAGCAGTATGAGGTCGTTTCGATGCGTCTTCTGCCGGATGAGCGGGCGATGATCGAGGAGGAACTGATCCGGCTTGCCGATCTGGAGCAGTGCGATCTTGTCCTCACGACAGGCGGCACGGGATTTTCCATGCGGGATGTGACACCGGAGGCAACTCTGGCGGTATCCGGCCGTGTGGCACCTGGCATCGCGGAGGCGATCCGCGCGGGCAGCATGGCGATCACAAAACGGGCGATGCTGAGCCGGGCAGTGAGTGCAATCCGTCATCGGACGCTGATTATCAATCTGCCGGGAAGCCCGAAGGCGGTGGAAGAGAGTCTTGGATTTGTACTTGATACCCTGCCGCATGCGTTGGGACTTCTGCGCGGAACGGACGGAGAGTGCGGAAGAAGCTGAAAAAAGAGGGAACAGGTAACGATGGAAGAAGAAAAAATTATTTTCTGTAAGAGCGGCGGCTGTACGGCAAAGCTCGGGGCAGGCGTGCTAGAACATATTCTGGAGAAGCTGCCGAAAGGGGAAAAGGATCCGAATCTGCTGGTGGGCTATGACAGCAAAGACGATGCATCCGTCTACCGGCTGACGGACGACCTTGCGATGGTCCAGACGCTGGATTTCTTTCCGCCGGTGGTGGAGGATCCGTACACGTTTGGAAAAATTGCGGCGGCGAATGCCTTAAGCGACATCTATGCGATGGGCGGAGAGGTGCGGACAGCCCTGAATATTGTCTGCTTTCCGGAACAGATGGATCTGAATGTCCTCGGAGAAATCATGCGCGGCGGCGCGGAAAAGGTGCAGGAGGCGGGCGGATCGCTCTCCGGCGGTCATTCGATTGCGGATGACAGTGTAAAATACGGCCTTTCTGTCACGGGAACCGTGCATCCGGACCGGATCTGGCAGAACAATACGGGCCGCATGGGTGATCTGCTCATTCTGACGAAACCGCTCGGAACCGGCATTCTCTGTGCGGCGCACCGCGTCGGGGAGGAAAACCCGGGGGGATTTCAAAAGGCAGTGGAATCGATGATGACGCTGAATAAGTACGCCTCGGAGACGGCACGGAAGTATCACATTCATGCCTGTACCGATGTAACGGGCTTTAGTTTCCTAGGACATCTGCATGAGATGATGGAGTCGGGCGTGTCCTGCCATATCTGGGCGGATCAGATTCCGGTGTTCCCGGGGGCTGTGGAAGCGGCGGAGGAGTTTCTGATCACTGCGGCAGGCCAGCGGAACCGGAATCATCTGGAGCAGCATGTGACCTTTAAGGATATACCGTTCGGCATGCAGGAGGTGCTGTTTGACCCGCAGACATCGGGAGGGCTTCTGATGGCCGTGGATGCCGTGGATGCAGAAAAAATGCAGAGAAAACTGCTGGAGCAGGGGATTCCGGCAGCAATCGTTGGAAAAATCACAGAGCCGGCAGGAACCGAAATTTATGTGACACAGAGCAGGAAATGGTAAGGCAGGGAGGATGAAAAATGGCAGAGATGGAGAAAAAGACAGTAAACGCAATGGGTGATGTGTGCCCGGTACCGCTGGTAAAGGCAAAAAATGCGATTGCAGAACTTGCGGGAAGCGGAAAAGTGGAGGTTCTGGTGGATAATGAAATCGCCGTGCAGAACCTGGAAAAAATGGCGCAGCAGAAAGGATATGGCTTTCTGGTAAAAGAGAAGAAAGAAAAAGAGTATCATGTGGAGTTCACCGTATCGGAAACAGAGCCGGCTGAAACAGAAGAGAAAACCGTATGCCTCGTACCGGCGGCAAAGAAAACAAAACTCGTCGTTCTTTCTGCAGACCATATGGGCGAAGGAGCCGAGGAGCTGGGTAAAATTCTGATGAAGAGCTTCCTTTATGCACTGACCCAGCAGGATGAGCTGCCGGATACGATTCTGTTCTACAACGGCGGTGCAAAGTTGACCTGCGAGGGTTCCGAGTCCCTGGAGGATCTGAAAGATCTGGCAGCGCGCGGCGTTGAAATTCTGACCTGTGGAACATGCCTGAACTTCTACGGCATCACCGAAAAGCTGCAGGTCGGCAGTGTGACCAACATGTATGACATCGTGGAGCGCATGAGCAGCGCAGATCGCGTGATTAAGCCATGATTTACCTCGATTCGGCGGCAACGTCGCTGTGGCATCCAAAAGAAGCAGAGGAGCGTATGATCCAGGCACTGCACGGCTGTGGAAATGCAGGCCGCGGTGCACACGATGCGACACTGGATGCGGGCCGCATCGTCTTTGAGACGAGAATGCGGCTGGCAGAGTTGTTTCACGCGGAGAGTCCGGAGCGGATTGCATTTACGTGCAACGATACGGAGGCACTGAACACGGCAATTTTCGGACTCTTCGGGCCGGGGGATCATGTGATCACGACAGTCTGCGAGCATAATTCCGTTCTGCGCCCGCTGTATGCACTGGAAAAACAGGGACTGGAGCTTTCCGTGATTCCGGCGGATGTATCTGGAAGGATCGATTACGATCAGATGGAAGCGGCAGTGCGGAAAAACACGAAAGCGTTTGTCGTTACGCATGCCTCCAACCTGACCGGAAATATCACGGATCTTGCGCGGGTGTGCGAAATTGCGGAACGCCATTCCCTGCGTCTGATCGTCGATGCGGCGCAGACAGCGGGGATTCTGCCGATCGATGTACAGAAAAGCGGGATCGACGTGCTCTGTTTTTCCGGCCACAAGGGACTATTAGGGCCGCAGGGAACCGGCGGAATCTACGTCCGTCCCGAACTTTCGATCCGGCCGCTCAAAATGGGCGGAAGCGGAATCCGAAGCTATGAAAAAGAACAGCCTGCGGCGATGCCGGAGCACCTGGAAGCGGGAACTTTAAATGTCCACGGAATTGCGGGACTTCTGGGAGCGCTGGAATATCTGGAGAAGACGGGGATTGAAATGATTTACAAAAGAGAGAGGGAGCTGATGCACCTCTTTCTGGAGGAAATTCAGGGAATCCCGGGACTTACTTTATATGGAACAGACGATCTGCAGCAGCGGGTACCAACGGCGGCATTAAACATCGGCTCCTGTGATTCGGGATATGTCAGCGACTGGCTGTATGAGAACTATGGTATTGCAGTCCGAAGCGGGGCACACTGCGCGCCGTTGATGCACGAAGCACTCGGAACACGGGAGCAGGGAGCCGTGCGGTTCAGCTTTTCCCATGTACTGACGGAAGAAGAAGTCCGGATTGCCGCGCAGGCTCTGCGGGAGTTTGCCGAAGAAGAAATGCAGCAGTGAGAGAGGCGGCAGCCGGCATCCGGGATACAAAAGAAGCTGGAAAAAGGAAGAAACGATATGAGACAGCGAAAAGAAACCTGGATTCTGACGTTTGCGGGGACAACGCAGGCGATGCAGATGGAGCAGTATGCGAGAGCGCACGGCCTGCCGGGAAGGATGATCCCCGTTCCGCGGGAAATTACGGCGGGCTGCGGCCTTTCCTGGAAAGCAGCGCCGGAAGAGGGAAAAGAAATCCTTGCGGCACTTCAGACGGCGGGACTTGCCTATGAGGCGGAGTACCGTGTGCTGCTGTAGAGGTGTGAGGTGGAGATGGAAGAAAAAGAAGAAACATTACGACAGAAGCTGCGGTACGACATGCGGCTGCGCGTCAGCCGGACGGATCATGCCTTCGGTCCCGGTGTGGCGGAGCTGATGGAGCATGTGGAAGCAACCGGCTCCCTTTTGAAGGGCTGCAAATGCATGCAGATGGCGTACTCGAAGGGATGGAAAATCTTAAAGCGCGCCGAGGAGGATCTCGGCATCCCGCTGGTACAGGGCAACCGGGGCGGCAGCAACGGCGGCCAGACGGTACTGACCCCGGAGGGAAAAGAATTCCTGAAGCGGTACCGGAAGTTTGAACAAGAAGTCCGCGCAGGCGCCGATGCGTCGTTTCAGAAGTGGTTTGGAACAGAAGAAAAATAACATTTTTTACGGGGACACGTTGACAAAACGGGTCCTTTCCTGTATTTTTATTAATGGAAAAAGCGTTATTCTCGCACGAGAATAACGAGGCAGACCGCGGAAGACGGAAGAAAACGGCGGCTGCTGAAACGAAAGAAGGAAGACAGCGAAGATGAAAAAGAAAGATCTGATCGTGGTACGGGGAGCAGGAGATCTTGCAACCGGTACGATCCATCGTCTGAAAAAAGCGGGCTTTCGTCTGCTGGTTCTGGAAGCAGAGCACCCGGCGGCGATCCGGCGGCAGGTGGCTTTGAGCGAAGCGGTATATGCCGGCAGCGCCAGGGTAGAGGACGTGGAAGCCGTGCGCATGGACGTGGATCTCGCAGAGAAAAAGAACCGGAAAGAACTTCTGGAACAGGAAATGGAGCAGATCTGGAAGAAAGATGGTGTTCCGGTGCTCGTGGATCCGGCGGGACTAAGCATTGCAGCACTTCGCCCGGCCGTCGTGGTCGATGCGATTCTGGCGAAGAAAAATCTCGGGACGACAAAAGAGATGGCGCCGCTTGTGATTGCCCTCGGACCGGGCTTTACGGCAGGAGAAGATGTGGATGTTGTAATTGAGACGAAGCGCGGTCATAATCTTGGACGCGTGATCCGAAGCGGAAGCGCGGTTCCGAACACTGGCATTCCGGGCATCATCGGCGGGTACGGAAAAGAGCGTGTGATGCATGCACAGGCGGAAGGTATTCTGCGGAATGTGGCTTCGATCGGAGACATTGTGGAAGCCAGGGCTGTGATTGCAGAGATTGAGACAGAAAACGGGACGGTACCTGTGGAAGCATCTCTCTCCGGTCTGCTGCGCGGGCTGATCCGCGACGGCTATCCGGTGACGAAGGGATTTAAGATTGCGGACATCGATCCGCGGAAAGAAGAACTGCAGAACTGCTTCACGATTTCCGATAAGGCGCGGTGCATCGCCGGAAGCGTGCTGGAAGTGATCTGCGGGGAACTGGAATAGATTCAAATAGAAAAAGTGAGGCGTTTCAGATGAAACTGATGAAAACAGAAGACGCGGTAGGCCAGGTGCTCTGCCACGATATTACACAGATTATCAAAGGTGTGACAAAAGATGCGGTATTCCGCAAAGGCCACATCATTACAGAAGAAGATATTCCGGTGCTGTTAAGTGTCGGAAAGGACAACATTTACATCTGGGAAAAGGACGATACAATGCTGCATGAAAATGAGGCGGCACAGATTCTTTACGATATGTGTAAAAACGATCACATGCATCCGTCCGATGTCAAAGAAGGAAAAATTGAACTGATCGCGGACTGCGACGGTCTTTTGAAAGTGGACCGCGAGAAGCTGAAAAAAGTAAACAGCCTCGGCGAGATGATGATTGCGACGCGCCACGGTGATACATACGTGAAAAAAGGCGACAAACTGGCGGGGACGAGAATTATTCCGCTCGTCATCAAAAAAGAGAAGATGGAGACGGCACAGGCAGTCTGTTCCGACGGGCCGATCCTGACCTTAAAGCCGTTCCACAAGAAAAAATTTGCGGTTCTGACAACGGGAAATGAAGTGTATTACCATCGGATCGAGGACACCTTCACACCGGTTATCCAGGAAAAGCTGGCAGAATTCGGCGCGGAGATGATCTTTCATGAGGTTTACGATGATGATGCATCGAAGATCACAGACGGATGCCGACGCGCGATGGAAGCGGGTGCCGATCTTGTCTTCTGCACCGGAGGAATGAGTGTGGATCCGGACGACAAGACGCCGCTGGCGATCAAAAATACCGGAGCACGCATCGTTTCTTACGGCGCGCCGGTGCTGCCGGGAGCCATGTTCCTTCTGGCGTATGCCGAAAACGGAACACCGATCGTCGGCCTGCCGGGATGCGTCATGTATTCGAAACGGACGATTTTCGATCTTGTCCTGCCGCGCCTCATTGCAGATGATGAGGTGACAGCGGAGGAACTGGCCGGTCTTGGCGAGGGCGGTCTCTGCCTGAACTGCAAGGTCTGCACCTTCCCGAACTGCGGTTTTGGAAAAGGCAGATAAACGATGAAGGATCAGTATGGCAGAACGATAGATTACCTGCGGATTTCCATCACGGACGCGTGCAATTTGAGATGCCGGTACTGTATGCCGGAGAGTGCGGCGGGCTGTGCACTGGAGCAGGCGGAACAGAATCCGCCGCTTACCGTCGAAGAGATGCTGAAGATTGTGCACGCCGCGGCTGGGCTTGGCATCACGCATTACCGGATTACCGGAGGGGAACCGCTGGTAAGAAAAGAGTGCGTGGAGCTGGTGCAGAAAATAAAAGCAGTGCCGGGCACCGCATCCGTTGGGATCACGACGAATGGCGTACGCCTGGCATCGTGTGCGAGGGATCTGAAGGCGGCCGGCTGTGACAGTGTGAATGTGAGCCTGGATACAGTGGATGCGGCAGAGTTTGCGGCGCTTACCGGACGCGATGCGCTGGAGCAGGTAAAGCAGGGCATCTGCGCGGCCAAAGAGGCGGGTCTTTTAGTGAAGCTGAATGCGGTGCATCGAAAAGAACTGCATGCGCAGGAACTGCTTGAATTTGCAGAGCAGGAAAAAGTCCCGGTGCGGTTCATCGAGGTGATGCCGGTGGGCGCCGGAAAATCGTACGTGGGTCCGTCGAATGAGGCGCTGAAAACAGAGCTGGAACAGTGGTATGGGGCATGTACGCCGGACCAGGAAAAAGAAGGAAACGGTCCTGCGGCTTATGTGCGGTACGAAAAGCTGTCGATGCCCGTCGGCTTTATCAGCGCGATCCACGGAAAGTTCTGCGGAAGCTGCAACCGCGTACGGCTGACAAGCCGCGGCTTTTTAAAGCTCTGTCTCTGCTATGAGAACGGCGTGGATCTGCGGGAGGTTCTGCAGAACGGAACGGCGGCGGATCTGCGGGATGTGATGGCACAGGCAATCTTAAAAAAGCCGATGGAACACTGCTTTGAGCGGCCGAAGGATATGACAGAGCACCACCTGATGTCCGGTATCGGCGGATGAAATGACGGCGGTTCGAAAAGAAGAGGAAACAAAAGAAATGGGAAAAATCATAGGAATCTGTATCAGTGAAAAACGGGGAACGGCAAAGTACGAGGTGGAAACGGCGAAGCTGGTGGAAGACTGGGGCATCGAGGGCGATGCACACGCCGGGCACTGGCACCGCCAGGTGAGCCTTTTGTCGTATGAAAAAATAGAAGCCTTCCGTGCAAAGGGGGCGGATATTCCGCTCGGCGCCTTCGGGGAAAACCTGATCGTGGAAGGATATGATTTCCGGAATCTGCCGGTCGGCACGCGGTTTTCCTGCGGGGATGCGCTGCTTGAGATGACGCAGATCGGAAAGGAGTGCCACAGCCACTGCGAGATTTTCAAACGCATGGGTGAATGCATCATGCCGCGGGAGGGCGTTTTCGCGGTGGTGCTGCGCGGCGGCACGATTCAAAAGGGTGACACCATCGAACTGGTGACGGAAAAGTAGACCAGAGATCAGACACAAGGAGAGGAAACATGGACGAACTTTACCGGAAACTGCTTGCACAGCTGGAAGAGGGACAGGACACGGTTCTTGCCTTTATCACCGAAGGGGACGGCTCCATTCCGCGCACGACGGGCGCCTATATGCTGGTCGGCCGGGAAGGACGGATTTTCGGAACTATCGGCGGCGGAAACCTGGAATATCAGGCGGTTCTGCATGCGCAGGAGCTGGTGCAGGAGAAGAAAAGTGAATACAGAGAATACGATCTCGGAACTGGAGAGGGGAAGGGGCTTGGCATGGTCTGCGGCGGCAGAGTGAAGGTGTGCTTCTATTTTATGAATGGAGCGCACGGCGAAGCAGAAAGTCTGGCGCAGGCGCTTGCGGCGCAGGAGCAGTACCGCAGTTACTGGATTTTTTTTGCGCTGGACGGAACCGGCATCCGCGTGCTGAAAAAAGAAGCGTGGGAAATGCTTCCGGCGGCACAGGAAAAAGCGGGCCACTGCCGGATTCTGGAACTGGACGGGAAAACGTATTACGCCGAGGAATTCTGCTACGACGGAAAGGTTTATCTGTTCGGCGGCGGCCATCTGGCCCAGGAACTCGTTCCGGTGCTGCATCATCTGGATTTCTGCTGTATCGTACTCGATGACCGGGAGGAATATGTGGACAAAGCATTGTTCCCGGACGCCGGGCAGACCATGCTGGTGGATTTTACGAAACTGGACGAGATTCTTTCGATCCGGAAAAATGATTATCTCGTGATTGTGACACGCGGCCACCGGTGCGATGCGGATGCCGAGGCGTTTGCACTTCGCACCGGCGCGTCGTACATCGGTGTGGTGGGAAGCCGCAGAAAGACAAAGTATGTGCGCGAAAAACTGGAAGCGCAGGGTTTTACCGGAGAACAGCTCGACAGTGTCTATGCCCCGATCGGAATCGAGATCGGAAGCGAGACGCCGGCGGAGATTGCAATCAGCATTGCCGCACAGCTCATTCAGATCCGGTCAGCAAAAACCGGAAAACGAAAAGGTGCACATCCGGCGCTTCATACGTAAATATACAAAATGAGGAGTCAATTATCATGAAAAAGAAAACCGTATCCATTCTTCTGATGGCAGCTATGGCACTTTCTCTTGCCGCATGCGGATTTTCCAATTCCACAGATTCTTCCAGTAAGAGCAGCTCCAAGGCAGAGAGCACATCTGCATCCAGCGCTTCTTCGGAAGCAGAGAGCGCATCCAGTGCCAAGAGCACAGCAGACGGCGAAGTATTTGACGATACCACTGTCACCGTATTTGCCGCAAAGAGCCTGAACTCCGTAATGGAGACGCTGATCAGCGAGTACAATAAGACCCAGCCGAATGTCAAACTGGTTGGAAGCTATGACAGTTCAGGAACTCTGATGACACAAATCGAAGAGGGTGCATCCTGCGACGTATTCTTCTCCGCAGCAGCAAAACAGATGGAGCAGCTTGAGGAAGAGAATCTTCTGGTTGAGGGAACCCGCCACAATATCGTAAACAATCAGGTCTGCGTTGTAACCTATGAGGGAAGCAATACAGAAGTTACGGGCCTGGAGGATCTGAACAAGGCATCCAGCATCGCACTGGCAGACGGTTCCGTTCCGGTTGGAAAATACACAAGAGAAGCACTGGTCAATGCAGGCATTCTGGAGAAAGCAGACGACGTATCGGCCATCACAACCCAGCAGGTTTCCGAAGCGCTCGGCGGCGTGGAAATCAATGAGTGTGCAAACGTAGGAGCCGTTACTTCCGCAGTTGCAGAGGGATCCAACGAGGTTGGTACGGTTTATTATTCCGATACCTACGGTCTGGAGGACCGTCTGAAGGTTCTGCAGGTCGTTCCGTACGATCTGACCGGAAATGTCATCTACACGGCAGCACAGGTTGTCAACAAAGAGGCAGATGAGACCGAGCAGGCAGCAGCGAAAGACTTTGTAGAGTTTCTGACTTCCGATGAGGCAGCCGCCATCTTCCGGAATTATTACTTTGATACAGAGGTAGAATAAAAAGAAGATCCCACAAAAAACAGCAGGGATTTGGAATCACCGTCCGAAAAAGAAAGATTTCGTTTCTACGGACGGTGGTTTTGCATCAGAGAAAATCCGGGCAGGATGCGTGATGCAGGTATGCAGGGCTGCCGTGGATAGAAAGGAAATGTTATGCAGGAAATACTGGATTTTTTACAGTTACTGGACTGGAGCCCGCTTGTCATTTCGATCAAGACCGGTATTGTGGCGACGATTCTGTCCTTTTTCTTTGGTATTTTTGCCGCGCGTGCGGTGATGAAGCTGCGTCCCGGCGCGCGTGCCGTAATTGACGGCTTTCTGACACTTCCGATGATTCTGCCGCCGACCGTTGCAGGCTTTTTCCTGCTTCTGATTTTCAGCCTCCGCCGTCCGTTTGGTGCTGCACTGTATGAGAATTTCAGTATCAAGGCAGTACAGACATGGCTTGGCTGTATTCTGGCGGCAACGATTATCGCGTTTCCGCTGATGTACCGCAATACGAGAGCGGCATTTGAGCAGGTGGATACGAACCTGATCTATGCGGCGCGGACGCTTGGTATGTCGGAGTGGAAGATTTTCTGGAAAGTGGTCATCCCATCGGCAGGTCCCGGCGTGCTCTCCGGTACGGTACTGGCATTTGCAAGGGCGCTCGGTGAGTACGGTGCGACGTCGATGCTGGCCGGAAATATTCCGGGAAAGACGGGTACCGTTTCCCAGAAAATCGCAATGGTGATTCAGGACGGGGATTATAAAACGGCGGGTTTTTGGTCTGTTGTCGTACTGCTCGTCGGATTCCTTGCGATGACGGCAATGAACCTTCTCGGTAACCGGAGAAAGAAAAATCAGAAACAGTGGTAGAGGATAAAGAATGGCGCTTGAAGTAGATATTACGAAAAAGCTGGACGGCTTTTTTATGCATATGCAGTTCCGGGCGGAGCAGGAGATTTTTGCGATTCTCGGCGCGTCGGGCTGTGGAAAAAGCATGACCTTAAAGTGCATCGCCGGAATCGAAAAGCCGGATGAGGGGCGGATTGTCCTTGACGGCAAGGTGCTGTTTGATTCGGAGAAAAAAATCAATCTGCCGCCGCAGAAGCGGAAAGTCGGTTATATGTTCCAGGATTACGCCCTGTTTCCGCATATGAATGTTGTGCAGAATATTGAGGCAGGCATGGGAAAACGGCCGGACCGGAGCCGGACGGAATCGTTAATCCGCCAGTTTCAGCTGGAAGGGCTGGAGAAAAAGATCCCGGGACAGCTTTCCGGCGGACAGAAACAGCGCGTCGCGATGGCACGGATGCTCGCAGCAGAGCCGGAGCTGATTCTGCTCGACGAGCCGTTTTCAGCGCTCGATACCTATCTGAAATGGCAGTTGGAGCAGGAGATGTACAAACATCTGAAGGAGGCCGGAAAACCGGTCATCTTCGTATCACACAACCGCGATGAGGTGTACTGCCTCTGCGATACGGTCAGCTGTATGAACCGGGGAAAGATGGAAGTCATGGAACCGCTGAAGGAATTTTTCCAGAATCCGAAGACGCGCACAGCGGCAATTTTGTCGGGCTGCAAGAACATTTCGGCGGCCGAGCGGGTGGATGCGCACACGCTGCGGGCCGTGGACTGGGGCGTGACGCTGCACGTAAAGGAGCGGGAAATTGCAGACGATATCCGCGCAGTCGGCATCCGGGCACATTTTCTGGCCACAGTAGAAAGGCCGGGTGAGGAAAATGTATTTCCGGTCAACGAATCCGAAATCTGGGAAGATCCGTTTGAATGGAACATTTCGTTCCGGAAGAATGAAGAATGCAGCTGGCTGCAGTGGAAGATCGCAAAAACAGACTGGAGCCCGGAAATGGGGATTCCAAAGGAGCTGTATCTGAAGGAGGAAGATATTCTGCTGCTGACGGATTCCTGATGTTGGTGTGACAGATTTGGATAAAAAAAGATTGTTTTCGAAATCGTGATCGTGTTTCGAAAACAATCTTTTTTCATCGTTTACAGATTCATTACATGGTGATCCAGCCGAATGCATTTGCCACGGAACTGAACAGAATGATCAGTGCAAACACCGGGCAGAGATACTGGATCATGACAAGAAAGATTTTCTTTCTGCGGAAGCGGCTCTCACCGTGGATGATTTCTTCCTCGATTTTTGCCACACCGATGACTCTCGAAACGAGAAGACAGGTGGCAATGGCAGCAATTGGCATCATTACGGAGTTTGTCAGGAAGTCGAAGAAATCCAGGAACTGCATGCCAAGAATGGTGACGGAGGAAAGCGGTCCGTAGCCAAGGCAGGAGAGCGTTCCGAGCGCAATCATGATAACGCCGATCAGAACGGTCGATTTTTTACGGCCCCAGCCGAGCTCATCCTCAAAGGTGGAAACGGCGCTTTCTGTCAGTGCAATGGAGCTGGTCAGTGCGGCAAACAGCACCAGAAGGAAAAACAGAATACCGATCACAGTGCCAAAGCCCATATTGGCGAATACCTTCGGGATGGTGATAAACATCAGGGAAGGTCCTGCCTGCAGGGTATCCGGATTTCCGCCGGAGAAGGCAAAGACGGCAGGAATGATCATCAGGCCTGCCATGATCGCAATGGCAGTGTCAAAGATTTCGACGTTGCGTGTGGAATCCTCGATCGAGGTGTCTTTTTTCATGTAGGAGCCAAAGGTGATCAGAATACCCATCGCAATCGAGAGGGAGTAGAACATCTGTCCCATGGCGGCAACAACGGACATCCATGAAAAGTTTTTGAGGTTCGGAACAAGGAAATACTTCACGCCTGCCAGTGCGCCCGGTCTTGTTACGGAATAAACGGCAATGATAACGGAAAGGACGATCAGAATCGGCATCATCACCTTGGAAACGCGTTCAATGCCGTTTCGCACACCGGCGTAGATGATGGCGACCGTAATAAGGCAGAAAACGGCAAAACAGAGCTCTGTGGAAACTCCGTTTGAGATGAAGCCGGAAAAATAGCCGTCCTCTGCGAGCAGGGTACTGTTGCCCTTCACGTATTCGATCAGATATTTGATGACCCATCCTCCGATGACAGAGTAGTATGGAACGATCAGAATCGGGATAATGGCGTTGATCCAGCCCCCGGCGGAAAGCCATTTCGATTTGCCGAACGACTGGAAAGCGCCGACCGGGCTTTTTCGTGTCATGCGTCCGATGGCGGACTCGGCAACGATCATGGAGTAGCCGAAGGTGAGCGCCAGCAGGATATAAATGAGGAGGAAAATTCCTCCGCCGTATTTTGCTGCGAGGTAGGGAAAACGCCAGATATTTCCAAGTCCGACGGAAGCGCCTGCTGCAGCCAGCACGTAACCGATTTTGCCGGAAAACGAGCTGCGGGATTTGTTGTGTTTGTTCATAGAGTTCCTTCCTTTTGTGTGTTACAAAAATTTTGGGTTTATGGTCAGTTCTTGAAGATTTTTTATGCTGACACCATAAAGAAGATTGTAACATTATTGGGAAGGAAAGTCACTACTAAATTTTTTATTTTTTGCTGTCCGGCAGGGATTCCCCGGCCAGTTCCGCCATCAGCTCCGGCACAGTGGTCATGTGATCGAGACGCCATGCGTTTTCCCCGCAGAAAAGGAGAGCGTTGTCGGTATCGCCATCGGCAGCGCGGGTCAGGGCAGTGGTAATACAGTAGGGAATGGAGGCTTTGTCGCATTTTTTGAGGCACTGGTAGCAGTGTGAGATTTTTTCCCGTTCCTGTTCGCGTTCCGTCAGAAACGGATTGCGGATTGCGCGGCCCGGCATGCCGACCGGACTGTGCATGATCGTGATATCTTCTTTTTTTGCATTCAGGTATGCCTGTTTGTAGCGGGGATCGGCATCGCATTCTTCCGTGACAACGAAACGGGTAGCCATCTGGACGCCTGCGCAGCCAAGCGACAGATAGTGAAGGATATCCTCATGGGTGTAGACGCCTCCGGCAAAGACGACGGGGATGGTACAGGCATATTTTTCTTCGTAGCCATGTACAATCTGCAGAATTTCCCGGATTTCGTCATCGTAGCCGCGCCGTGCTGTTTCTTCCACGGTTTCGGCGGAGTAGCCGAGATGGCCTCCGGCTGCAGGACCTTCGATGACAACGAGATCAGGGACGCGGTGATAGTGATTGTCCCAAAGCTTCAGAAGAACCTTGGCGGTCCGGGGCGGGGAAACGATAGGCGCGAGCTTGATGGAGCTTCCCGCTGTGTATTTTGGCAGATCAGTCGGGAGACCGGCCCCGGAGATGATGAGATCGGCTCCGTTTTCGATGCAGCAGCGGACGTATTCCTCGTAGTGGGTCAGGGCGCACATGATATTGACGCCGATGATGCCGCCGTTTGAAATTTCTTTGGCGCGGCGGATGTGGAAGGCGAGTGCGCGGAGATTGGCACTTAAGGGATCACGCGCGAATTCCGGATCGCGCCAGCCGGGCTGGGCGGCGGAGATGATGCCGATTCCGCCGGCTTTGGCAACGGCACCGGCGAGGGATGAGAGGCTGATGCCGACGCCCATTCCGCCTTGGATGATGGGGTATTTGGCGGTGAGATTTCCTATTTTTAAATTTGGTAACATATGAATTCTCCTTTTTGATAAATGGACGATCCCGTGCCCGCCGCCGCGCCGGGGATGTTCCTCCAGGATGGCGCGGTTTCGGAGGCCAGGAAACTCTAAGGCTTTGGGATTTTGCTAAGGGCGCTTGAAAAAACGGCGAACTCGCTGCGCTCAGACAGTGCCGTTTTTTCAAGCAACGCAAAATTCCATAGCCTAAGAGTTTGCAGGCCTCCTGCAAATGCGCCATCCTGGAGGAACATCCCCGACACGGCGGCGGGCACGGGATCTGGTATTGGTAAAAATGTAATGTTAAAAACCTTACTATATAGTTTTGAAAACTAGATATATAATACTTTGAATATCAAAGTATGTCAAGAGGGAAAATGAGAAAAAGGTGATTGATAGGGGGTGGGAGGTGTGGTAGAGTGGGAGATAGAAAGAAAAGTTAAGACAGGAGGATGAAGAATGATGTTAAAGGATCTGGTATTAAAAAACAGGAGTTATCGTGGTTTTGATGAGTCGGTGAGGATTTCGCGGGAGACGTTGGAAGGGTTTGTGGATTGCGCGCGGCTTTGTCCTTCGAGTGTGAATAAGCAGCCGTTGAAGTATTTTCTGGCGTGGGAGCCGGACGAAGTGGAGAAGGTGCAGGGTCTGACGAAGTGGGCGCGGGCGCTGCCGGATATGGTACTGCCGCATCCGGGAAAACGGCCGACGGGTTTTGTTGTGATCTGCCAGGATAAGAGGATTGATGAGAATCTGAACCGGTATCAGAAGGATGTCGGGATTGTGGCGCAGACGATGCTGCTTGCGGCTGTGGAGCAGGGGCTTGGCGGCTGCATGATCGGGAATTTTCAGGCGGGCGAGGTGATGGAAGTGCTTGGACTGCCAGAGGAGATCCGGCCGCTTTTGATTGTGGCGTTTGGAAAACCGGCGGAGGAGATTCATCTGGTAGATGTGCCGGAGGATGGGAATACGAATTATTACCGGGATGAAAATGATGTGCACTATGTGCCGAAGAGAACGCTGGCGGATGAATTGCTGAACTGAAGATAGAAACTGAAGATAGAGCCGGAAAATTCCGGAAAAATGTCGGATGAACCGTCCTAAAAAGTTAGATCTAAAAAATCTGATTTCTTGGGGCGGTTCAAAGAATCCGGCATTTTTTTACTTTACAGGAAACTTCGTTGAATTTTCCTGTAAAGTAAAAAGCCCTCCGGGCAGGATCGCACTGCGGCTGAGGGGAAAGGAAAGCACAGGCTCTTATTAGTTTCGGTGTGGCCCGAAAAAGAGAAAATGTCCCATACTTTCTGGCAATCCGGGGAGATGTCTGGTGGGCAGGAAATGGTGCAAATAAAGATGTTTTTTCCTGCAAAACAGAACCTTTTTTCTCGAAAGGGATCATGATAAAATGAGAAAAAATGGGGGAATTTTCAAAAATAAGATGGAGGAGGATATTGAAATGAAAATTTATCACGCACAGGTGAATCATCTGGAAAATCCAATGGGGTTCCGAATGGAGAGAACGGTCTTTTCCTGGAAAGTGAAAGACGCGGAAGGAAAAAAACAGAGCTATGCGAGAATCCGTGTAGCATCGGATGCAGCGATGGAGAATCTGCTGTTTGATTCCGGAGAGGATGATAAGGCGAGCAGTCTTTTCTATCCGGTGAAGCTGGATCTGGAGCCGAGAACGCGGTATTACTGGAACGTGGAAGCGGGCAGTGATGCCGGGGAGACGGCGGTGAGTGAGGTACAGTTTTTTGAGACCGGAAAACGGAATGAAGCATGGACAGGAAAATGGATTTCCTGTGACAGTAAGGAGAACCGTCATCCATATTTTGAAAAAGAAATTGTTCCGGCAAAAGAGGTAGCGAAGGCCAGGCTGTATGTCTGCGGACTTGGACTGTATGAGGTGTATGTGGATGAGAAGCGTGTCGGGGATGAGTACCTGACGCCGTACAGCAATGATTACAATGAATGGGTACAGTATCAGACGTATGATGTGACAGAGGAGGTTTCAAAACAGGGAATGCTCCGTGTGCTGCTTGGAAACGGCTGGTACAAGGCGCGGTTTGGATTCAGTGCGTTTGAGGACAAGGGATTTTACGGCAATGAGTGGAAGCTGATTGCGGAGCTGCATCTGACGTATGCGGACGGTTCGGAAGAGGTGATTGACACGGATGAATCGTGGCAGGTGCGGCGCAGTAAAATTGCATTCTCGAATCTTTACGACGGTGAGCACCGGGACGACACGCTGTCGGAACTGCCATTGGAGAAGGCGGTTTTTTGTGAGGCACCAAAAGGAGAACTGACGGAACGCATGAGCCTTCCGGTGATGATTCATGAGACGTTTGAACCTAAAGAACTGCTTCATACTCCGGCCGGCGAGCTGGTCTTCGATATGGGGCAGGAGTTTACGGGAATTTTCAAGCTGCATGTCAACGTGCCGGCAGGAACCAAAGTTCATGTTCAGACAGGTGAGATTTTGCAGCGCGGCAATTTCTACAATGACAATCTGCGGAGTGCAAAATCCGAATACATCTATATTTCCGATGGAACCGAAATGGATCTTGTGCCGCATTTTACGTTCTACGGCTACCGTTACGTGAAGATCGAAGGCATTCCGGATCTGAAAAAAGAGGATTTCACGGGTCTTTCTTATTACAGCAACATCACAGCGACAGGCTGGATGAAAACAGGAAGTGATTTGGTCAATCAGCTCATCAGCAATGTGCGCTGGGGCTTAAAGTGCAATTTTGTGGATGTTCCGACCGACTGCCCGCAGCGTGATGAGCGCATGGGATGGACGGGTGATGCACAGGTGTTCTCGCCGACGGCAATGTATCTCGAAGATACGTATGCATTCTATGCAAAATACCTGTACGACATGGCAAAAGAGCAGAGCGTGCTTGGTGGAAAGGTTCCGCATGTGGTGCCGTCGTGCGGCGTGGAAGACGCGGCATGTGTCTGGGGCGATGCGGCGTGCATCATTCCGTGGAATCTGTATCTGTTTTACGGGGATAAGAGCATTCTGGAAGATCAGTTTGTGAGCATGAAATCGTGGGTGGATTACATCACGAAAGTGGATGGGGATAACCACGGCTGGCGGTATATTTTCCACTTCGGCGACTGGCTGGCACTGGACAATCCGGTACAGGGAGCGGAGCAGGTCATGGGTGCAACGGACGAGGAGTTTATTGCAAACCTGTATTATGCGATCAGCGCAGGAATCGTGGCAAAAGCGGCCGGTGTGCTGGGATACCGCGAGGAGCAGGAGAAGTATCAGAAGCTGTCCGAGGAGCAGTTTGCCGTGGTACAGGAAGAATATTACAGCGCAACAGGCCGCTGCTGCATCAAAACACAGACGGCGCTGCTGCTGACGCTGAAATACCATCTGTCAAAGAACGAAGAGCTGACAAAACGGCAGCTTCTGAAGCTGTTTGAGCAGAGTAACCACAAACTGAAGACGGGATTTGTCGGAACACCATTGCTGAACAATGTGCTCACCGACAACGGCATGAATGATCTTGCCTACGAACTGCTGCTGAACGAGGAATTTCCGGGATGGCTTTATGAGGTTAAGCTTGGTGCAACTACTGTCTGGGAGCGATGGAATTCCCTTCTTGCAGACGGCACGATTTCCGGCATCAGCATGAACAGTATGAACCATTATGCTTACGGCTCCATCCAGGAATGGATGTTCCGCCACGTCGCCGGCATTAACACGATGGATTCCCATCCGGGTGTCAAAACTGTACAGTTTGCACCGACGCTGAACTGGCATCTGCGGTATGCAGAGGCAAAATATGATTCTGCATCGGGAACGTACGGCATTCGCTGGGAGCTTTCCGACAAAGAGCACGTGACCATCACCATGGATGTTCCGTTCGACTGTACCGCAGAGGCCATACTTCCAATGGTTGCCAAAAGTGAAAAAGAAGCGGTTGCAGAAGTGCTCGGATCAGAAGAAAACGGCAGATACCTGCTGGAGCCGGGACACTATGAGGTAAGCTATCAGCTTTCCGGTTGGAAAGAAAAAACAGCAGTATGTGTGGAATAAAACCGCAGTTTTTTTCAAAAAATAAGAAGCGAGGTGAACGCTGCAATTTTGCAATGGGACAAAATGAGAAAATTGTTCCAATTATTATGAAAAGAATGTAAATAAAAACAAATAATTTGGAAAATATACAAATTCATTTGTCTTATGAAAACGTTTATGGTACAATCTGACTAAGCGGTTACAAAAATGGAAGACAGAACACAGACCCGAAAGTCTGACAAAAAAGAGGCGGCAGAAAGGGACAGGATATGAAGAAGTGGACGGGGATGATTACCAATCTCACAATGTTGACACAATTCGGACTGTCCCTTGTGACGCCTCTTTTTCTTTGTCTGGCACTTTGCTGGTGGCTTTGCGACCGCTTTTCGGTTGGAACATGGATTTATCTGCTCGGCTTTTTCTTTGGGATCGGAGGCGGTGCCGTGACAGCCTGGAAATTCGGGCAGAGCGTTCTGCGGCATCAGAAACGTATCGAGACGGAGCCGGACGGAAAAAAGAAGAAAAAGCGGGTGTCTTTCAACCGACATATTTAGAACGTGTCTGAAAAAGTTTTCACAGTTGACGAAGATCAAGTGGCAGAGAAAAGATTTCAGACTGATTTTAAGGGGAAAATCCCTTAGAAAGGAAACAAGGCGATATGAGCAATTTCGGAGACAAGGTCCAGCCGGCCGTAAAAAAGGAGACGAAAAATGTTGCCATCTATACTGTTGTCGGCGTGGTTGTGATGTGGGTCGGGTTTCTGATCCTGCACCTGATCTGGCCGGAAAAAATCCCATTTGACTATCGGGTGATCCTCGGGGGAATCGGAGGCGGTGCCGTTGCGGTGCTGAACTTTTTCCTGATGGGCATGGCAGTACAAAAAGCAGTGTCCGAGACAGACGAGGCGGGAGCAAAACGGCGGATGCAGGCAAGCTATTCGCAGAGAAACCTGATGCAGATGCTCTGGGCAATTCTGGCGATTGTGCTTCCATGCTTTCAGTTTGCCGCAGGAATCCTGCCGCTTTTAATTCCGGGAACGGCCATCAAGCTGAAGGGCATAAAAAACAGCATAAAGCGCTGAACCTGATCTTTGGCGAAAGCCGCAAAGACGGGACGGCGTTTTGAAACCGAAACAGCGAAGCAGCGATTCGGTTATGAGCAAGCAGCGAAGCGGATTGTGAAGATCCGCTTTGACAAAAGGTTCAAATTTTTTATTTTATCTCATACAGAGGAGGTGAGAAAAGAGAATGGAGGTTGATATCTCCGGTGCAAAAGTCTTTTTTACGATCCCTATCGATTTCCCGCTGTTCGGGAAAATTCAGATCAGCGAAACGCTGGTGGTAAGCTGGATTGTAATGGCACTCATTACCGGACTTTGCATCTGGCTCACAAGAGATTTGAAGGTGCGGAACATCTCCAAACGCCAGGCGGTGGCAGAAATGATTGTGGAAACCGCAAACAAATTTGTCATCGGCAACATGGGAGAAAAATTCCGCTATCTGATTCCTTTTGTGTCGGCGCTTTTCGCGACCAGCGTTGTCTCAAACCTGATCAGCCTGATCGGACTTCGAAGTCCGACAGCGGATCTTTCCACAGAGGCGGCCTGGGCTGTTGTGGTCTTTATCATGATCACAACACAGAAGATCAAAACGAATGGTTTTGGCGGATATCTGAAAGGCTTTACGACTCCGATTGCGGTTATGACACCGTTTAATGTTTTGTCGGAGCTCGCAACGCCGATCAGTATGGCGTGCCGTCACTTTGGAAACATCCTTTCCGGCGTTGTCATCAATGCCCTGATCTACGGATCGCTGGCACTGGCAAGCGGAAAGCTGCTGGGACTGCTTCCCGGCGTGCTCGGAAGAACCCTTTCACAGATCCCGATTCTGGACGTCGGTGTTCCGGCGGTTCTGTCGGTTTACTTTGACTGGTTCTCCGGCGTGATGCAGGCCTTTATTTTCTGTATGCTGACTGTCATGTACATTGCGAATGCAGCAGAGGAAGGCTAAAGAGATTAAAAAATGAGGTTTACAAAAAGAAAATACAGGAGGAAAACAAGATGGATTTTCAGATTTTAGCAAAAGGTATCGCTCTCGCAGGATGCGCAATCGGCGCAGGATGCTCCCTGATCGCAGGTATCGGACCTGGTATCGGTGAAGGTAACGCCGTAGCAAAGGCACTTGAGGCAATCGGACGTCAGCCGGAATGCAAAGGTGATGTAACAAGTACGATGCTTCTTGGCTGTGCGATCGCAGAGACCACAGGTATTTACGGTTTCGTAACCGGCCTGCTTCTGATCTTCGTAGCACCGGGAATGTTCATGAACTTCCTGAAATAGTTGCAAGGAGTAAATGATTGCTAGGAGGAAAGAAACTATGCAGGTTCAGGAACTGGTAGGAATTGTCCCCTGGACTTTTATCGCACAGATCTGCAACCTCTTCATCCAGATGTATCTGATCAAACGGTTCCTTTTCAAACCGATCAATGAGATGCTGGAAAAACGGCGTGCGGCAGCCGATGCGGAGATCACAGACGCAGAGGCGGCAAAAAAAGAAGCCAACGCCATCAAAGAGGAATATGAGCAGAATATGCAGGAGGCCAAGGCAAAGGCCAACGAGATTCTCGAAAGCGCCAGAAAGACAGCGACGCTGCAGAGCGAGAAAATCGTAAAAGAGGCTTCCGAACAGGCAGCTGCCCTGAAAAACAAGGCAGAAAAAGAGATTGCCCAGGAGAAAAAGAAAGCGGTCAATGAAGTCAAAGGCGAGATCGGCGGCATTGCCATGGATATTGCCGGAAAGGTCATTGAACGTGAGATTAATGAAAAAGACCATGAGAAGCTGATAGATGAATTTATATCGAATGTAGGTGAAGCATCATGACAGAAACTGCCAGAGTATACGGTGGGAGCCTGTATGAGCTGGCCGCAGAGGAGCATCTCGAAGAGGAAATCCTTTCTGAGATGAAGGAGATCCGAGCTCTGTTCCGGGAAAACCCGGAGTATCCGCGCCTTTTATCGGAGCCTTCGATTCCGCGAAAAGAGCGGATCGGGCTGATCGACGCGGCATTTGGCAGCCAGGCGGAACCGTATTTGGTCAATTTTATCAAACTGCTGTGTGAAAAAAATCTTCTCCGTGAATTCGGCGGATGCCAGGAAGCATTTCAGCGCAGATACTACGCAGCCCACAACATTGCCGAGGCAGTTGTGACGAGCGCAGCATCCCTGTCGAAGGAACAGGAAGAGCTTCTGAAGAAAAAACTGGAAACGATGAGTGGAAAAACGGTCGTGATGGAACTGAAAACCGATCCGTCCGTTCTGGCGGGTGTCCGCGTAGAACTCGACGGAAAGCTGTTTGACGGAACCGTAAAGGGACGTTTGGCCGAGCTTTCCAGAAGAATCAGCAATACAGTGGTGTAGGAGGAAAACATGCAACTGAAACCAGAAGAAATATCCAAGGTCATCCGCAGCCAGATCAAATATTATGAAAATGCGATCCGGCAGGATGAGACAGGCACCGTTCTGATGGTCGGAGACGGAATCGCAAGAGCCAGCGGTCTTTCGAACTGCATGGCAGGCGAGCTGCTGGAATTTGAGGATGGAAGCTATGGAATGGCACAGAACCTCGAGGAAAACAGCGTATCTGTCGTTTTATTCGGTTCCGGCGAGAACATCAGCGAGGGACAGCTTGTAAAAAGAACGGGAAAGGTCGTTTCGGTTCCGGTCGGAGAAGGCATGATCGGACGCGTTGTCAACGCGCTCGGCCAGCCAATCGACGGCGCAGGCCCGATTACGGCAGCAGAGTACCGTCCGATTGAAAGCCCGGCACCGGGCATCTGTGAGAGAAAAGGTGTTAATCAGCCGCTGCAGACCGGTATTAAAGCGATCGATTCCATGGTTCCGATCGGAAGAGGTCAGCGAGAGCTGATCATCGGAGACCGTCAGACCGGAAAGACAACGATTGCAACCGATACCATTCTGAACCAGAAAGGCAAGGATGTGATCTGTATCTACGTTGCCATCGGACAGAAACGTTCGACAGTAGCGTCCTTAGTAGAAAATCTTGAGAAGAACGGCGCAATGGCGTACACCATCGTCGTGGCAGCGACGGCATCCGAAGCGAGCCCGCTGCAGTATATCGTACCGTATTCCGGCTGTGCCATGGGCGAGTACTTTATGTATCAGGGAAAAGATGTGCTGATCATTTATGATGACTTAAGTAAGCACGCGGTTGCATACCGTGCACTCTCCCTGCTGATCCGCCGTCCGCCGGGACGTGAGGCTTATCCGGGAGATGTTTTCTATCTCCATTCCAGACTTCTGGAGCGTGCCGCAAAGCTGGACGATGAACACGGCGGCGGATCCATGACGGCCCTGCCGATCATTGAGACCCAGGCAGGCGATATTTCCGCCTATATTCCGACGAATGTCATCTCCATCACAGACGGACAGATTTTCCTTGAGACAGAGCTGTTCCACTCGGGCGTTATGCCGGCGGTAAACCCTGGCGTATCCGTATCCCGTGTCGGTGGAAATGCGCAGATTAAGGCGATGAAGAAGGTAGCCGGAACTCTGAAACTGATCTATTCCCAGTACCGCGAGCTGGCAAGTTTTGCACAGTTCGGATCCGATCTGGATGCCGATACAAAGGCGCGTCTGGAGCAGGGTGTGCGTATCGTGGAAGTATTAAAACAGAACCAGAATGCACCGGTTCCGGTAGAAAAACAGGTGGCCATTCTTTATGCGGTAACGAAAGGAATTCTGTCAAAGGTTGCAGCTGAGGATGTCCGCGCCTATGAGGACGGACTGTATACCTGGCTTGATACCGATGCAGAGGGTGCTGCCGTGATGCAGGAGATTTCCGCAACCGGAAAACTCGAGGCAGATACCGAAGAGAAGCTGAAAAGTGCGCTCGAATCGTACACCGAAAACTTTATCAATACAAGACCTGCAAAATAAGGAAAGAAGGAGGAGCCTATGGCTGCAAACATGAAAGCCGTAAAGCTGCGGATCAAAAGTGTCGAAAGCACGATGCAGATTACCAAGGCGATGGAACTTGTAGCGTCCTCCAAGCTGCGAAAAGCGAAGGAGCGGGCTGATACCTGCCGTCCGTATTTTCAGGAGCTGTACCGCACTTTGCAGGATATTGCAAAAGGAAACACGGAATTTTATTCCATTTATGCAAAAGAGGCAAAAAACGAGAAATGCTGCTACGTGCTGGTTGCCGGAGACCGCGGCCTTGCGGGCGGATACAACGCGAATCTGTTCCGATGCTTTGAGGCAGATGCCAAAGGAAAAGAGATCTGTGTGGTTCCGGTCGGCAAAAAGGCAGTGGAGTATGCAAAATCCCGGAAGCTGGACATTCTGACGGACAGCTTTGCCGAGATCGCAAATCTTTCTGTGGCAGACAGCTTTGAGATCGCGCGCGCACTGTGCCGTGAGTTCCGGAAAGGGACCTTCGGACATGTGGAGCTTTGTTACACAAAATTCGTGTCGATGCTGTCGCAGATGCCGGTTTCCGTGCCGATCCTGCCTCTGATTGACATTGCAAAAGAGGACGGAGAGGATCCGGAAGCGAAAAAAATCCGGAATCTGATCCTGTATGAGCCAAACGGTGTCGAGGTATTCGAAGCGATTGTGCCGGAATACTTAGGCGGCCTGATCTACGGCGGTATCTGTGAGAGTGTGGCAAGTGAGCTTGCGGCACGCCGTACCGCAATGGAGGCGGCAACGGGAAATGCAGAGGAGATGATTGAACAGCTCAATCTGTATTACAACCGTGCCCGTCAGGCAAGCATTACGCAGGAGATCACGGAGATTGTCGGCGGTGCGGAAGGCGTGTAAGAGTGGAAACAAGAAAAGTGAGGAGAAGTCGTTAAATGAGTGAAAAACACATTGGCGAGGTTGTGCAGGTAACGGGTCCTGTTCTGGACATCCGTTTTCCGGAAGGAGAGCTGCCGGCACTTCTGAATGCCATCGAGATAGACAACCACGGCGAGAAGCTGGTTGTGGAAGTGGCGCAGCAGACGGGCGACAACATGGTCCGCTGCATTGCCATGAAGTCCACAGACGGACTTGTCCGCGGAACAAAAGCAGTTGACACGGGCGGCCCGATCGCCGTTCCGGTCGGAGAGGAGTGCTTAGGCCGCGTGTTCAACCTGCTCGGTGAGACCGTAGACAATAAGCCGGCACCGGAAACAGCAGAAAAATGGCCGATCCACCGCGATCCGCCGTCCTATGAGGAACAGGTTCCGGCAACGGAGATCCTCGAAACCGGAATCAAGGTCGTTGACCTGATCTGCCCGTATGCCAAGGGCGGAAAAATCGGTCTGTTCGGCGGTGCCGGCGTTGGAAAAACAGTCCTTATCATGGAGCTGATCCACAACGTGGCAACGGCGCACGGCGGACTTTCCGTTTTCACCGGTGTCGGAGAGCGTACCCGTGAAGGAAATGACCTTTACAACGAGATGAAAGAGAGCGGTGTTATCGATAAAACAGCACTGGTCTATGGACAGATGAACGAGCCGCCGGGAGCGCGTATGCGTGTCGGACTTTCCGGCCTTACCATGGCAGAATACTTCCGTGATGTGAAAAATCAGGATGTGCTGCTGTTCATCGATAATATTTTCCGATTTACGCAGGCAGGTTCCGAGGTTTCGGCTCTGCTTGGCCGTATGCCGTCCGCAGTAGGATACCAGCCGACGCTGGCAACCGAGATGGGCGCACTGCAGGAGCGTATTACTTCCACAAGAAAGGGATCCATCACATCGGTACAGGCTGTTTACGTGCCGGCCGATGACCTGACCGACCCGGCTCCGGCAACAACGTTTACCCATCTGGATGCCACGACGGTACTTTCCCGTGAAATCTCCAGCCAGGGTATTTACCCGGCTGTTGATCCGCTCGATTCTACCAGCCGTATCCTGACACCGGAAATCGTAGGCCATGAGCACTATGAGGTAGCACGTGCCGTACAGCAGGTGCTGCAGAGATACAAAGAGCTGCAGGATATCATCGCCATCATGGGTATGGATGAACTGTCCGAGGAGGATAAGCTGACGGTCAGCCGTGCCCGTAAGGTACAGCGTTTCCTGTCCCAGAGCTTCTCGGTAGCGGAGCAGTTTACCGGTATGGAAGGAAAATATGTGCCGTTAAAAGAAACTCTGCGCGGATTCCGCATGATCCTTGACGGCGAGTGCGACGATCTTCCGGAGAGCTGCTTCCTGTTTGCAGGTACCATCGACGAGGTATTTGAAAAAGCAAAAGCACTGAATCAGTAAAGGAGGAATGACGTATGAGTACATTTCCTTTACGTGTCGGCACGCCGGACGGACTTCTCTATGAGGGTGACGTAGCGCGCGTTGTCTGCAGAACCATCAGCGGCGACCTGGCAATTCTGCCTGGGCACTGCAATTACTGCACTGCACTCGGTATGGGCGAGGCGCATATTGTGCTGGAGGACGGAAAGAGAAGAAATGCCGCCTGCATCGGCGGAATGCTTTCCATGATGAACGGGGTCTGCCGTGTCCTGGCAACAACCTGGGAGTGGGAAGAGGATATTGATGCAGAGCGCGCCGAGGCTGCCAAACACAGGGCCGAGCAGGCGCTGGCAAACGGCGGTCTGACAGATAAAGAATACCGTATTGCCGAAGCCAAGCTGCAGCGTGCGCTGGTGCGGTTGAGTGTAAAAGAATAAAAAAACAAAAAAAAGCCTTCGATGAATCTGGAAAAATCCGATCGTCGAAGACTTTTTTTATTTTAAGGGTGCTTTTTAAAGAGCAAAAATTCCGCAGATTAAGAATCCTGCTACGGCGAGAGCAGCACTGATCAGGACGTAAGGAAACTGCGACACGGCATGTGACATATTGTCAATCTCGCAGGTCGCGGAGGAAAGAACCGTTGCGTCGGAATAGAAGCATGCATGGCTTCCGAAAACACCGCCGGATACGACAGCGCCAAGCGCCAGAAGTACATTAGCATCAAGGGCGATGGCAAGCGGAACAACGATGGAAACGGCTACGGCCTCAATTCCCCAGAAAGAGCTGGTGACAAAGGTCAGAACTGCAATGACAACAAAAATAATAGCTGCCAGTGTTTTGGCATTCATATACGGAACACACAGGTTGATGACGTATTCCGAGAGTCCCATTTCGCCGCAGGCAGTCTTGATCATAAAGGATGCAAGAAGAATGGCGAGAACCGGAAGAATATCTGCAAAGCCGGCAAAAAACAGTTCCACGTACCGCGTAAAGGTCATTTTCTTCCGCGGAAGATAAAGAATCATACAGGAAGCAAGAGCAAGAATAATCGCCTGCATCATATCCTGTGTGGCTACTGTCACACCGATCAGAATACCGATGGGGATCAGAAAATCCAGTATATTTCCGGGATTGGTATTTTCGGGCGGGTAATCAACGCTCATTCCGGCCATGGCAATGTCAACGGAAGGGGCATTGTGCATTTTGGGATGCTCCGGTGTCTGCTCTTTCTTTTCCAGATCGGTATAGGCATCTTTCATTTTTCCGAGCTTTGGCATCAGTTTGCAGGCAAACAGAATGACAACCAGAAGTGCAGCCATGGGATAAAACATATAAGGAAGCACTTTTAAGTAAACACTCATACCGGTGGAAAAGCCCATATTGAGAATGCCCGGTTCCTGAATAAAAACACCGGAATAAAAAACTACCCAGGTGGAAAAGGGAATCAGTGCACAGACAGGTGCACCGGTTGAGTCAATGATATAGGCAAGGGCCTGGCGTGGGACTTTTCGTTTATCACAGACATCCTTCATACAGGTTCCAACGGTCATGATGTTGAGATAATCATCGACAAAAATAATGATTCCGAGAAATACCGACATCATCATGGTGATCCGTTCATTTTTACAGAAACGGCTTAACAGGTTGGAAAAACCAAGTGTTCCTTTTGCCTCGCGGAGCAGGAAGATGAAGCCTCCGAACAGTCCGCAGAGAAGAAGAATATACTGGTTATCTGCGTTGCTGATCTCCGAAAGCAGCAGATCGCACCAGGGTCCGATAAAAGCCGCTTTGTACATGATGAGATAGGCAACCAGGGTTCCGAAAATCAGAGCTTCGAAAGATTTTTTCGTTTTTAATGCAAAAATCAGCATCGCCGCAGGCGGCAGCAGACATAAAACTCCATATTGCATAGCGGTTCTCCTTTGTAGTTAGAATATGTGATGCAGCGCACCGCTGTAGGAAGAGTTACAACAGGAAGAGACAGAGCTTTACTGTTTCGTCATGATACGATAAGTTTCCGGCCGCCGGTCACGGAAAAGCCCCCAGGAAAAACGTTCTTCGCGCAGGGCATCCAGATCGAAGGAGGCGTACAGGATTTCCTCGGTATCTCTTCCGGCAGATGCCACAAGCTCACCGGTTGCATCGGCAATAAAGGAAGAACCGTAGAAAGTAAGAGAAGAGGACTGGCCGCCATTTTCTTCACAGGGCGTTACGGTTTCGGTACCAATCCGGTTTGCAGCAGCAACCGGAACAAGATTTGCGGCAGCATGTCCCTGCATGACGCGCCGCCAGTGCCCGCTGCTGTCTACATTCAGGATCGGCTCACTTCCGATCGCGGTAGGATAGAGCAGGATTTCAGCCCCCTGCACAGCCATACATCGTGCTGTTTCCGGAAACCACTGATCCCAGCAGATGCCGACGCCGATGGTTCCAAAACGTGTTTCAAAGACTTTGAATCCCGTATCTCCCGGAGTGAAATAGAATTTTTCCTGATAAAAATGATCGTCCGGGATATGGGTCTTGCGGTAAACACCAAGAATGGATCCGTCTGCATCGATCATGGCAATGGAATTAAACAGGCGCTGAACATCCCTTTCATAAAAGCTGACCGGAATCACGACCCCAAGTTCTCCGGCAACGGCCTGAAAACGCCGGACAGCGGGATTTTCTGTCAAAGGCAGGGCATAATCATAATAATCGTATCGCTTTTCCTGACAAAAATACGGTCTTTCAAATAATTCAGGAAGAAGGATGAGATTGGCGCCGTTGGAAGCGGCTTCACGGACCAGAGTCTCTGCTTTGTCTATATTTTCCTGTACCTGACTGCAGCACGAAAACTGCAGTGCGGCAATTTTTATATTTCGCATAATCTGTTTCCTCTTTTCTTTGCCGGAATCTGCTGGGTAATACAGTGAATGTTGCCTCCGCCGGTCAGAATGACGCGTGCATCGACAGGGAGGATTCGTCGATCCGGGAAGCATTTTCCGAGAATTTCTGCAGCCACGGTGTCGTTTTCATCGCCGAACCGGGGAAGAAGGACACAGTGATTGGCAAGGTAAAAATTGATATAACTGGCGGCAAGACGTTCGCCGGCTTCCCGCTGGTCTTCGCCAGCTTCAAAATCATAGCCGAGAAGATCTTCTTCTGTAATACAGATGGGATGCTTCGGAATGGGCAGCTTGTGAATCACAAAGCTTCGTCCCTTCGCGTCAACGGTATGGGAGAGAAGATCAAAAGCGGCCCTGCTTCTGGCATACTGAGGATCGTTTTCGTCATCTGTCCAGGCAAGAAGTACTTCTCCTGGCTTTACAAAGCAGCACATATTATCGATATGGCCGTTGGTTTCATCGTTGTAAATACCAAAAGGAAGCCAGATGATTTTCTCGACCGAAAGATACTGACGCAGCTTTTCTTCAATTTCCGCTCTTGTAAGAGAAGGATTGCGCCCCGGACTCAGCAGACATTCTTCGGTCGTAAGCAGGGTTCCTTCCCCGTCAACATGGATGGAGCCGCCTTCCAGAACAAAGGGGCGGGCATTATAGAAGGAATCTCCGAGAAAACTACAGATTCGTTCAGGAACCTCACGGTCATGTTCAAAGTGGGAGTACAGACCATCATACTGGCCGCCCCAGGCGTTGAATTCCCATTGAATGCCTCTTCGCCCGCCCTGATCGTTGACCACAAACGTAGCGCCGGTATCTCTTGCCCAGGCATCCTCTGTTTGGGCTTCGATCAGATGAATCCGGTCGGAGGAAAGCAGTTCCTGTGCCGATGCTTTATCCTGTGGCCGGACGAAAAGATAAACCTGTTCATAAGCGGCAATTGCTTCTGCAATTTCTGCAAATGCCGTTCTTGCCGCTTTTGCCCCGTAATTCCAGGAACCGGGACGCCACGGCCAGATCATCAGCGTGCCTTCGTGGGGCTCAAATTCGCCCGGCATGTAAAAGCCATCGGCTTTTGGGGTTCTAAGACAATCGGTTTTTGAAATCTTCATATCCAAACTCCTTTATCATTCGGCAGTTTCCAGCTTTGTCCATCACCGCGATGGAAGGGAGTGGGATTCCGTTAAAGGTATTGGTTTTTACCATCGAATAAATCGCCATATCTTCAAAATACAGTCTGTCACCGATCCGGATTTGGGAATCGAAGGAATATTCGCCGATTACGTCGCCCGCCAGGCAGGTATTGCAGGAAAGGCGGTAGGTATAAGGCTTTTCCCCAGGCAGTCCGCTGCCTTTGAGCGGAGGGCGGTACGGCATCTCAAGCACATCCGGCATATGGCAGGCAGCGGAAGTGTCAAGAATTAAAATTTTTCCGTTATTTTCAACAATATCGAGAACTTCCGTGACATTGTAGCCTGCGTTTAAGGCAACTGCTTCCCCGGGCTCCAGGTAAATCTGAAGACCATACGTTTCTTTCATATGGTTGATACAGGAAATCAGGCGTTCGATATCGTAATCCTCACGGGTGATATGATGTCCGCCTCCCATGTTAAGCCAGTTCATTTTAAAAAGCCACTTGCCGAATTTTTCTTCCACGGCGCGCAGCGTGGTTTCCAGATCATCCGAATTCTGTTCACAGAGGGTATGAAAATGAAGACCGTCCACAAGATCAGCCAGTTCGTCTGTAAAATCGCAGGCGCGGATGCCCATGCGGGAGCCGGGCGCACAGGGATCATAAATCGCATGGCCTTCCTGCGTGGAGCATTCCGGGTTGATGCGAAGTCCGGCTTTTGCGGTTCCGGAAGCCTTAAGTACAGGGAGGTACGTTCGGAGCTGCTTTTCTGAATTGAAAATAATGTGATCGCAGATCTGTGCGAGCTCTTCCATATCCTGCGGGCGGTAGGCCGGAGAATACACATGATTCTCCAGCCCCATTTCTTCCTTTCCAAGCCGCGCCTCATAGAGTCCGCTGGCAGTTGTTCCGCTGATATATTTTCCAATCAGCGGATATTCCGAAAAACAGGAAAAGCATTTCTGAGCCAGCAGAATTTTTGCACCGGTGCGTTCTTCTACCTGGTGCAGGATCTTTAAGTTTTCTTCCAGTTTGCCTTCATCAATGACAAAACAGGGAGTTGGCAGTTCGTTTATCTTATACATAGGCTTAATCTACTAAAACAGGATTTTCTACGACCTTCCACGGAAGACCCCACTTGTTGAGTGCTTCCATGTACGGATCCGGATCGAATTCATCTGTGGTGTAGACACCCGGCTTGTTCCAGAGGCCGTTCACGACCATCATGGTTCCGATCATGGCCGGAACGCCGGTTGTGTAGGAAATCGCCTGAGACTCTACTTCCCGGTAGCATTCCTGGTGGTCACAGACATTGTAAATGTAAATGCTTCTTTCTTTTCCATCCTTGATACCGGTAAAAATACAGCCGATGTTGGTTTTACCCACGGTGCGCGGGCCAAGAGTGGAAGGATCCGGGAGAAGCTCTTTTAAAAACTGGATCGGTACAATCTGCTGCCCGTTGAAGGTAATCGGAGTGGTAGAGAGAAGTCCTACATTCTCCAGACATTTCATATGAGTCAGATAGCTCTGGCCGAAGGTCATGAAAAAGCGGATTCTTTTTACGCCCGGGATGTTTTTGGCAAGAGCCTCAATTTCTTCATGATGAAGAAGATACATATCCTTCTCGCCTACCTCATCGAAGTTATATTCCCGTTTGATCGACATTGGCGGAATTTCCACCCAGTGGCCGTTTTCCCAGTAAGAACCGGGAGCGGATACCTCGCGGAGGTTGATTTCCGGATTGAAGTTGGTTGCAAACGGATATCCATGATCGCCGCCGTTGCAGTCCAGAATATCAATCGTGTGAATTTCATCGAAATAGTGTTTCTGTGCATAGGCTGCAAAAACGCTGGTGACACCAGGGTCAAAGCCGGTTCCGAGAAGACCGGTGATGCCGGCTTCCTTGAAACGGTCCATATAAGCCCACTGCCAGGAGTAATCAAAGTAAGCAGAAAAGCCAAGCTCTTCGCATCTCTTTTCGTAGATCGCACGCCATGCCGGATCATCCGTGTTTTCTGCTTCGTAGTTTGCAGTATCAATGTAAGGAACCTTACATGCAAGGCAGGCATCCATAATGGTAAGATCCTGATAAGGAAGAGCCAGATTTAATACGGCATCCGGCTGATACTGTTTGATTAAGGCAATTAATTCTTCTGTGCAGTCGGCATCCACCTTTGCTGTTGTGATAATGGTTTTTGTGGTCGGAGCCAGCTTTTCTTTTAAAGCATCGCACTTGGAAAGGGTGCGGCTTGCAATCATAATTTCAGAAAATACTTCACTGTTCTGGCAGCATTTGTGAATGGCTACGGATGCAACACCGCCGCATCCGATGATCATAACTTTTGACATTGTTTGGTTCTCCTTTTTCAGAAAATGGTGTTGGGTTCATCTTTGGCTATAAGCACGAAAAAAAGACAGATGACGTGCATCATCTGTCTAAAAATCGAAATTTATACATGATCGTATTGTGCAAACTTCAGGGGATGGACAAAAATCCAGGCTTCTCCCTGTTTTCCTATGCAGAAATATATAGTCACGTACTCTTATTGACCGTTTCATAAGATGATGTGCTCGTCGTAGAGCATCGATTATAAAGTAATCAACTCATAAAATTTGCGCTTTTAACGCAATCAATAATGTGGCTCTTAACCACGCTCGGCAACTACCCCTGCCTGTCCGTCGGTTTTTTACCAGGGGCATATATTTTGCATAAGAACAGAATTGTTCGCTTGCAGTTCCAAATTATAAAGTGAAATGACATGGATGTCAAGAAAAATTTGTGAAACTATTCAGAGCTATGCGAAATGGAAGATTAAAAATCACAGGGTGATCCAGTAACGCTCCAGTGTTTTGTTTTCATCGGCACGATAAGCGGTGCCGTCGAACCGGCCGCCATTTTTCAGGATCGTTCTGCGGCTTCCCTCGTTGGTATCCAGGCAGCAGACCAGAATTTCGGAAAGGCCGAGGCTTTTGCAGTACGGCTGCACATTTTTCAGCATCCAGGAGGCATAGCCTTTTCTGCGTTCCGACGGGCGGACGGAGTAGCCGATATGGCCGCCAAAGGTGCGCAGAAAATCGTTCAGGTAGTGGCGCACCTGAATCATGCCGACAAGGCGGTTGTCTGATTTGCGGATGCACAGAAACTGTGTTGCGAGAACCATGCCCTCCGGCAGAGTCTCCTCTCTGGTATACCGCATGGTATCTTCAAGATACGCCTTCATATCATCAAACCGGCGAAGCGGTCCGCAGCCGTCCATGGAATCGCTGTTTTCCAGAAAATCGTTCCGGTAGGCGGCGAGCTCGGCGAAGTATTCCTCCGACGGTTCAACTAACATCAGTTCATCGTTCATCCTTAGCATTTCTCCGGTTCCGGATACTCGACGCCGAAGGTCTCAACGGTAACGGTAGCCATTCTCTGCGGCTGCAGCGGTTTGTCGCTGTAGTCGGTGTTGACAGATGCGATTTTATCTACGACTTCCAGGCCTTCTGTTACTTTTCCGAAAGCAGCGTATGCGCCGTCCAGATGCGGAGCAGCTTTGTGCATGATGAAGAACTGGCTTCCTGCGCTGTCCGGGAACATGGTACGTGCCATGGAGAGAACGCCTGGGGTGTGTGCGAGGTTGTTCTCAAATCCGTTCTGGGAGAACTCACCCTTGATGCAGTAATCCGGGCCGCCGGCGCCTGTGCCTGCCGGATCTCCGCCCTGGATCATGAATCCCGGGATGACACGGTGGAAGGTCAGACCGTCATAGAAGCCTTTTTTTGCCAGACTGATGAAGTTGTTCACGGTGTTCGGGGCGATTTCCGGGTAAAGCTCTGCTTTCATCACATCGCCGTTTTCCATAGTAATTGTAACGATTGGGTTAGACATCATTGTTTTCCTCCTGATTTTTAAACGATTTTTTGATAAGACGTAAGCAGCCATTTTTCGAAGAAAATGAGCGGATTACGAATGTTTTTGATGATTGCCGGAGTGCAAAGCACGTAGCAATCTGGTATCAAAGGGGTCCCCCCTTTTTTTCAGACACGCTCCAGGAATGTCTCATGGAGCGCACGCATTGCCTGATCTGCGTATGCTTCGTCGATCAGGGCAGTGATGCGGATTTCTGAGGTGGTAACCATCTCGGTATTGATTCCTGCATTGGCGAGCGCGCCGAACATTTTGGCAGCCACGCCCGAATGGGAGCGGACACCGGCTCCGATGACGGAAATCTTTGCCACGTTCTCATCATAATCCAGCTTTTTGATGCCGAGCAAATCCTTGTTGTCGTTCAGCACATCGATCGTGCGCAGCATATCCGGCTTTGCAACGGTAAAGGAAACGGACTTTGTGCCGTCCTTTCCGAGTGACTGGATCATGACATCGATGTTCAGATTGTTCCGATCCAGTAAATTTAAGAGGCGGAACGTGCTCTCCGGATCGTTGCCAAGGCCTGCAACACGGATTTTTGCCACATTTTTGTCGGCAGCCACGCCGCTGATTAACATTTTTTCCATTTTGGTTTTCTCCCTTACCATCGTTCCGGAATTCCGGTTCAGACTGGAGCAGACCAGAAGTTCCACGCCGTATTTTTTTGCGATTTCCACGCATCTGCTGTGAAGGACTTTTGCGCCGAGCGAAGCCATCTCCAGCATTTCATCGTAAGTTACCTCTTCCATCTTGCGCGCATTCGGTACAATCCGCGGATCTGCGGTGTAGACGCCGTCTACATCCGTGTAGATTTCACAGACATCCGCGTGCAGCTCTGCAGCGAGGGCAACCGCAGTCGTATCGGAGCCGCCGCGTCCGAGCGTTGTGATATCATCGTATTTGTTGATCCCCTGGAAGCCGGTGACAATGACAATTTTGTTGTCATCCAGCTCTTTACGGATGCGCTCGGTGTCGATCCGTTTGAAGCGCGCGTTCTGATAATCGGAGGTCGTGTGCATCGGTACCTGCCAGGCATTTAAAGAAACAGCACTGACGCCCATCTGAATCATGGTTATGGCCATCAGGGAAACGGAAACCTGTTCACCGGTGGCAAGAAGCATATCCATCTCGCGGCGGGACGGTTTTTCCGTAATCTGTTTTGCGGTTGCAATCAGTCCGTCCGTCGTTTTTCCCATCGCGGAGAGAACGACAACGACCTGGCTTCCGGCCTGCTGTTTTTCGATGCAGCGCTGTGCTACATTGCGGATGTGCGCAAGATCTGCGACGGAGCTTCCGCCAAATTTCATTACAGTCAGCATAACAGTTTTGATCTCTTTCCTTTTTGATTTACGCGGACAAAAGCGCAGAGCGTGTTTTACCGCGTTTTCCGGGCCGAAAAAACAGGAGTGGGACGTTTTTGGGCCGCGAAACTCTGATACATAGTATAGCGAAAACAGATAGAAAAAGCAAGGAAAAGCACAAGGAAAAGCGGTTTCGTTCTGCGGTTGTATTACCTTTTTGTTTGTGTTAAAATGATAGGCAGAAAAAGAGGAGAAGAAAGCATATGATCATAGAAACAAATTCTGCGTCGGAGACGCTTGCCCTTGGCGAAAAGCTGGGAAAAGCGGCGAAGCCTGGCCAGATTTATACATTAAACGGAGACCTTGGTGTTGGAAAAACCGTTCTGACGCAGGGCTTTGCAAAAGGACTTGGCATCACAGAGGCAGTCAACAGTCCCACATTTACCATTATTCAGGAATATACTGAGGGACGTCTGCCATTTTATCATTTCGATGTTTACCGGATCGGTGATATAGAAGAAATGGAAGAAATCGGATACGATGATTACTTTTTCGGTGAGGGTGTCTGCCTGATCGAATGGGCAGAACTGATTGAAGAGCTGATCCCGGAGGGTGCGATTTCGATTACGATAGAAAAAGACCTCGAAAAAGGGTTTGATTACCGGAAAATTACGGTGGAATAAAAGAAAAAATCCTGAATGTGGTGGAAAAACAAAAGGAAATCGTAAAGATTCCTGTTTCCGGCAGACTGCCAAAATGAGTTGCACAGGAAGGAAATATCGGAAAGGAAACAAAAAATTATGAAAATACTTGCACTGGACAGCTCCGGCCTGGTGGCTTCGGTGGCTGTTGTTGAAAATGACACACTGCTTGCGGAATACACCGTAAATTATAAAAAAACACATTCCCAGACTCTGCTTCCGATGCTGGATGAAATCTCGAACATGACAGAGCTGGATCTTTCGACGATCGATGCGATTGCAGTTGCCGGAGGTCCGGGCTCGTTTACCGGTCTTCGCATCGGTTCTGCAACAGCCAAGGGACTTGGTCTGGCACTTGAAAAACCACTGATTTCCATTCCAACGACGGCGGCAATCGCGTACAATATATGGGATACTAACAAATTTGTCTGCCCGATCATGGATGCGAGAAGAAACCAGGTCTATACCGGAGTTTACTGCTACACGGATCATCGTCTCGATACGGTCTGGGAACAGGATACGATGAGCATTGAGGCACTGGCGGAGGGCCTGAACTGCCTCGACCACGAAGTGATTTTCCTCGGGGACGGCGTTGCGGTTTACCGGGAAAAATTGCAGGAGCTTCTTACGATTCCGTTTTCGTTTGCACCGGCGCACGTGAACCGCCAGAGAGCGGCCGCAGTCGCAGCACTGGCTGAGGTTTATTATAAAGAAGGAAAGATTCAGACGGCCGAGGAGCATGAGCCGGAATACCTGAGAAAATCGCAGGCGGAGCGGGAAAGAGCCGAACGGGAATCTGTGAAGCATGCCGATGTGCTGAAAAAACAGAAAAACGGAGAGAAGAGCGAATGATCACAATCCGGGAAATGCAGATCGACGATCTGGAGCAGGTGATGCCGATTGAGGAGGCCAACTTTTCGATTCCATGGACAGAAACTGGATTTTTTACCTTTCTGATCCGTGACGACGCACTGTTTCTTGTAGCAGAGGAGGACGGTGAAATTTTAGGATATCTCGGAATCCTGATTTCCTTTGATGAAAGTGAGATCACAAATGTCTGCGTGGCAGAAAAAGCGAGAAGACGCGGCATCGGCCGTGCACTGATGGAAGAGCTGTTCCGTCGGATGCAGGAGAGAAAGGTGCGCGTGATTCATCTGGATGTGCGCATCGGCAATACGCCGGCACGGAATCTGTATGAGAGTCTTGGCTTTGTGCAGGACGGCCTCAGGAAGGGGTATTACGATCTCCCCAAGGAGGATGCGGTGCTGATGAGCCGGACGGATGAATCGGTTCCGAAGAGGTAGAGAGAAATTGTTATTGTATACGCATTTAACGCACAGGACTTTCCTTTCATTCCCAGTAGGAATGGCGGGAAAGATGTGTTACAATCGACAGGACACAGGAGAATCTGATTTCTGTTTTGTGTCAGGAACGAAGAAAGAAACGTTTTTTGATACACGGGAGGAAGAAAAATGCGGAAATACAACAAAAACACAAATGAGCTGGAAGCGGCGGTGTGTAACTGCTGCGGAAAAAGCATGAAAATACAGAATGGAATGCTGCTGGAGGGGATCTGCTCGGTCGACACGACGTGGGGGTACTTTTCCGGGAAGGACCTGGAAAAGCATGAGTTTGATCTGTGCGAGGAGTGTTACGATCGGATTACGGCATCGTTTGCGGTTCCGCCGAAGATTTCGGAGGATATGGAAGGTTAGAACGTGCCTGAAAAGGCTTAGTCGTTTCGACTCGTTTTCGGCAGAAAGGGGAAATAGCTAATGAGGAGAGAATTTACGATTCAGTCGAAGGTGGATGGGCTGGTTCTTGACGGACTTGTAGTGGAGCCGGAGGAGGGCGTACAGCGGACGGCACTTCTGCAGCTCAGCCATGGAATGAGCGAATACAAGGAGCGGTATCTGCCGTTTATGGAGTTTATGGCGGAACACGGTGTAGTGTGTGTGATTCATGATCACCGCGGGCACGGAAAGAGTGTGAAGTCGGAGCAGGACCTCGGATTTATGTACGGCGCAGGCGGCGCAGGACTTGTGGAGGATCTGTTTCTTGTCACGAAGTGGGCAAAGAAGGAGTACCCGGATCTTCCGTTTGTTCTGATGGGACACAGTATGGGCTCCCTGGTTGTGCGCGCATACGCGAAGGAACACGACCAGGAGCTGGATGCGCTGATTGTGTGCGGTTCACCGAGCAAGAATTATCTGCGGCCGCTGGGTGCGGCTGTGGGACACGCGGAAGCGGCGGTGCTCGGGGACGAGCATCGGAGCAATCTTCTGGAGGCAATGTCGTTTGGATCGTTTGCGGCGCGGTTTGCGGATGAGAAGAGCCGGTTCGCCTGGTGCTGTTCGGACCCGGAGGTGGTGCGGGAGTATGAAGAAAATCCACTCTGTGGCTTTACGTTTTCGGATGATGCTTTTTTTGCGCTGAATGATCTGCTGAAGGAGACGTATGGATTCCATGGATGGCATTGCACAAACCGGAAGCTGCCGGTGCTGTTTTTGTCCGGCGGGGATGATCCGTGTTATGTGAATGTGCGGCGCTTTAAAAAATCCATTGACCATATGCGGCTGATCGGGTACCGCAATGTCAGAGGAAAGCTGTATCCGGGAATGCGGCATGAAATACTGAACGAGAAAGAGAAGTACCGCGTATATGGCGATGTCTGGAAGTGGTTGAAGAAAGAAAAAGTGGTGGAGAATGTGGAGGGGGGAAGCACACCCCCGCAGACCCCAGACGGCGCTCTGGCAGGGAGCGGCGGTGTTTGATCATTTTTTGAAAAAAACGCTCATCAGCAAAAAAACTGATGAGCGTTTTTTTCAATGTAAGTAAATTTTTGACGATCACATGATCCATCCAAATACGGTGGAAAGGACGATCATAATCATGGAAAAGACAAACGAGTTCACCGACATCAGCGTCGCCCGCTGCCTGGACGGGATCATGTCATTGAGCAGAATATCGGTCCGGACTTCAAGAAAATCATCGGAAAAGGATCCGACAAATCCGCCGAAGACCATAAGGGCCGGCAGTCCGGTAAAGCTCATAAGAAAGGCGAAAAGTACACCGATCGTGCCAAACAGCAGAATCGCGCGGTAGCGGTATTTGTGAAAGTATGCCGTCATCCGCGATCCCAGTGCCGCGCCGAGTCCCATCACGAAGAGGGCAGGTCCAAGCAGCGCGCTGTTCATGCCGGTGAGTGGCAGCTTCGCCTGTAAAAAGAAGAGAACCAGCGTGGAAACGGCACCGATGAGTGCGTTCACCAGCATAATATTTCTTGCTTTTTTCTCACGGACAAGAAACTGCCAGCTTTCCTGCACAACCGAAACGATTTCCTGTCCAACAGGATAATGAACTGGTGTTTCGTCCGTTTTTATTTCCACAAGGCGGAATGAAACGCCAAGCGCAATCAGCCCGAAGAAGAGATCAATCGCATACGCGCGCCGGTATCCCAGCCACAGGGCAAGACCTGCGCAGAGCGTTGCGGTGGAATTGGTGATACGGTACAGCATCATTTCGGTAGAAGAAAAACGGGCATAAAATCCTTCGTCCCCGTTCTGCTTCAGACTGTCATACGCAAGTGCCTCCCGTGTGCCGGATGCAAGGTTATAGCTGAGCGCACTGCATCCAAGCGCAAGCGCCGTTGTAGCAAAGCCGGTGGAAAAAATCATCAGCGTACCGGAAATCAGGGAGGTCATCTGGCTTGCAATCAGCGTTTTCCGCCGCCCGAAAACATCGGCGACAACGCCGGAGGGGAGTTCAAAGCAGAGGCTCACGATATGGAAAATACTTTCGAGCATCCCGATCTGCAGCAGCGAAAATCCACGGAGTGCGAGCAGTGCAACCCACGAAGCCGCCGCAATCTGAAAATAGCCGACCGTGGTCATAAGATATAAAGTTCGTATTTGTTTTCTAATAGTTTTCTCAGACATAAAAAAATCTCCTTGTCAAAATATAGTAAAATTTTGATTGGGAGATATGTGCGTTTTCTATAGAATTTTAAGAACTCAAAAAGTGAAGTTTACTTAAAAAAGAGCGCACTATCCCCATAAACAGCTGAAACATCGCCATTTGTGAGGTGAAGAAACTGGTTTTTCCAGATCATAGTGCTACTCCTTTTGTAATCATAATTTTTTACCAGAATACCACCGGAAACGGAAAAAGTCAAAGAAAAATTTTGACAAAAATAAAAAAAACTATTGACTTTCAAGTATACTTTAATGCTACAATTTTTTCAACAATACTGAGGAAACGAAGGTTTTCCGCGGAAAAGAAAGGGGATTTTATCATGAGTGTAGATGTAACAAAAATGCCGAAATTAGGATTTGGCATGATGCGCCTTCCGGAGAAGGACGGAGAACTGGATCTGGAGCAGATCTGTAAAATGGTCGATGCGTACCTTGCCTCCGGAATGAACTATTTTGACACCGCCTATATGTACTGCGGCGGAAAATCGGAGAGCATCGTGAAAAAAGCGCTGGTAGAGCGTCATCCGAGAGAAAGCTTTACTCTGACGACAAAACTCCCGCAGTGGATGATGGACGAGGGCATCGAAGGTCGTGACCGCATTTTCAACGATCAGCTCGCGCGCACCGGAGCAGGCTACTTTGATTATTACCTGTTGCATAGCGTAGAAGACGGCGCAAACTATGAAGGCTATGTGAAATACGACTGTTTCAACTGGGCCAAGAAGAAAAAAGAAGAGGGATTGATCAAACACTTTGGTTTCTCCTTCCACGGAACGCCGGAGCTGCTTGACAAGATTCTCTCCGAGCATCCGGAGGTCGAAATTGTCCAGATCCAGATGAACTATGCTGACTGGGACAATCCGCTGATCCAGTCCGGACGTCTGTATGAGGTGCTTCGGAAATACGATATGCCGTTCCTTGTTATGGAGCCGGTAAAGGGCGGTTCCCTTGCATCAGCAGGCAAAGAGATTGAAGCAGAGATGAAACGCGTTCATCCGGATGCATCAATTGCGTCCTGGGCACTCCGCTTTGCGGCTTCCCTCCCGGGTGTTGCAACCGTGCTCTCCGGTATGTCAAACGAGGAACAGATGGAGGATAATATCAAAACCTTCCGAAATTTTGTACCGTTAAACGAGGAAGAAAAAGCAGTGATCGCCAAAGCACAGGAAGCGCTGAAAAAGAGTCCGGCGGTTCCATGTACCGCCTGTCGTTACTGCTGCGACGGATGTCCGATGGGAATCGCGATTCCGGATGTGTTCAAGGCATTGAATACCATCCGCCTGTATGGAGAAGAAGACCGCGCGAAAAATTATTATAAAAAGCTGCTGGAAACATCGGGAAAAGCAGAAGACTGCGTGCAGTGCGGTCAGTGTGAGAGTGTATGCCCGCAGCATCTGCCGATCATTGACCTGTTAAAAAAAGCGTCCGAAAAGCTTGACGTGCCGGTGACGGAATAAGAGGATTGCGAATATCCGCTTTTGCATATGCTTTAGAAAAAGGCTCCCCGGAATACTCTGAAAAAAGAGTATTCCGGGGAGCCTTTTTTTTCTATGGGAAATCTTGTTGGAATTTCCTGCGGAGAAAAAGATCCTTTGGGCAGGATTGCACTGCGCGGAAAAAATGTGCCACTTGCGAGAGATGTGACGGAGCGGTTTACGACCGGAAAAATGGAATGTAAAAAAGAAAAAACTCATGTTTTACATAAACTTAACATCTCTGAGATTTTGCATTTTACACGCCGTTGTTATGATGAAACCTGTAAAAACGAAATGTAAAAAACGTCGGGATTGCGATTTTACAAAATAGAAATCACAAAAATCCCGTGTGAAAAGAGGAGAAAAGAATATTATGAAGAGAAAAGTAATTGCAATCACCTTAACCGCAATGATGGCTGCAGGAATGCTTGCAGGATGTGGAAGCAGCGATAGCAGCAGTTCTTCCACAGCAGACACTACAAAAGAGGCTTCTGCAACAGAGGCAGATGGCAGCACAGACGGTGACAGCACCGCAGCAGGCGGAGATTTTTCCGGACAGATCAGCGTGATCTCCCGTGAGGATGGTTCCGGTACCAGAGGTGCATTCATCGAGCTGTTCGGTGTAGAAGAGAAAAACGATGCAGGTGAGAAAGTGGATAATACCACCGTTGATGCACAGATCACCAACAATACTTCCGTTATGATGAGCACAGTGGCAGGTAACCAGCACGCAATCGGTTATATCTCCCTTGGATCCTTAAATGATGAAGTCAAAGCACTGAAAATCGACGGAGCAGAGGCAAGCGCAGAGAACGTAGAAAACGGTTCCTATAAAGTAAGCCGTCCGTTCAACATTGTAACAAAAGACGGTCTTTCCGCAGATGCGCAGGATTTCATGGACTACATCTTAAGCACCGACGGACAGCAGGTTGTTTCAGATGACGGATATATTGCAATCAAAGATACCAAAGCCTACGAAGGAAACTGCAGCGGTGAAAAGGTTGTGGTAGCAGGATCTTCCTCTGTAACACCACTGATGGAAAAATTAAAAGAGGCTTATACAAAAGTAAATTCAAACGCTAACATCGAAGTACAGCAGAGCGATTCCACAACAGGTATCACTTCCGCAAGCGACGGTCTCTGCGACATCGGTATGGCATCCCGTGACTTAAAGGATGAGGAGAAATCCTCAGGGCTTACCGCAACCGTAATCGCAACCGACGGTATTGCTGTCATCGTAAACAAAGAGAACCCGACCGACGGGCTGACCAGCGATCAGGTAAAGAGCATCTATGTTGGCGACACAACCGACTGGGCAGATGTAAAATAAAGAATGTATAAAGCAATGGAAAAAGAAGTAAGGGCGAACAATGGAAAATCGCTCTTACTTCCGTATCCGAAAATGTTCAGAAAAAGAAGCTGTCTTTCGGAACGTGCTTGAAAAAGCAGTTCGTAAGGAAAAAAACGAAAGTCTTTTTCAAACACGCTCCGCGAAACAATGAAAGGAAAGGATTTATCTTATGAAACTAAGAGAAACGATCATGAAACTTGTATTCCTGATTGCGGCGTGCTGCTCCGTACTGGCTGTTGCACTGATCTGCATTTTCCTGTTCATGAATGGTGTTCCTGCCATTTTTAAAATCGGACCGCTGAAATTTTTGACCGGTACCGTGTGGAAACCGGGAAACAATATTTTCGGTATCCTGCCGATGATTGTCGGCAGTATCTGCGTGACCGGCCTTGCAATCCTGATGGGTGTGCCGGTTGCCATTCTTACTTCGGTGTTTCTTTCCCGTTACTGTCCGAAAAAGTTTTACGGCATCTGCAAATCAGGCATTAACCTGATGGCCGGTATTCCGTCTATCGTATATGGATTTTTCGGACTGGTTGTGATCGTCCCGTTGATGGCACAGCTGACAGGCAAAAACGGAAACACAATGCTGACGGCATCTATTCTTCTGGCCGTTATGATTCTTCCGACCGTGGTCGGTGTAACAGAATCCGCCATTACAAGCGTTCCGGAATCCTACTATGAAGCAAGCCTTGGCCTTGGTGCCACGCATTCCCAGAGCGTTTTCTTTGCAGTTGTCCCGGCGGCAAAATCCGGAATCCTGGCCGGCATCGTGCTTGGCATCGGACGTGCCATCGGAGAGACGATGGCAGTGATTATGATTGCCGGAAACCAGCCTCGTATGCCAAAAGGAATCACAGAAGGCCTTCGTACCATGACAGCCAATATTGTACTGGAGATGGGATATGCATCCGGACTTCACCGGGAAGCGCTGATTGCAACGGGTGTTGTGCTGTTTGTCTTTATCCTGCTGATCAATTTATCGGTGTCTATGCTGAACCGGAGGGTACATTATGGTGATTAAAGGAAATGGAGCTGTAAATACAATGGAAGCTGTAAAAATAAATACAAAAGAAAAAGAAAGAACAAAGGTTACGTATCACAAAAGTGTTTTTTCCTCCGTGCTGACCGGAATTACCTGGGGAGCAGCTATTCTTGCGCTTGCCGTTCTGGTTTTTCTGGTTGGATTTATTCTGATCCACGGTGTGAAAAACCTGACACTGGAGCAGTTTGCATGGACCTATAATACAGAGAATGTTACGATGCTTCCGGCGATCATCAACACTGTTACGATGACAGTACTTTCCCTGCTGCTTGCTGCGCCCCTCGGCATTTTCTCGGCGATTTATCTGGTTGAATATGCCAATAAACGCGGAAAACTGGTTGGCCTGATCCGGATTACGGCAGAGACCCTTTCCGGTATTCCGTCGATCGTTTACGGTTTGTTCGGTATGCTGTTTTTTACGAAAACCCTGAAAATGGGATACTCGATGATGTCCGGTGCCTGTACCCTTGCCATCATGATTCTTCCGCTGATTATGCGAACAGCAGAAGAAGCCTTAAAATCAGTTCCGGATTCCTATCGGGAAGCAAGCTTTGGACTGGGAGCCGGAAAGCTTCGTACGATTTTTAAAATTGTTCTTCCATCTGCCGTACCCGGCATTCTTTCCGGTGTCATTCTTGCGACAGGCCGTGTCGTAGGAGAGACGGCAGCGCTTCTTTTCACAGCAGGAACGATTGCAAAGGTGGCAGGCCTTATGGATTCCGGCCGTACCCTTGCCGTTCATATGTATGCACTTTCCAGTGAAGGCCTCTATATGAATCAGATGTATGCAACCGGCGTCATCCTGATGCTGATTGTCCTTCTGATCAACGGCTGTTCCGGAATGATTGCGAAGAAAATTGCAAAGAAATAAAAGAGAGACGAGGAAAAAACATGAGTAAAATAGATGTATCCAATATGGATCTTTATTACGGAGACTTTCATGCCTTAAAAAATATCAATCTTAGCATTGATGCCAATGAGGTGACGGCTTTTATCGGACCTTCCGGCTGTGGTAAATCGACCCTGTTAAAATCCATCAACAGAATGAATGATCTCGTTCCGGGCTGTCGGATCACCGGTGAAATGCTGTTGGACGGAGAAAACATCTATGGCGGAAAAATGGATGTCAACGGACTCCGCAAACGGGTCGGCATGGTATTTCAGAAGCCAAATCCGTTTCCGATGAGCATTTACGACAACATTGCCTATGGACCGAGAACACATGGTGTCCGTTCCAAAGCGAAGCTGGATGATATTGTGGAGCAGTCTCTTCGACAGGCAGCAATCTGGGATGAGGTGAAGGAACGTTTGAAGAAAAGCGCACTTGGCATGTCCGGCGGACAGCAGCAGCGTCTCTGCATTGCGCGTGCCCTTGCCGTACAGCCGGAGGTTCTTCTGATGGACGAACCAACCTCAGCACTGGATCCGATTTCTACTTCCAAAATCGAAGATCTTGCGGTAGAATTGAAAAAAGATTATACTATTGTCATGGTAACCCACAATATGCAGCAGGCAGCCAGAATTTCCGACAAAACCGCATTTTTCCTGTTAGGCGAGGTAGTAGAATACGGCGAGACCGAACAGATCTTCTCCATGCCGAAGGATAAACGGACAGAGGATTACATTACAGGGAGGTTTGGCTGATATGAGGGAAAGATTTGAGCAGCAGATGGAAATTCTGCACACGGAGCTGATTGAGCTTGGCGCACTCTGCGAGCAGGCAATCGGACGGACATATGAGGTTCTGCTGGAGGGAAACCAGAGAGCGGCAGAAGAGATTATCAAAAAAGACCAGGTTGTCGATGCGAAAGAACGGGAGATCGAGGATCTCTGCTTCCGCATCATTTTACAGCAGCAGCCGGTAGCACGTGATCTGCGTCAGGTATCTGCGGCATTAAAAATGATTACCGATATGGAGCGGATCGGAGACCAGGCAGCAGATATTGCGGATATCGTAAAAGTAACGAGTCTTGATGTGCCGGATGCAAGCATCCGTCTGAAGGATATGGCGAAAGCAACAGCTTCTATGGTAACAAAATGCATCGATGCATACGTTAAGCAGGATCTGAAGCTTGCACGGGAGGTTATCGATTCCGATGATATCGTGGATGATCTTTTTGACGAGGTAAAGGATGAAATTCTGCAGGGTATGCGAAAGGGAATTACCACAGATGTCCAGTCTCTGGACTATCTGATGATTGCAAAATATTATGAAAGAATCGGTGACCATGCAACAAACATTGCGGAATGGGTTGTGTATTCCATTAACGGTCACCATAAAGGGGAATAACAGATGATTTACTGCGTGGAAGATGAAAGAAATATACGGGAACTGATCGTATACACACTGGAATCGAGCGGTTTTACCGCAAGAGGCCTGGAAAGCGGAAAAGAGCTGAATGCAGCTATTGCAGAACAGCTTCCGGATCTGATTCTCCTGGATATCATGCTTCCGGGAGAGGATGGTCTTGAAATTCTTTCACGCCTCAAGGCATCGGAAGTAACAAAAGAAATTCCGGTCATTATGGTAACGGCAAAGGGCGCTGAGTATGATAAGGTCATGGGCCTTGACTGCGGAGCCGATGACTATATTACCAAGCCGTTCGGCATGATGGAATTTATCGCAAGGGTACGTGCCGTGCTGCGCCGTGCCGGAAAAGAAGAGAAGGAAAACGATGTGCTGGAGACCGGGGATCTGCAGATCCAGGTGAAACAGCATCAGGTTCTGGCCAAAGGGGAGAAGGTTACCCTGACCTTAAAAGAGTTTGAACTGCTGAAATTTTTAATGGAAAATAAAGGAATTGTCCTTACGAGAGACCGTCTGCTCGGCCATGTCTGGGGCTATGATTTTGACGGAGAAACCCGTACGGTAGACGTTCATGTGCGTACACTCCGCCAGAAGCTGGGCGAATGCGGCGAGCTGATCGAGACGGTCCGCGGCGTGGGATACCGGATAGGAGGCTGAGGAAGTAAGATGCGTAAAAAAGTCTTTCAACATGCGGGAGCGTTGATTATCGCAGCGATTATCCTGACCTTTTTCACCATGAGCTGGGCAATGTACAACAATACGGCGGAGCAGCTTCGTGTTTCGGTGAGAAATGAATGTGAGTATTACAGGTATTTTCTGGACAAGATGGGTGATGACAGTCTGGATAAACCGGCCGGCAAGATTACGGCAAGCCGGGTTACCCTGATTGACACGGACGGAACCGTTCTGTTTGATTCGGTCGAGGATGAGAACATGATGGGAAACCATTCCGGGCGGCCGGAGGTGATTGAGGCGGAAAAGACCGGGGAAAGCAATATTTCCCGTTATTCCGAGACCCTGCGGAGCAAAACATATTATACGGCATTGCGCCTGGACAATGGAAAAATCATCCGCGTTTCCCTGACAACAGACAGTGTGTTCGGTGTGATGCTGCGGAATATATGGCTTGTGGCTGTGCTGATTGCGGCAGTTCTTGTCGTAGAGCTGATGATGGTCAGCCATATGACAAAGGCACTCGTAAAGCCGATCAATGAGATTGATCTGAATCATCCGCTGGACAACAAAGCGTATGAGGAATTGAGTCCGCTGCTTGGCAGAATTCATCAGCAGCAGAAGCAGATCCAGCAGCAGATGGAGGAGCTCCGCCATAATCAGGAGGAGTATCTTGCCATCACGGAATATATGAAGGATGGTCTGATCGTGACAAACCAGTCGGTTGTACTCTCCATCAACCGCTCGGCACAGAATTTGTTTGATGTGACGGCAGAGGAGTGCATCAATCACAATATTGTGACAGTCAGCCGCAATGAGCAGCTGAAGGAGGCGCTGGATCATGCTCTGGAGGGCAGTTCCGAGGAGCGGATGCTGGAATTAAACGGAAGAGTCTATCAGCTTCTTGCTAATCCGGTGCGTGTGGACAATGTTGTATCCGGTGCGGTCATCCTGGTGCTGGATGTGACAGAAAAACAGAAAGCGGAGGTGATGCGCCGTGAGTTTTCTGCCAATGTGTCACATGAGCTGAAAACACCACTGATGTCAATTTCCGGATATGCGGAGATCATAGAAAATAACATGGTGAAACCGGAGGATATTCCAAAATTTGCGGGAAGAATCCACAGTGAGGCGAGCAGGTTAAGCTCTCTTGTCGAGGATATTATCAAGCTGTCCAGACTGGACGAGAACGACCAGTCGATCCCGATGGAGGAAGTGGATCTGATGCAGATCTGCCGTGATGTCGAGGGACATCTTTCCATACGGGCAAAGGAGCAGCAGGTGAAGATGACACTGAGAGGAGAGAGCTGCCGGATCAAAGGTGCACGGCAGGTTCTTTATGAGATGATCTACAATCTCTGCGACAATGCGATCAAGTACAACCGCAGGGACGGTGAGGTCGAAGTGACGGTTTCCCGCGGAAGAAACGGACGGGCAGTGGTATCTGTGGCAGATACCGGAATCGGAATTGCAAAGGAAGATCAGGAGCGGATCTTTGAACGGTTCTATCGTGTAGATAAGAGTCATTCCCGTGAAACGGGAGGTACGGGACTTGGACTTTCCATTGTGAAGCATGGAGCGATTCTTCATGATGCGAAGATTAAAATTGAGAGTACACTTGGAACTGGAACAAAGATAATTCTGGAGTTTTAAGTGAAAAACAGATACCGCAAAAGACAGCATGCGGGGACAGAACCTATATGGGAGGCTTGAAAAATTCATGATTTTTAAGTGACCAAAGCGGTTCCGTCCCCGCATGCTGTCTTTTTATGTATGGCTTTGCATCGTTACAAAAATGCAAATTCGTTGTTTTGAATAAACAGAGTATTCAATATTTGGTAAATATGATAAGGGGGTTGGGGGTTGTTTTTTGATGCAGAGTATGGTATTGTAAATATAACGAGTTCCGGAAACGTTACCGACACCGTTTCCGGAAATGCAGACGAGATACCGACAGCCCTGTTTTTACGAAACAAAATGAGCTGGTTAGAAGGGCTGTATAAGTTACAATTTGCTGCGTATCCGTGAACAGGAATTATGTATTTGTGGGGTCGGATGGATAGAAAAAACGACAAGGAGAAAGGGTTTAAAAATGAGAGCAAGTGGTATTTTACTTCCGGTAGCTTCGCTGCCGTCCCGATATGGTATCGGATGTTTTTCGAAAGAAGCGTATGAATTTGTGGATCGCCTGGAGGAGGCCGGCCAGAGCTACTGGCAGATTCTTCCACTTGGACCGACGGGATATGGAGATTCGCCGTACCAGTCGTTCTCTACTTTTGCAGGAAATCCATATTTTATTGATCTGGAGACCCTGGTAAAAGAGGGACTTCTGACAGAAGAAGAGTGTGATGCGTGCGATTTCGGCGACAATGCAGAGTATATTGATTACGAAAAGATTTATCTGTCCCGTTTCAAAGTACTCAGAAAAGCATTTGAAAGATTTGCGGCAGATGACGTATATGATGCATTTGTATCGGAAAATGGTTACTGGCTGGAAGATTATGCGCTGTATATGGCGATTAAGGATGCACTCGGCGGAATCAGCTGGAGTGAGTGGCCGGCAGAATTAAAGGACAGAGAAGAAGCAGCACTGAATCAGAAACGGGAAGAACTTGCCGAGGAGATTGCATTTTACAAATTCCAGCAGTTTATGTTCCTGAAACAGTGGAAAGCACTGAAGGCATACGCAAATGAAAAGGGTATCCGTATCATCGGTGATATTCCGATTTATGTTGCATTTGACAGTGCCGATACCTGGGCAAATCCGGTTCTGTTCCAGTTTGATGAGGACAACCAGCCAAAAGCAGTTGCCGGATGCCCGCCGGATGCGTTCTCCGCAACCGGACAGCTCTGGGGCAACCCGTTATACAAATGGGACTATCATAAGAGCACAGGTTATGCATGGTGGCTGTTACGTCTGGCTCACGTGTTTAAACTGTACGATACTGTCCGCATCGACCATTTCCGCGGATTTGATGAATATTATTCCATCCCGTTCGGTGATCAGACGGCAGAGCGCGGCCACTGGGAAAAAGGACCGGGCATGGATCTGTTCAACACCGTCAAAGAAAAGCTCGGCGATGTGGATGTCATCGCAGAAGACCTGGGATATCTTACCGAGAGCGTGATCGAAATGGTGAAAGAATCCGGCTATCCGGGTATGAAGGTGCTGCAGTTTGCTTTTGACTCCCGTGAGGAGAGTGATTATCTGCCGCACAATTACGAGAGAAACTGTGTTGTCTACACCGGAACACACGACAATGATACCATTCTTGGATGGTATTATGTCATGAGTGAGGAAGACCGCGAATTCTCCAAAGAGTATATGGGAAATGCAAAGAGTACCGACGAGGAACTCCCGTGGGATTTCATTCGCATGTCAATGGAGAGCGTGGCAAATCTGGCTGTCACTCCGATGCAGGAATTTTTAGGTCTTGGAACGGAAGCGAGAATTAACTATCCGTCTACACTTGGAAATAACTGGAAATGGCGCCTGCTTCCGGGACAGTTTACACCGGAAATGGCAAAGAGAATTCACCGGCTGACACAGATTACAGCACGTATTGCAAAATAAAAATACGCGCCGGAGAGAAAGCAAAACAGGCCGGGAAAACAAGCCGGAAGAGATTCCGGCAGAACAGGTACAGAGTTTAAAGGAGAGGCCTGCAGAATATGGAACAGGTAACAATCAGGGACATTGCCCGCAAATGTAAGGTAGGCGTGAGTACTGTATCGAGAGCGATGAATAATCATCCGGACATCAACCCGGAAACAAAAGAGATGATTTTAAAGGTGATTGCCGAATCGAATTACGTACCGAACAACAGTGCCAGAAATCTGAAGCGGTCGAATGCCAAAGCGATTGCCATTCTGGTAAAAGGCATGGACAACATGTTCTTCAACAACATGATCAGTGTGATTGAAGAGGTTGTGCGAAAAAAGAAATACGCCTGCATTATTGAGCGAGTAGAGGAAAAGGCAAATGAGGTAGACTCCGCGATCGAGATCGTCAAAGAAAAACGGCTGCGCGGCATCATTTTCCTCGGCGGAAACTTTACGCATCCGCATGAGAAAATGGCGCAGATCCCGGTTCCGTACGTGATCAGTACAATCGGGGCGGTTTCAGACGGAGGAAAACCGTGCGCGAGCGTATCGGTCGATGACTACAGGGAAAGCTATAAGATGGTAGATTATCTCTGTGGTCTCGGGCACCGGCGCATTGCCATCATTACCGCCTGCGAGGACGACATCAGTATCGGACGCCTCCGTCTGAATGCGTACCGCCAGGCTTTACTGGATCATGGGATACCTTATGACCCTGATCTGGTATTTCATATGACGAAGGACGACACGTATTCTTTCGCCACAGGGTACAAGATAACAAAAGAAATTCTGGAAAAAAAGACGGAGTTTTCCGCGCTGTATGCCACCGCGGATACGCTGGCAATCGGTGCGTGCCGTGCCTTAAAAGAGGCCGGGCTTACCGTGCCGGATGATATTTCCGTTGCAGGATTTGACGGAATTGATGCGGGAGAGTATTATATACCCAGTATCACAACGATCCGCCAGCCGGTGGAGCAGCTTGCTGCAGAGACGGCAAAGATGCTGTTTTCCTTAATTTCAGGAAAAGAAGAACCCTGCAGCAAAGTATACGATGGGGAACTCGTCGTAAGGGAATCCACAAAGTCGCGGATCGCGCAGCAGTAAAACCCTTGCAGTTTCGCTGCCGCAAAAAAGTGATTCAGAAGTGAACAGTCCCATTCAAGGAAAAGCTTTGCATGGAGCTGTGAAAGCTGCCGATCGCAGAAAATCCGGAACGGCAGCGCAACCAAATTACACTGTGGGAATTTTCCACAGCAACACGAGGAGAAAAAAGAATGGAAGAAAGAATTCAGGCAATCTTAAAAGAGCGTTTTGGAAGAGATCTGGACAACTGCACAAAGAGCGAAATCTTTGAAGCCCTGATGGTCATCACAAAACAGGAGATGGCAGGTCGCAAAAGAAACACCGGAAATAAGAAGCTGTATTATATCTCAGCAGAGTTTCTGATCGGAAAACTGCTGTCCAATAACCTGATCAACCTTGGCATGTATGAGGAAGTAGAAAAAGCACTCGCTTCTCACGGAAGAGAACTGACGGAGATCGAGGAAATGGAAATGGAGCCGTCCCTTGGAAACGGAGGCCTTGGCCGTCTGGCAGCATGCTTCCTTGATTCTATCGCAACACTTGGATTGCCGGGAGACGGTATCGGCCTTAATTATCACTTCGGTCTGTTCCGCCAGCTTCTGGTCGACCACAAACAGAAAGAAGTGAAAAATCCATGGATCACAAATGAGAGCTGGCTCGTCAGACAGCCGGTATCCTTTGCAGTTCCGTATAAAAACTTCACGATGCATTCTACCCTGTATGATATCGACGTACCGGGTTACAACAATGGCTGTAACCGTCTGCATCTGTTCGATGTAGATACGGTAGACGAGAGTATCGTTCCATCAGACAGCATCAACTTTGACAAGCATCAGATCCAGAAAAACCTGACACTGTTCCTCTACCCGGATGACAGCGACCGTGCCGGACAGCTGCTTCGTATCTACCAGCAGTATTTCATGGTCAGCAACGGCGCACAGTTTATCCTCATGGAGTGCGAGCAGAAGGGCTACGATCTGCACAAGCTGTATGATCACGTTGTGATCCAGATCAACGATACCCATCCGTCCATGGTCATTCCGGAGCTGATCCGTCTGCTGCAGGAGAGAGGCTTTACCATGCAGGAAGCCATCGATGTTGTAAGCAAGACCTGTGCTTACACCAACCACACCATCCTGGCAGAGGCACTGGAAAAATGGCCGATCGATTACCTCGAGGAGGTTATTCCGCACCTGATGCCGATTATCCACGAGCTGGACGCACAGGCAAAGAAGAAATACAAAGATGAGAAAGTAGCGATCATCGACAAGGATCAGCGCGTCCACATGGCACACATGGATATCCACTACGGATTTTCTGTTAACGGCGTTGCAGCACTGCACACCGAGATCCTGAAAAACTCCGAGCTGAAACCGTTCTACGATATTTATCCGGAGAAATTCAACAACAAGACAAACGGAATCACTTTCCGCCGCTGGCTGCTGCACTGCAACCGTGAACTGGCACAGTATATCGAGAGCCTGATCGGACCGGGATTCAAAAAAGATGCCGACGAGCTGGAAAAACTGCTCAAATACAAAGACAACAAGAAGGTTCTTGCAAAACTTGAGGAGATCAAACACAACCGAAAACTGGATCTCAAACAGTTCCTGTATGAGACACAGAATATCGCGCTGGATGAAAATTCCATCATCGATGTACAGGTAAAACGTCTTCATGAGTACAAACGCCAGCAGATGAACGCCCTGTACGCTATTTACAAATACATGGATATCAAGAGCGGCAACAAGCCGAAAACCCCGATCACCATGGTATTCGGTGCAAAGGCTGCACCGGCTTATATCATCGCAAAAGATATCATCCATCTGATCCTGTGCCTGCAGGAGCTGATTGATAACGATCCTGAGGTAAGCCCGTACTTCAAAGTGATTATGCTTGAGAACTACAACGTATCAAAAGCTGCAAAGGTGATCCCGGCAGCAGATATCTCCGAGCAGATCTCCCTGGCATCCAAAGAGGCTTCCGGAACCGGAAACATGAAATTCATGCTGAACGGTGCCCTGACTCTTGGAACAGAAGACGGTGCAAACGTTGAGATTGGCGATCTTGTCGGAAAAGAGAACATCTACATCTTCGGAAAGAAACCGCAGGATGTCATCGACCTGTACGCAGATGCTGCTTACTGCTCAAAAGACATCTATGACGAAGATCCGGAGATTGCAAAGCTGGTTGATTTCATCGTCAGCGATGAGCTTCTTGCTATCGGCGACAAGGTTTGCCTGGAGAGACTCTACAAAGAGATCCTGAACAAAGACTGGTTCATGACGCTGCTCGACCTGAAAGAGTACATCAAGACAAAAGAAAGAGTATACAAAGACTACGAGAACAAAGATGCATGGAACAAGAAGTGCCTGATCAACATCGCAAAAGCAGGCTTCTTCTCCTCCGACCGTACCATTGCACAGTATAACGAGGATATCTGGCATCTGGCATAAGTGCAGAACATGCATACAAAACGCCGCCGCAGACGATTCGGTTCGTCCGCGGCGGCGTTTTTTAATGCAATTTTTATGAAAGATTCAGCCGTCTGCTTAAGATATAGCGGCAGATCAGGAACAGAACAACGCAGAGCACCACGGTGATGATAAGGGTGGAAACCGAGGATGTGGTAACCACAGCAGTCGGTGTGGAGTCCTGGAAAACACGGACGATGCTGATTCCGCCGAAGATCTGGATCACGGTAGTCATGCCGATGTAAGAGAGGACAGCCGTCAGAATTTTGTGGCTGGATACCAGGCTTCCGATGCTGATGGCGGCATAGAACAGAAGAATGCCAAAGAACAGCGAAGCGAAGAAGCCAACGATGGAAAACAGTGCCATACTGATGTGGTTCGTGATGCCGATCAGGGAAAAAGCAGCATCGGCAACACCGGTAATCTGTGCCCAGAGATAGGACAGAAAATCGGAAAAGGTCATGGTCTTGTTGTAAAAAAGCAGGGTGTTTGCGGTAAAATACCGGATTGCGGACGGCAGAAGCAAAAAAGCGAAGGAAGCGAGAACGGAAAGTGCGTTTAAGATGCTCCATGCGCCGAAAACCAGCATTTTGGAGAGAATATGATCCGTTGCCGATACCGGAAGGACGTTGGTCAGATACCCTTCGTCGGTAAAAAGATTTTTATAGTAGCGCTGGATCATCAGCACCTGTGTCATGACGGATGCGGCGATCACAATCAAAACGTACGCAAACAGATAGAGGACGATCAGCAGATCCGGCAGCTCAGAAAGCTGGGAAAAGAGGAATCCGAAGCCTCCGAGAGCGCCCATGAAAATGGCGGCACCGTTCAGCAGCGCCATGTTTTTCCAGCATGCTTTCCACTCATGTTTCAGACATTTTTTTAACATTTGAATACCTCCCTGAAATAAGAATCAATCGATTCACCCTCCTGCATCCGGATATCCTCAACCGAGGCGTGCAGTTTTAACTGGCCCTCCTGGATAAAGATGACCTCATCGAGAATATTTTCGACATCGGAAATCAGATGTGTTGAGATGAGGATGGATGCGTCTGGTTCGTAGTTGTTTAAAATCGTAGATAAAATGTAATCGCGTGCTGCCGGATCGACGCCTGCAATCGGCTCGTCGAGGCAGTAGAGCTTTGCGCGGCGGCTCATCGTGAGGATGAGCTGGACTTTCTCTTTCGTTCCCTTCGACATCGTTTTCAAACGGTCCTTCGGGCTGATTTTTAAGGATTCCAGCATGGCATTGGCGCGGGACATGTCAAAGTCCTCAAAGAAATCGCTGTAATACGTTAAAAGATCCGAGACGCGCATCCAGCTGCCGAGATACATTTTATCCGGCAGATAGGAGACGATCCGTTTTGTCTCAATACCGGGATGATTTCCGGCGATGAGGACTTCACCCTCACTCGGGGTCAGCAGTCCGTTCAGCAGCTTTAAGAGCGTCGTCTTTCCGCTTCCGTTGGGCCCCAGCAGTCCGATAATTTTCCCGGAATCCAGGGAAAGGTTGAGATGATCGAGCGCGGTGTGGTTTCCGAAGCGCTTCGTCAGGTCTTTACACGTTATAAGTTCACTCATGATTTTCTTCCTCCTCAATCGTTTCGGCAAGTAGCTGCCGGATTTCCTCCGGGGTTATGCCGAGCTGTTTCATGTGGGCAACAAAAGCAGATACTTCTGCGGCGGCAAGTTCTTTTTTCATCTGATGAATCAACTCCTTATCTTCGGTAATAAAGCGTCCGCTGGTCCGCTGGGAATAGATCAGTCCGCTGCGTTCCAGTTCGGAAAGCGCTTTCTGCATTGTGTTCGGGTTGACGGCGGCCTCCTGCGCAAGATCGCGGACGGACGGAAGCTTATCGCCCGGCTGATAGCGCCCGGTGATGATGTCCATCTGTACCCGCTCGATGATCTGCAGATAGATCGGCCGCGAGGAATCAAGATTCCATGGCATATGGCATTCACTCCTTTTGTACTACTGTATTAATTTGATAGTACAATCATACAATCGGTTTATGGATTTGTCAAGAAAATTAAGAAAAAATTTTAGATTTAGAGGTTAAATTGTGGTAAACTAAACGTAAGTGCGGCACATTAGTATTAGAAGAAAAACCGCAGAAATAGTTCCGTCTAAAAAGATGGATGAAGGGAGAAATATGGCAGAAATTAAACTGAAAAAAAGAGAAGAGATGGATCCGGCGTACTGCTGGGATCTTTCGAGTTTGTTTGGTAGTGATGAAGAATTTGAGAAAACAGAGCAGGAGCTTGCGAAGAAAATAGAAGCGTTCCGCGCAAAACAGGGAACAATGAAAGAGAGTGCAGAAGCGCTGTATGACGTTCTTTCCGGTCTGGATGACATCAGCCGTGTCTTTTCCAGCCTGTATGTCTATGCAAGCCAGAAATATCACCAGGATATGGGAAATCAGAAGTATCAGGGCTATGCCGGAAAGATGGACAGCATGATGGCTGTTCTTGCGGATGCCTCTTCTTTCGTAGAGCCGGAGATCCTGGAGCTTGACGAGGAGACGGTTACAGAATTTGAAAAAGCATATGAGCCGCTCCGTCTGTACGATCGCATATTAAAAGAAAACTTCCGCAAGAAAGAGCACATTCTCTCGCCGGAGATGGAGGCGGTTCTTGCAAAAGCCGGAGAGATGGCATCCAGCCCGGATCAGATTTTCTCGGCATTTTCGAACGCAGACCTCAGATTCCAGCCGGTCACGGATGAAGAGGAAAATCAGGTTCCACTGAGCCACGGCACCTTCGTCGGATTTTTACAGTCGAAGGACCGCCGGGTCAGAAAAGAAGCGTTTGAGAAGTATTATGCGGAGTATGAAAAACACAAAAACATGCTCGCCGCAACGTTCGGTGCCAATCTGAAACAGGCCGCATTCTTTGCAGATGTAAGAAAATATCCATCTGCACTGGCTGCATCGCTGGATGGCGGAAATATCCCGGTTTCGGTTTACGACAAGCTGCTCGAGGCGATTCATGCAAAAATGCCGGCGATGTACCGCTACGTGGCACTGCGTAAAAAGCTGCTCGGTGTGGATGAACTTCATATGTATGATGTTTACGTTTCTCTGACGAAAGAGTACGAGCAGAAATATACGTATGAGCAGGCGATCGAGATCGTGAAGAAAGCGCTTGCCGTGCTCGGGGATGATTATGTGGCACTGCTGGACAAGGGCTTTTCGGAGCGCTGGGTGGATGTTTATGAGAACGAAGGAAAAAAGAGCGGTGCTTACTCCTGGGGTTCTTACGATTCCCATCCGTATGTGCTGATGAGCTTTAACGGAAATATCGATTCGGTCTTCACACTGGCGCATGAGATGGGCCATTCGCTGCATTCCTGGTATTCGAACCATACGCAGCCGTTTACGTATGCGGAGTACCGCCTCTTTGTCGCTGAGGTGGCATCAACCTGCAACGAGGCACTGCTGATCCGCTATCTGCTGAAGCATGCGAAAGAAAAAGAGGAGAAGATTTTCCTGCTGAATTATTTCCTGGATCAGTTTAAGGGAACGGTGTTCCGCCAGACGATGTTTGCGGAGTTTGAGAAGCGGATTCATGAGAAGATGGCAGAGGAAGGCACGCTGACGGCGGACGGTATTTCGGAGCTGTATCTGTCGATCAACAAGGAGTATTTCGGACCGGATATGATTTCGGATCCGCAGATCGCGCTGGAATGGGCGAGAATTCCGCATTTTTATACACCGTTCTATGTATATCAGTATGCAACGGGATTTTCGGCGGCGATTGCGATCAGCAGCAAGATCCTGGCAGGGGAGCCGGGTATCGTGGAGAAGTACAAACAGTTCTTAAGCGGCGGCTGCTCGATGGATCCGATTGACCTTTTGAAGATCTGCGGCGTCGATATGACGAAGCCGGAGCCGGTGGAAGAGGCGCTGGATGTGTTTGCTTCTTATGTGGAGGAGCTGGAGAAGCTGACCGCGGAAGCGTAAGCACAGGTTTTAAAGTTGCATAAATTTGATGGGAAATATGTGTGAAAAATATACAAAATTTGGCGCGTTTTTCCCTTGAAAAAGTTTTTGGATATGTTACAATATTATTACAGAGTAAAAATGGATGAGCTGGAAATTGAAAAATATTTGCGATTAAGAGGGAGAATTTCCGTATTTCTGTCGAATGCGGAAGATTAAACGTAAATTTTTCGGAATGCGGCTTTGCTCCTGTAAAAATGGGGAGCGGGCCGCGGCCGGCTATGAAAGAAATATTACTGTTCATTCAGCAGTGAACTGTAACAAAAACAGACGGATAGCAGATGAAGTAAGGGTGAGAGTATGAATTTATATGAGGCTATTTTTGTTAGAAAATCAGTAAGGAATTATTGTTTTGATACGCTTCCGCCGCAGACTTTGGATAAGATTTGGGAGCATTATAAGGAGATGCCGGCACTGTTTTCGGGCATCGGTGTGGATATGGCGATTCTGGACAACAGAAAAGGGCAGGAGAGAATGCTCAGTATGTTCAGTGTGAAGGCGCCGTATTATATGGCTTTTTATTCGGAGGAGTCAGAACGATATCTGATGAACGTGGGTTATATTATGGAACAGATGGTGCTGTATCTGTGCAGTATCGGACTGGGAACCTGCTTTATCGGAAGTAATCGTGTGAAAAAGGCGGAGCTTGAGAAGAACGGAAAGCGGCTGGTGGGGATCGTCGCTTTTGGTAAGAGTCATGGTTCGCATACGAGACGGCAAAGTGAAGCAAAGAGACTGCCGCTGGAGGATCTTTGTGTGTTCAAAGAGGTGCCGCGGCAGTGGATGACGCAGATGCTGGAAGCGGCGAGACTGTCGCCATCCAGTATGAACAGCCAGCCGTGGAGATTTGTGGTGTATGATAACAGGATTCATATTTTCTCGAAGAAGCACAGTGTGGAGAAGCTTCGGAAGTGGGATGAGGTGAATTTCGGGATTATGTTTGCAAATATGATGGTGGCAGCAGAGGAGCTGTGGCTGGATGTTGACCTGATCAGACTCGGGGATATTTCGCAGAAAAACTTCTCAAATAATCAGTATGTGCTGAGCGCGATTCTGAAGGCGTAGAGGTGAATACGGACGACCTCGTGCGGCTTCGTACCTGCGGTGCAGCGGGCGAGAAAAAGAGGGCGGAACTTGTGGCGCGGAAGGGGCCCGGAAAAATGGGAATCAACGCAATTCGTCAGGAAACCTGATGGTTTCCCGACTCAGTGCGTTTTGACCTCTGGTGTTGTGCACCAGAGGTCATCCCATTTTTCCGGGCCCCTTCTGCGCTCACAGTTCTTGCCCTCTTTTTCTATGCCCGCTGCACCGCAGGTACGAAGCCACGCGAGGTCTGACGGTGGGGACGGGGGTAAAGCGTCTGGATCCGCCAGGAGGCGGATCGGCGTGAGCATGTGGGGTTGGGAGGACGGATGGAAAGGAGTCTGGATTCGTCAGGAGGGTGGTTCGGTGTGAATTTGTGGGGGGAAGACAGCTGTGCGGGGGTCTGATGGAGAGCGAAAATTGAGGGAATCGTAGATACTTTTGATTTTTTTTGAAAAAAATTGAAAATAGGTATTGACAAATGAGGGGAGTTCCTGTATAGTATCATTTGTAAGGTGCAGCGAGCACTTAGCAAGATAAAAATTAATAAATGCGCGAGTGGCTCAGGGGTGGAGTACAACCTTGCCAAGGTTGGGGTCGCGGGTTCGAATCCCGTCTCGCGCTCTGCTGGAAACCGGAATGTGTAAGCATTCCGGTTTTTGCGTTGTGGAAAAATAGATGAAAAAGAAATCTTATTTTTAAAACTTAAGAATATTGCATTTTAAATTTTCATATGCTATAATGCCGATAGGCAATGAAATGAATGGCTTGCAAAGTCAACAAAAGCCCCACGAGCTGCAACTCGTGGGGCTTTCTGTGCCTTTTGGGCAAGGCGGCTTAAACCTTAGGCTGGCTGCCAGTTATTTCTTACCGTCCAGCCATTTGCAGATATAGTAGGCTACTATACTTGCCATAACGGAAAGAAAAAATGAAATGAATAGTTCTTGCACTGTCAACCCTCCCTTCTCTGCCTGTCTGGGAGTGGCAACGTTCATTAGTATAACATACAATTCTTATTTCTAAAATAAAAAAATTCCCTGTTTTTATAAAAATTCAAGGCTTCGAAAAAAAGTTCTTGCCCGGTAGTTACTACCGTACGGTATGCTAAGGATAACAAAGCAAATCAGCGAAAGGGGAATGTAGTATGAACATTACGATGGAGAATTTTAAAACCGCAAAGTATGATGTGTTTTCTATTTTTGATGACCGCTGGGGTTTGTGTACTGCGGGTACGCCAAGGGAGTATAATACGATGACGATCGGATGGGGTACGATGGGGACGATCTGGGGACCGCCAAAGAAAGGAAAGCAGATCATTACCGTATTTATCCGGGAAAGCCGCCGGACGCATCAGATTCTGCAGAAGGAAGACGAGTTTACGGTCTGCTTTTTTTCAGAGAAATATCGGAAGGATCTTGGAATCCTGGGATCAAAATCGGGAAATGATGTGCCGGATAAGATCAGTCTGACCAGTCTGACACCGAAGATGCTGGGAAATGCGGTTGGATTTGAAGAGGCAGAGCTGACCTTTGTCTGCAAAAAAATCTATGCGGTCAGAATGGAGAAAGAAGATCTGCCGGAATTTACGCGCGATACTTTATATAAAGATGGCGATCTCCATTATCTGTATATGGGCGAGATTGAAGATGTCTTTGGCATGATTGAGGAATGAAACAGGAAAATTGGCGTGATGTATCAGTATTTCTTATCACAATCTTGTATATACTGCACCGGGCAGAAAGGCATCAGACTGCGTGAAATGCGGAAAATGTGAGAAAGTATGTCTGCAGCACCTGCAGATCAGAAACCTGCTGGAGGATTTGGTGAAAGAGTTTGAAGCGGAGCGTGCTTGAAAAAATTTCCGAAATTTACAAAAAGTACATCTGATCAGGGAGTAACCTGATCAGATGTACCAGTATACCAGAGTTTGATCCAAGGGGACCATTCTGCTGCAGAATAATTGGATTAATAGTTGGCTTTATAAGAATTTCTCTTTTCCGCCGTTACGCGGTGCATCCGCTCTGCCATTACAACCATCAGAATCAAAATGGCCATCAGGAATACCGGATACAGTCCGAAGGAAATATGCTGGCCGAGAACACCGAAAACCGGCGGCATCAGGCAGGTTCCGACGTAAGCAAAGGCCATCTGGATGCCGATGATTCCCTGGCTTAAGTCAGCACCGAAGTTTGCCGGTGTCTCGTGAATGATGGAAGGATAAATCGGCGCACAGCCAAGTCCGATCAGGATCAGGCCGATAAAAAGAAGGGAATCGCCAAACGGCAGCAGCATCAGAACCGCACCAACGGCGATGAAAAACTGTCCCAGACGAATCATATTCTGATCGTTCAGCTTCATGGTAACGAAACCGCAGATAAAACGTCCGATGGTAATACCAATGTAAAACAGGCTGGCCCAGCTTGCGGCACGCTGTGCATCAATACCGCGGAACAGCGTACAATAACTTGCAGCCCACATGCCAGCAGTAGATTCCACTGCACAGTAACAGAAAAAGCAGATCAGCACCTCTTTGACACCAGGAACACGGATCAGACTGGAAAAACTCCGCTCCGCCGGAACAGAGGTATCCTCTTCGGCAGCTCCGGCAGGTTTCTGCCAAAGAGGAAGGCTTAAGAACAAAACCAATGTCAGCACAATCTGGAAAATGGAAATGATGAGATATCCTTTGTTCCAGTTCAGGTGACTGATTGCCCAGCTCATCACAACAGGGCCGGTACTGCAGCCAACACCCCACATGCAGTGCAGCCAGCTCATATGGCGCGCCTTATAATGAAGCGCAACGTAGTTATTCAAAGCGGCATCGACGCTTCCGGCGCCGAGACCGTAGGGAATTCCCCAGAGGCACAGGGCCCAGAAAGAATGGCTGATGGAAAAACCAAACAGTGCCACAGCGGTTGTCAGAACACTGACAGCGGTGACCTTTCCGGTGCCAAACCGTGTGTTCAGCCGGTCACTGTTCAGACTGGAAACAATTGTTCCGGCAGAGATAATCATGGAAATGATACCGGCTGCGGAAACGGAAGTTCCAAGTTCCTGGTACATGACCGGCCACGCAGAGCCAAGCAGAGAATCCGGCAGTCCAAGACTGATGAATGCCAGATAAATGACAGGCAGCAAAAGTGAAACCATAGTAAAACCCTCCTGATACAAAAAATTATCATAGGAAATCAGAGAAAAATGCGCGTGTTTCTGATTTCTGTGGATAGCAAACAGGTACAGAAAATTTGCGTTAAGTTTAACGCAGAACCTCTGTACGCAACAATTTCAAAGTATCATACTTGAAAAAAAGAATCAATACTTTCTTTTCAGAAAACAAAAAAAGCGATATAGTAGAAGAAAGAAAATTCTTTCTGAAAAACAGGAAGGAAAAGAAATAAAGAGCAAAATAAAACAAAGGCCAGAAATAAAATGAGAGAAAAACGAGAGGGAGACATATGGAAACAAGAGTACTTCGCTATTTTCTTGCCGTAGCACGGGAAGAAAACATCAGCCGTGCGGCAGAGATGCTGCATATTACGCAGCCAACCTTAAGCCGTCAGCTGTCCCAGATGGAAGAAGAACTGGGAGTGATCCTGTTTGAAAGGGGAACAAGGAGAATCCGGCTGACGGATGCGGGAATCCTGCTGCGCCGCAGGGCAGAAGAAATTATCGGGCTGATTGATAAGACAGAAAAAGAACTGGCAGAGCAGGAAGCACTGATCGACGGACATGTGACAATCGGATGCGGAGAGACAAGGTCTGTGAATGTTCTGGCAGATCTGATCGAAACCTTCAGCCAAAAATATCCGAACGTGACGTTTGATCTGGTGACGGGAACAGCAGATGTATTGAAAGAGCAGATGGATCGTGGTCTGATGGATGTTGCACTGCTTCTGGAGCCGGTTGATGTGGGAAAATATGAGTTTGTGCGTCTGAAAGAAGGAGAGCGGCAGCAGGTGCTGATGCGCCCGGATGATCCGCTGGCACAAAAAGAAGTCGTACATCCGGAAGATTTAAAAGATCTTCCGTTGATCCTGCCAAGAAGACAGGATGTGCAAAATGAGATTACCAACTGGTTCGGAGCATATTATCAGAAGCTGAATGTTCGATTTACCTGTAATATGCCGACGAATGGAGCAAAAATGGTTCGGAAGGGACTCGGGTATCTCATTACGGTGCAGGGAGTCTCCGAACTATGGAAGGAAGACGAGATTGTCGGACGATTCTTAGATCCGCCGATCATCTGCCGCAGTGTTTTTACCTGGAAAAGAGAACAGCCATTCAGCCTTGCCGCAACGAAGTTTATCGACCATATCCGGGAAAATTTGTGAAAACAGCCAGAAAATGATTTATTAACGTGAGTTATTTTCGTGAGCTAATTTATTAGAAAAACTTTACAATCCGGGAAAAATCGTGTTACACTATAACAGAAAAGAAAGTATGTGCAAATCGAAACGGTGTAAAAGGACCATGGCCCGAATTACCGATACGTTTCGCATCACAAGGGAGAAAAAATACAAAAGAGAGGTAAACGACAAATGGGAGGCTTTTTTGGAGTTGCATCAAGAGAAGACTGTACGCTGGAACTGTTTTATGGAGTAGATTATCATTCTCATCTCGGTACAAGACGAGGAGGAATGGCGACCTATGGAGCAAATGGTTTCAGCCGTGCAATCCACAATATAGAAAATTCCCCGTTTCGTACAAAATTTGAGCGCGATGTAGCAGAGATGGAAGGCCATCTTGGTATCGGATGCATTTCCGACTATGAACCGCAGCCGCTCCTGATCCAGTCACATCTTGGAAGCTTTGCGATTACAACCGTTGGAAAGATTAACAACATGGACAAGCTCCTGGAGAATGTTTATGGAAACGGACGGACGCATTTCCAGGAAATGAGCACCGGACAGATCAATGCCACAGAGCTGGCAGCATCTCTGATCTGCAGCGAAAAAACGATTACGGAAGGTATTCGTCATCTGCAGGATGTGGTGGATGGCTCCATGACGCTGCTTTTAATGACGAAAGACGGAATTTACGCCGCCCGTGATAAAAAAGGCCGTACGCCACTTGTCATTGGTAAAAAAGAGGGCGCTTACTGTGCCTCCTTTGAAAATTTTGCTTACCTGAATCTTGGCTATACCGATTATCATGAACTGGGACCTGGAGAGATCGACTTTATCACACCGGAGAGCGTGGAGATGCTTGTTCCGCCGCAGGAGGAGATGAAAATCTGCTCTTTCCTGTGGGTTTACTACGGCTATCCGACAGCATCGTACGAGGGGATTAACGTCGAGGAGATGCGATATCACTGTGGTGCCATGCTTGCAAAACGTGATGCGGGAAGTGATGTTCACCCGGATCTCATTGCCGGTGTGCCGGATTCCGGTATCGCCCATGCGATTGGCTACGCCAATGAGTCTAAAATTCCATTTGCAAGACCGTTTATCAAATACACTCCGACCTGGCCGCGTTCCTTTATGCCGACCAATCAGGAGCAGAGAAACCTGATCGCACGCATGAAACTGATTCCGGTACAGGCACTGATCGATCAGAAAAAGCTGCTTTTGATTGATGATTCCATTGTGCGCGGTACACAGCTTCGGGAGACGACTGAGTTTCTGTATCAGAGCGGTGCAAAAGAAGTTCATGTCCGCCCGGCATGCCCGCCGCTGCTGTATGGATGCAAGTTCCTGAACTTTTCCCGTTCCAAATCCGAGCTTGATCTGATTACCAGACGGATCATCCTCGAAAAAGAAGGAGAAAATGCAGAAAAAACACTGGAGGAATATGCAGATCCGAAGAGCGACCGCTACGAATCCATGTGCCAGGAAATCTGCCGCCGTCAGAACTTTACCAGCCTCCGGTATCACCGCCTCGATGATCTGGTAGAATCCATTGGACTGCCGAAGTGCAAAATGTGTACCTATTGCTTTGACGGAAAAGAATAAAAAGGATATAATAGTTTTTAAGCAGGCCAACTGGCAGAATATTCTATGTAAGTGGAATCTGCCGGCTGGCCTTAAAAAATATTGGGGGCTTTTTTATGGCAATTACTATTCTGATCGTGGATGATGATAAGCTGCTGGTCGATAAGCTGGAAGAGACTGTGAACTGGAGTAAAATCGGAATCGATATGGTTTTTACGGCAAACAATATCCGCCAGGCGCAAAAACTGCTGGAAGAATATCCAATCGAAATGCTTTTGTGTGACATCGACATGCCACAGGGAAACGGGCTGGAACTGCTCGAATGGATCCGATATAAAAAACTGGATATCGAATGTGCCTTCCTGAGCAGTTATGCAAATTTTGCCTATGCACAGATGGCGCTGAAACTTTCATCCAGAGAGTATCTTCTGAAACCGATTTCCAATACAGATCTGGAAATCGCGCTTCTTCGTTTGGTCGAGATTGTAAAGGAAAAACAGCAGAAGACAAAAGCACAGGAAAATACAGAACAGAAAGAAAAGAAACTATGGGAAGATCTTCTGATCCAGTGTATGCAGGAAGAATACTGGATCGAGCAGGCAAAAAAGAAATATGACGATCCGGAAGAAAAATTCTGCCTGATCCAGCTGCGTGTTCTGGAGATTCCTTCGAAAGAATATTATAAAAAAGAAATCAGTCTGGAGAATTTTGTGATTGAGAATGTCACGACAGAATTTTTTGAAACAAGAGGGCGGCGTGTGGAAGCCATTGTCCATGCCAGTGATCTGGAGTGGGCGATTGTACTGCGGAACGTGATCCGAAATGCAGGGGATGAAGAAAAGCTGGAGGAATGGAGAAAGTGTCTTTCCGGTGCGGTTCCGGCAAGATTCTGTACCTATATGGGAAAACCCGTTACGCTGGAAGAGATTCCAAAAAGCCGGGATAAACTGGAAGAAATCGAAAAATACGCCGTGCCGGATGAGACAGGAATTTTGTACGAAGACCGCTGGTACTTTGTGGAACGTGAATATCAAAAGCCATCCTGGAAAACGTATCTTGCAGAAATGGAGCAGACGGACTCTGTGCAGCAGGTAAGGAAATCTCTGCAGGGCTATATTACACAGCGCCGGGCTGCGGGTGGAATGCGAAAAGATTTTACCGTTCGTTTTATCGGAGAACTGGTTCAGACGGTTTATGGCTATTTAAAAGACCGTGGAATCGCTTTTGAACAGATTTTTGAAAGAGAAGAATTCGAGCACAGAAGACGAGAAGCCTGTCTTTCTGTAGTTGGAAGCCGGGAATTTATCGAATATCTGTTTGCTGTACTGGAGGGACAGAAAAAGAGCGAAACACACAGCGACAATGTGGTGGATCAGCTGAAAACATATATTGAACAGAATCTGGGAGAAGATCTCTCACGGCCGGTGCTGGCAGGAAAAGTCTTTCTTTCGGAAGATTATGTTTCCAAACTTTTTATGAAAACGACGGGAATGTCGTTGCCAAATTATATCGCCGAGCGCAGAATTGAACGGGCAAAAGAATATTTGCGCACATCATCCCTGCCGATTAGCAAAATTGCGATGGAAGTCGGGTACGGAAATTTTTCCTATTTCAGTAAAACGTTCCGGGAGCTGGTTGGATGTACGCCAAATGAATACCGGAGCCGTCAGAAATAACAAAAAAATGGTGTCAATAACAAAAAAACGTGATAGATAACAAAAAACAGATTTTACTTAAAAAAAGACGTTGCGAAAACGTCTTTTTTTTAATATACAGACTGCCGGAAAATGTTAGAAAAATGAGGCGAGTTTTTGTATAATATGTTCATCGGTTGAGACGAGAAAAAGAAATCTAAAGGAAAGAAGGGATGATATGTGAGCGCCAACCATAGTAAAACCAAAAAGAAGAGTTCCATAGGATTTGTAGAGGGAGTGAGAAGAAGCAGGCCATTATATTTACTGATGCTTCCTTCCATTATCATTTTTGCACTGTTTACGTACTACCCGATGTACGGAATTGTGATTGCATTTAAAAACTTTACACCTGCGGATGGAATTATGGGAAGCAGCTGGGCTGGACTGAAATACTTCAAACAGTACTTTAACTCCTATCAGTTCGGTCTGACCATTAAAAACACAATTATCATCAGTCTTTACACCATCGCGGTAACATTCCCGCTCCCGGTTATCATGGGACTGCTGGTTAACCAGATGAAGGCACAGAAGTTTAAAAAATTCTTCCAGGTATCAACCTACCTGCCGCACTTTATCTCCACCGTTGTTATGGCCGGAATGCTGATCCTGTTCCTCTCCCCGAGTACAGGTATTATCGCAAAGCTGGTCGGACTGCTTGGATTCAAGCTCCCGAACCTGATGGGAAGTGCAAAAGCATTCCCACACATTTATGTATGGTCTGAGGCATGGCAGCATGTAGGATGGGACAGTATCCTCTATATCGCAACACTTTCCTCTGTAGACCCGACCCTGTATGAAGCGGCAACGATGGACGGCGCCAACAAATGGCATAAAATGATCCACATCGATGTTCCGGCTCTGCTGCCGACGGCAACCATCATGTTTATCATGAGAATGGGAAGCGTCATGAGCGTTGGATTTGAGAAGGTTTACCTGCTGCAGAATACACTGAACAGTACCTCAAGTGAGATCATTTCCACCTATGTGTATAAGATGGGTCTTGTGAGCAGCCAGTACAGCCTTTCCGCTGCAATTGGCCTGTTCAACAACATTATCAACCTGATTCTTCTTCTGGCAGTCAACTTTATTTCCAGTAAAATGAGTGATACCTCACTGATCTGACAGAATTTTGAGCCTACATAGGAATGGAGAGCAAAGATATGAGTAAAGCAAAAGCAGTATCAACAAATAAAGTAAAGAAATCCAGAGAAGACTGGATTTTCGATATCATCCTGTATACGATCGGCGTGCTTCTGATCATCATCACCCTGTATCCGATGTACTTCATCATCATTGCGTCGTTCAGTGATCCGGCAGCCGTATCCAACGGACAGATTATGTTCCTTCCGAAAGGAGTTAACTTCAAAGGATACAAACAGCTGGCGAGCTATGCAAAGCTGTGGACCGGCTACCGTAATACGATTGCTTACGTAATTATGGGAACGCTTGTGACACTCGTTGTCAATGTTCCGGCTTCCTACGCGCTTTCCAGAAAGCATTTGTATGGAAGAAGATTTTTCACAGCATTTTACCTGATCCCGATGTTCTTCACCGGCGGTCTGATCCCAACCTACCTGGCAGTACAGAGATTTCATCTGCTGGACACTTTCTGGGTTATGGTTGTTCCGTTCTCCGTTGTAACGTATTACATCATCGTAGGACGAACGTTCTTCAACAACAGTATCCCGGAGGATCTCTGGGAGGCGGCGCAGCTGGATGGATGTGGATACCTTGGATTCTTCTTCAAGATTGTGCTTCCGCTTTCCAAAGCCGTTATCGCTGTTATTGCCCTGTGGGCAGCAGTAGGACAGTGGAACTCCTACTTTAATGCATTGATTTATATCCGAAGCGAAAGTCTGCAGCCGCTGCAGATTGTCCTTCGAAGCATTCTGGTCGGCAATCAGACCATGAGTGCCATGAGTACCGGCGCTGCAGCCGTTGAGGCAAAGCAGATGGCCGATCTTATCAAATACGCGATCATCGTGGTTTCCTCCGCGCCGATCATGTGTATGTACCCGTTAGTGCAGAAATACTTCAATCAGGGTGTTATGCTCGGATCACTGAAAGGCTGATCCTGCGGATAGGAGAGAAGTATTGCAAATAAAAATCATAAAGGAGAGATGATGATGCGAAAGAAAACAAAAATGGCCTGGAGCGTTGCTCTTTCGGCCGCAATGGCAGCCGGACTGCTTGCAGGATGTGGAAGCAATGGAGGAACGGAAAGTACGAGTGGAAGCACTGCAGCAAGCTCTGCCAAGACAGAATCTTCTGCCAGTGACACGACAGATACCAGTGACCGCCCAACCTACAAAATTGCAACGGTAAGATGGACCGATACCTGGCCGACCGATTTCCTGCATGAAGGCGTCATGAAAGAAATCGAGGACAAGATGAATATCAACATCGACTGGCAGGTTTATTACAACAGTGACTGGTCCGAGCAGAAATCTCTGCTGCTGGCTTCCGGAGACCTCCCGGATGCATTCCTTGGCTCCATCTGCTTAACACAGGCAGATATGGCACAGAACAAATCGGCATTCCTGGATCTGACAGATCTGATCGAAAAAGATATGCCAAACCTGAAAGCAGCCTTTGAGGCTGATCCGGAACTGAAAGCAGTCTGCACCAGCCGTGACGGAAGAATCTACAGCTTACCGAAGAAGCTTCCGCTTCGTCCGAAGGTTTGCGGCGATGTTATGTGCATCAACCAGGAATGGCTGGATAACTTAGGACTGGAAACTCCGAAGACCTATAAAGAACTGGAAGAGGTTCTTGTTAAATTTGCGACAGAAGATGCTGACGGCGACGGCGATCCGACCAACGAGATCGGTATCACAAATGCGGCAAGCAGCGGACTGTTAAGTGGCGATCTGCGCCACATCCTTTCCCCGTTCGGAACCATGGTAAGCCGTGACGGAAACTACATGGGACTGAATGGCGAAGGAAAACCGGTCTTCATGCCGATGGAAGAAAATTACAAAGAAGCAGTAAAATGGATGCGTCAGTTATGGGAAGAGGGCGTTGTTGACCCAGAGTACTTCACACAGGATGGCTCTATGCAGACAGCAAAACAGCAGGCTGATGGCGGTTCTCAGGTAGGTCTTATCTTTGGATGGACTGCAGACGCCCAGGTTGGTCCGAACGTAAATCAGTTTAAGACTCTTGAGGCAGTAGAAGGCTACGATGGAAACCACTACGTAGAAGCAGCAACCAATTACCTTGATATCTCCGACCGTGAGCTCATGATCTCCAAAGACTGTAAAGATCCTGACACCCTGCTGAAATGGGCGGATGAATTTTACACCGATCTTGCATCGTTACAGACCTTCTATGGTACGATCGGAAGCCAGATCACAGACAATGGCGACGGAACCTACAATGTAGATGTGCCAAGCGATGGATCTTCTCTGGATACTTCCGCATGGTCCAACTCCTTACGTGACTTCGGACCAAAATACATGAACGAGGATTTCTATGACAAAGTTTCTCTTCCGGAGGATCAGGGCGACGGTGTCAAACTGGCCGATGATGCGATCAATGAGAAATACGTTGATACTGAGAAAAACTGTGGATTCCCGATGGTTCAGTATACCGACGAAGACCTTTCCAGAATCACGGCAATCGGAACCGATATCTATAAATATGTAGAAGCACAGTATGCGCACTGGGTAGTAGACGGCGGCATTGATGATGAGTGGGATTCCTACATCGATCAGCTGAAAGCTATGGGCATTGACGAGTTCCTTCAGATTCAGACAGATGCTTACAATGCATACAAAGAAAATCTGGCAAAATAAACAGAAAAAAATATTACCTGTAAGAAGCAGGCGTTGATCCGGCGGGTCAATGTCTGAAGTGCCAAACAGCAGGAGAAACGGCAGGCCAGAAATGACCTGCCGTTTTTGACAAAAGGAGGATTTTTACATGTTTTGGGAAAAAGAGGGTAAGTTAATTTATTCTTACGATGGCGAGACCGTCTGCATCGAAGCGTGGGGAAAAGATGCACTGCGTGTACGCGCGACAAAAAATCGAAGCTTTACCGGCCGCGACTGGGCGCTGGAAGCAAAGGACGCGCATGCGGGAGAGGTTGAAATCTTTGAGGATCCATCAGCAAAAGGCGGAGCCTTTGCCAATATGTATGAGGGAACGGATACTTCCTACGGAAAAATCACAAATGGAAAGCTTCATGCAGTGATTGATTCTGGCAGCGTCATTACGTTCTATCATGAGGATGGAAGAGTTCTGTTAAAGGAGCATTTCCGCCGTCTGCGCGATGAGGAAAGCATGCCGCTCAACATCATGGGACGCGAGTACAGCAACGGCGTCGGGGATAATTTCCGTATTGTAGCGCGGTTTGTAGCAAGAAAAGGTGAGAAAATCTTCGGAATGGGACAGTATCAGCAGCATGAGCTGGATCTGAAGGGCTGTATGCTGGAGCTGGCACAAAGAAACTCTCAGGTCAGTGTTCCTTTCTATCTTTCCAGTATCGGCTACGGCTTCTTATGGAACAACCCGGGCGTCGGACAGGTGATGTTTGCAAACAATGGAACGGAATGGGTAACGGAATCCGGGAAAGAAATCGATTATCTTGTGATTGCAGGTGATACGCCTGCCGAGATCGAGGAGAATTATATGACGCTGACCGGAAAACCGCCGATGATGCCGGAATATGGCATGGGCTTCTGGCAGTGTAAGCTCCGCTACTGGAATCAGGAACAGCTTCTGTCTGTAGCAAGAAAATACAAAGAACTCGGTGTGCCGCTTGATGTGATTGTCGTCGATTTCTTCCACTGGACGAAGCAGGGCGAGTTCAAATTTGATCCGAAATACTGGCCGGATGTGCCGGGCATGTGCCGCGAATTAAAGGAGATGGGAATTCAGGTTGTTGTGTCGGTATGGCCGACCGTTGACATTTATTCCGAAAACTTCGAGGAGATGAAAGAGAAGGGCTATCTGGTTCGCACGGAGCACGGCGTACCGCTGACGATGCTCTGCGGTGGAAATGAAGTCTTTTTCGATGCAACCAACCCGGATGCAAGAACATATGTATGGGAAAAAATTAAGAAAAATTATTACGATCAGGGTGCAAAACTCTTCTGGCTGGATGTGGCAGAGCCGGAATACAGCGTTTACGATTTCAAGAACTACCGCTATCAGCTCGGAAGCGTACAGGAGGTCGGAAATATTTATCCGAAATATTATCTGAAAGCATTCTATGACGGCATGACGGCAGAAGGCGATACCATGCCAATCAGCCTGATCCGTTCTGCCTGGGCAGGCAGCGCGAAATATGGTGCACTCGTATGGTCAGGCGATATTGTAAGTACCTTTGAGTGTTTCCGGCGCCAGGTACAGGCAGGGCTTAACATGGCGATTGCCGGTATTCCGTGGTGGACCACCGATATTGGCGGTTTCCACGGTGCCAGAACCGATGACCCGGATTTCCATCGTCTGTACATCCGCTGGTTTGAGTACGGATGCTTCTGTCCTGTCATGCGTCTGCATGGAAACCGCAATCCACAGGAGGGCTACGGCGCAGAGCAGATCGGCTCCGGCAGCGATAATGAGATCTGGAGCTTTGGCGATACGGCATATGAAATTTCAAAGAAATACATTTTCCTGCGTGAGCGCCTGAGAGATTATATCCGGACACAGATGAAGAAAGCACATGAGGACGGAACTCCGATGATGCGGCCTGTTTTCTATGATTTCCCGACAGATCAGGAAAGCTGGAATGTGGAGGATGCCTATCTGTTCGGACCGGATCTTTATGTTGCACCTGTGACGGAGGATCACGTAACGGAGCGCGAGGTTTATCTCCCGGATGGAACGGCATGGTTTAACGCATGGACCGGAGAAAAGTATGAGGGAGGACAGAACGTAACGGTTGCTGCACCGATGGATATCATTCCGGTATTCGTAAGGGAAGGAGCAGATACAGAACATCTGCTGAACATTTTTTCTGAATAAGAGAATGTTACCGCTCACCGGTAGCAGGCGAACGGTAACAAAAAATCCTGTTCTTGCCATGTGAAACACGGACTTTGCATGGACAAAGCGAAAAAATGTGATATAATGGGCTGTGTTACAAAGAACATAGCTGCAAATATATTCCGTGAGTGTAAAATGACTGCCGGAGCTGCGCGGTAAGGTGCGGCGTCCGGCAGTTGCTCTGTAGAAAAAAAGAGGGGTGGATGTGCTTATGAATCTCTGGCAGAAAGGAAAACGAAGGATGCTGCATAGCGTTCGAATACGCAGTATGAAGGATACGTCACTGCGGCTTGGAACTCCGGTTTTTCTGGTTTTGATGGGGCTTGTTGTCTGCCTGCTCTGGGGCATTTGGGAAAACCGTAAGCTGGCAGATAAATACATTGCCGATACGGCAAAGCTCTATGTTGATCAGATCAACCGTGATATGTCGCAGATCAACAGTGAACTGATCTATCTGCTGGATTCTGACAGCAATATCAAAGAAATCCCGGATCAGATAACATCGACAGATGCTCAGTATTATGAAATGGAGCAGACGCTGCGAGAGCGAAACCGTGTACTGAAAATCCGTTATCATGAGGTACAGACCTTCTTTGTCTACGGTCAGAAAGCCAATGTTCTGATTACGGACAGCGGAACTATGTTTACCGAGAGTAAGGGAATGACAACACTGAATCAGATGCTGATGTCATATCTGCAGATTATGACATCAAAGGATTCGATCAGCACACAATGGACTGTGATTACGTTTGGCGACGACGACTATATTGTCGGCTGGTACGCGAAAAACAAAAAAGTCATCGGCTGTGTCATCAATCTGAATCTGATTTTCCGGACCATCCGCGCCAAAACAGAGGAGTATGATGTCATTCCGTTTATGGTAGATGCCAGAGGACGCGTGATGACGCAGGCAGACACATCGGAAAAATATAAGAATGAGATTATCGATTTTTCCAAAGCGGGAAAGAAGAAAAATGCGACGGTCTATTCCTACCAGCTTGGCACGGTCGGAAAAATCAATCTTATGGTTCTGCCGGGAGGAGGTATTCTTGAGAATGTACTGATTATGCAGATTGCATTTGTCGTCCTGATCGCGGTTCTTCTGATTGTCTGCGCATTGGAAATTACAGCATATTACCACCGGATTCTGGAACCGCTGGAAAAATTCGGACAAAAACTGGAGGAGCTGGAAAAAGAGCAGAGTCTGAATGACGATGGAAGCAACAATCTGTTAGAGCTGGAGTCTGTGAGCGGCAAATTCAAGGAGCTGCTGCGGAAAATACAGGGATTGAAAATTGCGATCTACGAAAAAGAGCTTGCCGAACAGAAAGCCGAGCTGGAATACACGCAGGAACAGATCAAGCCACACTTCTTTCTGAACTGCCTGAGCCTGATCCATGGCATTGCGGATAAGAATAACGAAGGCGAGATCGTTGAGATCACAACGGTGCTGTCCGACTATATGCGCTACATTTTCCAGGATTCCAAGAAGCAGCGCGATGTGGAGGAAGAGCTGGAACACATTGAGGCATATATCCGCATCCAGAAGCTGCGGTACGGAGAAGAAGCCTTTTCCTTTGAAGCAACGACGGATGGTGATATCGGAGAATGGAAGGTTCCGTCTCTTCTGCTGCAGACACTGGTGGAAAACTCCGTAGTACACGGTGTATCCCTGGACCGGAAGAGTGAGATTTCCCTATATCTCACAAACGAGACGTACGAGGACGGTGAGTACCTCTACATCTGTATTTCCGACACCGGAAACGGATTTTCGAAAGAGGCACTGGATGCAATCGAAAACGACACGCCTATCATCTACCACGGCCGTCACCATGTCGGCATCTCCAATATAAAACGCCGCCTGGCGCTGATGTACGGCGAACGGGCGAGCATTACGTGCTCCAATATGGATGAAAATTACGGAGCCGTCGTAGAGGTGCGGCTGCCTAAAACAGAATAAAGCGAAAAGAAAAAAGGCGGGAACCCGGAGAAACATAGAGGGTTCCCGCCTTTTTGCGTGAAAAAACTGCAGGAGCTTCCGGAACCTGATGGCTCCGGGAAGCTCCTGCAAAGGGGGAGATGATTCAAAAACTGTTTTCTGTATCAGATACGGGAAACTCCGTCATCGGTATAACGCTCGTAGGAAGCGCCTTCGTATCCGACCATGCGGATGCTTTCCTCTTTGATATCCGGTATGGATTCTGCAAAATCAGCAACCGGGATTGCGCAGCCTTTGCGGATGAAGAGCGGAACCTCATTCAGGGTAACTTCTACATAGTGGATACCTTTTGGAAGAACCTCCTGGAACATGTTTCCATTGCCGAGGAATTTTACAAACATCATTTCTTCCGGCAGATATACGTAACGGCCGATGGCATTCTGGGTGTAAACCGGTGCGATCATGATCTCATTACCGATCATCAACTGATCTTCTGTATTTCTTGCCAGTTTGTCGTCCGGATAAACGAAGGCAAGCGGTTTGAAGTACATATCGTCGTTTAAAGCAGCCTTCATGTACTCGCTGTACAGATACGGAACGAGGCGGTAGCGGACGCCGATGACGTTGCGGAAGTCCTCGATATGCTCAAACTGGTAAGGTTCCTGCTCACGTGTTCCGAGTGCAGCATGGTTTCTCATCAGAGGAGTGAAAACACCAAGTGCCAGCCAGCGGAGCAGCAGGTCTCTTGTGGTATTTGCACCGAATCCGCCGAGGTCGGCTCCGGTATAAAGGAAACCGCACATATTGAGGGACGGCATCATCTTCAGGTTCAGCAGGATGTGTGACCACCACGAGCAGTTGTCTCCGGTCCAGATTCCGCCGTAACGGTGCATGCCGATGTAGGAAGAACGGGAGAACATCAGGATTCGCTTATCCGGGGAAATTCGTTCAAAAGCTTCACCGGCAGAACGGGTCATGTTGTAGCCAAACAGATTGTGTACCTTGTCATGGCGGACCTGTTCGCCGTTTACGTTGTGATAGAAGCGTTTATAGTCCTCATGGTTGTTTGCCAGTGCCTGAAGCTTTCCACCTACCATGTAGTGCGGAACTTCCGGGTCACCCTCCACGTATTTCTTTGCAGTCTCTTTGAAATCAGCAAGGCCTTCCTGAGAATAGAAGATGGATGGCTCGTTCATGTCATTCCAGAAGGCATCGATTCCTTTGGAAACGAGAACATCGTATTTGTCGCCAAACCATTTTCTGGCATCTGCATTTAAGACATCCGGGAAATGAGTCCAGCCTGGCCATACAGTAGCTTCGAAGTAGGAGCCATCCTCACGGCGGCAGAAGTAGCCTTTTTCACAGCCCTCTTCGTAAATGTCATAACCCTCTTCGACTTTCACACCGGCATCGATGATCGGAACGAGATGGATCTTTTCTTTTTTCATATCCTGTACAAATCCCTCGAAATCCGGGAAACGTTCTTCATTTACGGTGAAGTCCTTGTAATCCTGCATGTAGTCAATATCCATGTAAACCATATCGAGCGGCACATGGTTTTCGCGGTATTTTTTCACTACCGTGCGGAAATCATCCTCTGTTTTGTAGCCCCAGCGGCTCTGACCGTAACCGAAAGCAAACTTCGGAGCAATGTAGCTGCGTCCGATGATGCCGCGGAACTGTTTTACGATATCAAGATCGGAATCACCGGTGATCATGTAAACGTAGAGATCTGCGTTTTCGCAGGAAACAGTCATTGTATCGGAAGTCGTGTAGCCGATATCGAAACGCAGGGTGCCCGGATAATCGAAGAAGAATCCTACGTGTGTCTTGCCGGAGATGATGATGAAGTTGTGTGCTGCATACAGAGAGGTTTTGCTCTCTACGTGGTTTGGATCATCAGCGCAGTCACTGATGTAAAGAAAACCGCGTTTGTTGATGCCGCGGTTGGCTTCGCCAAGTCCGAATACCATGTCCTCGTCAGCAAGCTTTGTAGTGAAGGAGAAGCCGTTCTCGGTGGAGAAGGTACCGTAATCCGGGTTTCCTTCGGAAGAGGGGATCTCTTTTACGACAGCTTCGGTTTCAAATGGGGTTCCGTAGACAAATTTTTTTACCATGTCATCCTCCTTGTAAAATAAATGGAAAATATAGTGTTTTGGTTAGGTTTAGCGCAACACCTTTGTGATTTTATTATAACAGGGATCGGAAAAATGTCTAGCAAAATTCTTCCTTTTTTTTAACAAAAAAACGTGTACAGAAAAAAATCCGGTTATGTTGGCAGGACTTCTGCGCGTTTTCGGAAATCTCTCGGAGTACAATGGTAAGTACGCAGAAAGATTTTGGAATAATAACTCTGATGATTGAAACCGCATGCGGTACAGATTTCCGCGATGGACATTTTGGTTGTGTTTAGCAGATGACAGCTCACTTCCAGACGGTAATGATTCAGAAAATCAATCGGGCTCTGGCAAAGATAGCGGCGGAAAATCTGACAGCATTTATTGCGGCAGACTTTTCCGGCGGCGGCGATCTCTTCCAGATTGATGGATTCACTGTAGTGGCTGTAAATATAGGAAACCATATCGCGCTGGATCAGAAGATCTGGATCCTGTGAGACGGCGGTGTTGCCGTCCGGCATCATCGGATGCGTGCGCAAAAGACGGCACCACAAAAGGGAAAGCAGAGCAGCAGCCTCGATTTCGTAGGCGGTCGGCTGTTCCTTCTTCAGCCGGAGAATTTCCGGGAGGGTCTGCAGCGCTTCAGTATCTTCCGGATTTTCCGGCTTCAGATGAAGATATTCCAGAGCCGGATTCGAAAGAACCGGCGTAATATAAGACTGGTACAGAACGCTGTTCGCGGTGAGGATTTTCGGATGGCACAGGATACAGATAAAGTCACATTCCTGGCCGTTTTCAGAATATCCGTAGTGCATCTGGCGGGAATTGACGATAATCGCCTCCCCGGCGTTTAAAAGGACTCTTTTTCCATTGATATAGTAGTTCATCTGACCGGAGCGGATCTGTACCCATTCGATATCCTCATGCCAGTGGCAGAGCGCCCGGTGATCTGGATAGGAAGAAAGCAGTCCTTCCCGGATATAAAGCGGAATGCCGACTTCATCGTAGCGGACGATCTCGGATGCGTCCTGCATGACTTTTGTAATTGGGTCATTTATCATAAAAACCTCCGTGAAAAAGTACAATTATTATAAAAAATAAGGAATATTGTCGTAGAAAAAACGCAAAACCTAAGATAATATGATTATAACATATACGTGTATGGAATAAAACAGAAAAAAGGAAAAAGAAATGAAAAATCAGAGGGAAATCAAGAAAAAAGATCCAGAATTCTACCGGAAACTTCTTGCACTGCTGATCCCGATGGTTGTACAGAATCTGATGAATGCACTGGTAAGTGCGTCCGATGCGTTAATGGTCGGTACGCTGGACCAGAATTCCCTGTCTGCAGTTTCGCTTGCCACACAGATTTCTTTTGTCCTGAATCTCTTTTATGCGGCGATTACGATCGGAACAACGGTCATGGTCGTTTATTTCCTGCTGAATCTGGATGAAATGATTAAGCTTCCTGCCGTTTACAGACACTATAAAAAATATCAGTGGGTGAATAATATTACCAGGGAGGATACAGAATAATGAAAAACGTAGAGAGAAGAGACAGACAGTTACCGTACATTTCCGATGCAGAGGTCATGGAGCAGCAGATGAATGCGAGAAGACTGACGCAGAAACTGAACACCATCGACCGTTCGGATTTTGACGGAATCGCAGCCATTGTAAAAGAACTGTTTGGAAAATCCGAGGGTGCATTTGTCAATCCGCCATTTTACTGTGACTATGGCTTTCATATTGAGGTTGGAAAAAATTTCTTTGCAAATTATAACTGCACCATTCTCGATGTGGCAAAGGTAAAAATCGGAGACAACTGCCAGATGGCGCCGAACGTTGCCATCTATACTGCAGGTCATCCGGTGCATCCGGCGGCAAGAAACAGTGCGTATGAATACGGCATTGAAGTTACCATCGGAGATAATGTCTGGATTGGCGGAAATACCGTTATTTTACCAGGTGTACATATCGGAGATAACGTTGTTATCGGCGGCGGAAGTGTTGTAACAAAGGACATTCCGGACTGGTCGATTGCAGCAGGAAATCCGTGTAAAGTCATTCGGAAGATTACCGAAGAAGATAAACAGTACTATTTCAGAGATAGAAAATTTGATGATGAAGCATGGGAGGTAATCAAAAATCTGTAAAAACGAAATGTTTTCTTGGGCAGTTATGCGACGAAAAAAACTCTGTACCGTATCCATCCGGGAATTTCCGGGGATGCGGTGCAGAGTTTTTTTTCGATAGGGAGACAGGAGATTCTGCCGGATTTTGCTGTGGCAAAAAAATGTGAATCCTGCTTTTGTGCAGCAAAAAATGCCCAGAGCCGGAATCGAACCAGCGACACGAGGATTTTCAGTCCTCTGCTCTACCAACTGAGCTATCTGGGCATTTTGATTTCCTGTTGGAAACCTTTGTTAATATAACATGGATTCGCGAAAATTGCAACTGTTTTATCGAAAATCTCGAAAAAATTGTGCTTTTGGAGGAATGGCGGTGTATTTTCGTTCGAGAATGTGGTAGTATAAAGGGTATGCAAAGAGATGTACTCTCGGAATCTTTCTGCAAAAATCATCTCTCAAAATCAAGCACAGAAAGGCTCCGAGAGTACAGAGAGGAACAAAGGAGAAATGGTAAAAATAGTATGAAAATGATTCTGACTGCGGTCAACGCAAAATATATTCATTCCAATCTCGCAGTTTACACGCTGCAGGCGAGCGCGGAGAAAGCCGGTGTGTTCCCGGAGATCCGTGAGTTTACGATCAACCAGTCAAAAGATTCCATGCTGCGGAGTCTGTTTCTGGCGCATGCGGATGTCGTCTGTGTGTCGTGTTATATCTGGAACATATCTATTGTGGAAGATTTGATTACAGAATATCACAAAATCAGCCCGGAAACGAAGATCTGGCTTGGCGGGCCGGAGGTGTCGTACCACGCGGAGGAGATGCTGGAGCAGTATCCGTTCCTTGACGGAATCATGAAGGGTGAGGGCGAAATTACCTTCCGTGAACTGGCAGTGTATTACCAGAATCAGGAGAACGGCACGGAGGGGAAAACGCTTGAAGAGATCCACGGCATTACATACCGTGATGCAGAAGGAGCCATCAAAAGCAACCCGTGGCGTCCGGTCATGGATCTGTCCGAGGTGGATTTTCCGTATGCGAATCTGAAAAAATTCGAGAACCGCATCATTTATTATGAGTCAAGCCGCGGTTGCCCGTTTTCATGCAGTTACTGTCTTTCTTCTATTGATAAGCGGCTTCGGTTCCGAAATCTGGATCTGGTCAAAAAGGAACTCGCCTTTTTCCTGGAACAGAAAGTACCGCAGGTCAAATTTGTGGACCGTACGTTCAACTGCAAGAAAGACCATGCAATGGCGATCTGGAAATTCATTGCGGAGCATGACAACGGCGTGACGAATTTCCACTTTGAGATTGCCGCTGATCTGATTACTGAGGAGGAACTGGAACTCTTAAATACCCTGCGCCCGGGGCTGGTACAGCTTGAGATCGGCGTTCAGTCTACGAATCCGCAGACGATCGAGGCGATCCACCGGAAGATGGATTTTGGAAGAGTCACAGAGATTGTAAACCGGATTGCGAAGGGAAGAAACATCCATCAGCATCTCGACCTGATCGCGGGCCTGCCGTATGAGGATTATGACAGTTTCCGCCGTTCGTTTGCGGATGTCTATGCACTGCGTCCGCAGCAGTTACAGCTGGGATTTTTGAAAGTGCTGCGCGGTTCTTTCATGTATGAGCATACCGAGGAATATGACTGTCATTATCAGGAGCGCGAACCATATGAGGTGCTGTACACGAAATGGCTGCCGTATGACGATGTGCTGAAGCTCAAAGACGTGGAGGAGATGGTGGAAGTCTACTACAACAGCGGCCAGTTCGTCCACACACTGCCGATGATCGAGCGTCTGTATGAGAACCCGTTCGATTTCTTTCAGGAGCTCGGCGATTTCTACCGGGCAAAGGGCTACAGTGAGGCGGCACATAACCGGATTCAGCGGTATGAAATTCTGCTCGGGTTTTTGCAGGACGAAAAACAGCAGGACGAAGCATTCTTCCGTCAGATGATGGTGCTCGATCTGTATGCGCGTGAAAATATGAAGACACGGCCGCGCTTTGCAAAAGATCCGTCCGAATGGAAAAACGAGTCGCGTGACTTTTATCAGAAAGAAGCCGAAACGAGAACGCTTCTGCCATCGTATACGACATACGATTGGAAGCAGCTGCAGCGCATGACGCATGTGGAAGTTTTTGATTACGATGTGCTCGGAAACGGGGAAAAGGCGCGTACGGTACTCCTGTTTGATTATCAGAAGCGCGATCCGCTGACGGGAAATGCGGAGATGATCGACTGCAGTGAGCTTTTTTACGCTTGACATTTCAAAAGAACATGAGATACTAGAAAAGGTAATAAAAGATGAAAATACAAGATTTTGTAGTGCTCGATCTTGAGACAACGGGTCTTTCTGTAAAGGAAGACCAGATTCTGGAGATCGGTGCAGTAAAAGTGCAGGGCGGAGAGGTCACGGCATCGTATGAGACTTTCGTCAATCCGGGCAGAAAAGTGCCGGAGCGGATCACGGAACTCACCGGAATCCGGGATGAGATGATTGCGAATGCGCCCGATGTGGAGACTGCTGTCCGCGGCTTTCTGGATTTCTGCGGCGGCCTGCCGCTTCTGGGGCACAATATTCTGTTCGATTACAGCTTCATCAAGCAGGCAGCGATAAATGCCCGTCTGGACTTTGAAAAAGAAGCGTGGGATACGTTGAAAATTGCACGGAAAGCCCTCCCGGATCTGGAGAGCAGAAGCCTTGAAGCACTCTGCGGCTACTATCAGATCCCGCGGGAACACGCACACCGTGCAATGGACGATGTGCTGGAAACGCTGGCACTGTTCCGAAAACTGGAAGAAGGATTTTCGGAAGATCACCCGGAATGGTTTGCCGCAGCGCCTCTGAAGGCCAAAATGAAACGTGAGGTTCCGGCGACGGAGGCACAGAAAAAATATCTGGCGGATCTGATCCGGTACCATGAGCTGGATCTCGAACCGGAGTGGGGAGCACTCACAAAAAGCCGTGCATCCCGCATGATTGATCAGATTATTCTGGCGCATGGAAGAATGGAAAAACGACAGAAAACTGAGAAAAAATAGAAGAGAAAAAGAAAGGATGGAACGATGAGTAATAAAGTCAATCGAAAAGCCCCGACAGAGGCACAGAAAAAGAAGAAAGATCCGCTGGCAAAGAAGAGAAATGCAGCAAAGATGCTGGCATTGATTCTTGCAGTGGTTATGGTGCTTGGTATGGTTCTTCCAGCACTTTTATGGCTGGTGTAAAGAGATTCTGTAAAAGACAGATTGAAATGGGAAACGGATCAAGAAGAGGCACAGTATGAAAAACAGCAGAAAAATGAGAGGCCTGCTGGTGATGCTTATCGCATTCGCATTCTGCTTTCTGGCAGAACCAGTCAAAGCGGATGACCGGACAGCGCTGGACGGAATCTATGTAGAAGACATTTCCGTCAGCGGTATGACCGAAGAGCAGATCACACAGGCAGTAAACGACAAAATTGAACAGTTAAAACCCTCGGTTATCAATCTGTCTGCCGGAGAGCAGAATGCACAGGTGACAGCAGGGGATCTCGGACTTTCCTGCGCCAACCCGGAGGTGGCAAGAGAAGCCGTCACAATCGGGCAGGAAGGCAATGTACTGAAGCGGTTCCTGACACAGAACCGGCTCAAAAATGGAGAGACGGTGACGTTTTCCCTAAAATATACAGTCGATGGCGAGGCAGCGCGCCAGGCGGTAGAAAACAACACGGCCGTGCTGAACCGCGAGGCAACAGATGCAACGCTGACCCGCGAAGACGGCGAATTTATCGTCAATCCGGGCCAGACCGGATGTAGCGTCAACGTGGACGAGTCCACGGCGAAGGTTGTCAATTACCTGACGACAAGCTGGCGGGGCGGCATCGGCGGCGTAGAACTGGTAACAGAAGAAACACCGGCAGGCGGCAATCCGGAGCAGCTTGCACTTGTCAAGGATCTGCTCGGCGAGGGTACGACGGAGTATGGCAACGGTACGAGCGGCAGAAAACAGAATGTCGCAGTCGGCGCAGAGAAGATTAACGGAGCGCTGGTACAGCCGGGCGAGGAATTTTCCGTAGAGGCGGTCGTTGTGCCGTTTGATGCGGAAAATGGTTATGCACTTGCAGCATCGTATGAGATGGGCAAGGTCGTCGATTCGTACGGCGGCGGTATCTGCCAGGTTTCCACAACGCTGTATGTTGCTGTCTTAAAAGCAGAGCTTGAGGTGACGGAGCGGTACAGCCATTCCATGATTGTCCACTATGTGGATCCGTCGATGGATGCGGCGATTGCAGAGGGATTGAAAGACCTGAAATTCATCAACAATACGGATGCGCCGATTTATATTGAGGCGAGCGCGGACGGAAGCACCCTGCATTTTGCCATCTACGGCCATGAGACGAGAGATCCGAACCGCACAGTCCGCTATGAGAGTGAGACGACAAACACGGAGGATCCGACGCCGAGCCTGACGGAAGATGCGAATGCATCGTTTGGAACAATTGAACAGACATCGTACGGCTATCAGGGTTCGACGGCGCGGCTGTGGAAGATTGTGAATGACAATGGAAATGAGACGAAGGAGCAGGTGAATTCCAGCACTTACCGCATGACATCGGATGTCTATACCGTGGGAACAAAGACGGACAATGCAGCGGCGCGTGCGGAAATGCAGGCGGCGATTGCGGCAAATGATCTTGCAAAAGCAAAGGAAGTTGCAGCGAAATACAGCCAGAGCAGTTCGTCATCGAGTTCTTCGGAGAAGAAGGAAGACAGCAGCGATACAGAGAAAACGGAGGACGATGAGGACTAGGCGTTTTCTGGTTACTGTTCACTTAGCAGTGAAACACTTGCTGTTTCGTTGCGTAAGAACATGACGTCTGCTTTTTCGTTTGAAACAGGAAGTTCGAGGAGGACAAGGGATGCGAAAGGGTAAATTACAGCAGAGCGTGCTGGTGCGCTCGGTGTTTAAGATGCTGGGGCAGAAAAGAGAGGACGCAGCAGGGCCGGCGGTCGGACGTGGGGTATCGGCATTTGCAGGAGAAAAGGAGACGCAGGTGTTTTCGTGTGCGCCGGTGCTGGTGAAGGATCCGGAGGACGCGGTGCTCGCGGTCTGCCGGGTGTGCAACAGTGTGGCCGCGGCGGGGGCATCGGCAAAAGGAGTGCTGGTGTCGCTGATGCTGCCGGAGGCGATGGAAGAAAAGGATTTAAAGGAGCTGATGCGGGCGGTTGACGGTGCGTGTGTGCGGTATGGAACTGCGGTGATCGGCGGGCATACGGAGGTGACGGACGGGGTTTTGTATCCGGTGCTTACCGTGACGGCGGCAGGCGGGACAACGCGTGCGGGGCTGTTTGATCCGTCGTGTGTGACAGCGGATTTGGATCTTGTCGTGACGAAGGGGATTGCGCTTGGCGCGGTGTCTTATCTGGCAAAGACAAGAAGGGATGAGCTTCTGACGAGATTTTCTCCGGGATTTATCCATGGAGCGGCGGATTTTTCGGAGGATTACTCTGTCTGCCGTGAGGCGGAGATTGCGATCGAGCACGGTGCGGCTGCGATGCAGGATCTCTCGGAGGGCGGGATTTTCGGGGCGCTCTGGGAGATGGCGGACGGCGCGGGTATCGGGCTTGATGTGGCGCTGAAGAGGATTCCGATCCAGCAGGAGACGGTGGAGATCTGTGAATTTTTCGGGGTGAATCCGTATCAGATGCTTTCGACGGGGGCGCTGCTGATTGCGGCGGCGGACGGCGAGGGGCTGGTGCAGAAAATGGCACTCGAAGGGATTCCATCGGCGGTGATTGGGCGGACGACATCCGGGAAGGAGAGGATTCTCCGGAACGGGGAAGAGGTCCGGTATCTGGATAAGCCGCAGATGGATGAGATGTACCGGGTTGGCAGATAAGGCTTAAATATACGACAGGAGTGATTGGTAAAATGGCACATTTGAATATTGTTCTTCATGAGCCGGAGATTCCAGCAAATACAGGTAATATCGGACGGACGTGTGTGGCGACGGGGACGAGGCTGCATCTGATTAAGCCGCTGGGGTTTGATATTTCGGACAAGGCGGTCAGGCGCGCGGGGCTGGATTACTGGTCGAAGCTGGATGTGACAGTGTATGAGAGTTACGAGGATTTTCTGGAGAAAAATCCGGGGGCGAAGATTTACTATGCGACGACGAAGGGGCCGCAGACGTATGTGGATGTGCAGTATGAAGAGGACTGCTTTATCATGTTCGGAAAGGAAAGCGCGGGGATTCCGGAGGATATTCTGTACGATAATCAGGAGACGGCGGTGCGGATTCCGATGATTAATGATATTCGGTCGCTGAACCTTTCAAATTCCGTGGCGATCGTACTGTACGAGGCACTGCGGCAGAATAACTTTGATCATATGCAGCTCGCGGGGCATTTGCGGACGCATGAGTGGAGGTAGACGGACGGGACTCTGGTGATCGTAGACGAAGCTGCATTCTTTTTATAAGGAAGAAGTTAAGATCATTTCCAATTCGGCGAAGACCTGCTCGGCGTAAAGCTGTTTGATTTCGTGGCGGGTCATGCCGGAGACGTTGGTCTGGAAGGTGAAGGTGTGGGCTTGGGCTTTGTATAAAATACAGAAGTAGACGACGCCCTGTACGCTGTCAGCGTTGTTGGGGTCGAGATTTCCGGTTGTGCCGGTGATTCCGATGGCGATGGCGGTGTGCAGGTTTTCTTGTACTGTGCGGGCCATGGCTTCGGCGCATTCGGGGGAGTAGACGCCGTGGATTTCGATGACGGAAGGGTCGACGCCGACGAGGACTTTGGTTTCGTTCAGATACGTGACGTAGCCGCCGGGGAAAATGGCGGAGGCGCCTTCGGTGTCAGTGATCAGGGAGGCGATCAGGCCGGAAGTGCAGCTTTCCATGGTGGAAATGGTGGTGTGGGATGCAATGAGCTGTTTGATGATGGAATCAATGGTGTTTGGGTTCATAGTGAAAATTACCTCCAGAGTTAGTTTGATATGTCTGGCAAAAAAGCCCCTCGGCGGAGGGGCTTATTTTGGTGCTTCGCCTTTGGCGAGTGTAAAGATAAATTCGGTACCAACGCCCTCTGTACTGATGACATTGATATTCTGGTTATGCGCAGTGATGATCTCTTTGACGATCGAAAGCCCAAGTCCCGTTCCTTTGCGGTCCTTGCCGCGGGAGGCGTCGAGCTTGTAGAAGCGCTCCCAGATTTTCGTGATGCTTGCCTTTGGAATGCCGCAGCCGGTGTCCTTGACGGAGACGAAGACTTTACCGTGCTTCTCCGTTGTCTCAACTGTGATGGTGGAATCGTTGTTGCTGAATTTGATTGCATTATCAATGAGATTGTACAGCACCTGCTGGATTTTTCCCATATCGGCGCAGACGTATAAGGTGCGCGATGCGAGGATTAGTGAAATGGAAATCCGTTTTTTTGTGCAGGTTCCCTCAAACGAAGCGGCGGTATCCTTGATGACGGCGTTGATGTCAAACGAGGTCAGATCGAGCATATTCCCTTTATCGTCGATGTCGTTCAGCGTCAGCAGGCTCTGCGTCAGCTTGTGCAGCCGTTCTGTCTCAAACAGAACGATTTTCAGATATTTTTCCTGCATTTCCGGCGGAATCGTTCCGTCTAGGATTGCCTCCACGTAGCCTTTGATCGAGGTCAGCGGTGAGCGGAAGTCGTGAGAGACGTTCGCCACAAATTTCCGCTGGTATTCGCCGGTCTTGTTCAGCTCGCCGGACATGTAGTTCAGCGTGGAAGCGAGATACCCCATCTCATCGTGAGATTTAACATCAATTTTGTGGGTCAGGTTGCCGGAGGCATACTCCTTTGCACCGTTGATGATCTTTTTCAGCGGCCGGTACACGACGAGGGAGAAAAAGATCAGAATCACAAACGAGAGTCCGAACACGAGCAGGAACAGAAAATCAATCCGTGCCAGCAGACTTTCCCTCTGCTGATAGACGTCCTGCAGCGGAAGGTGGATGGCGACATAGCCATTGATCCGGAAATCGGAGGTGACGGGAACCATGACGCTCAGCATCTTGTCTTCGAAATAGCCGAAAAACGTTCCCGTGCTGTAATACTCGCTGCCGAGCGCAACCGGATCAAAACCGTCGATGATCTCCGGGTTTTCCTCATCGAGTGCAGCTGCCGTGTTCAGCAGAATTTCCCCGTCTGCGCTGATGAGCCAGATCTGGGAATTGTGATAGGAAGCCAGTGCACTGAGCGAATTGTAAAGATCCGTCAGGGAACGCTCACTGTGGTAATAAAGGTCGCCCTGTTTGGAAGCGATCTGCGTGGCCTCCCGGTACAGACTGGTGCTCGCGCTGGAGACCAGACTGTCCTCCACCATGCGGGAGCCGACCGTTGAGATCAGCGTAAAGCCGGCAATGGCGAGAATGACATAAATGAGAATTAATTTCCGGTAAAGCGTGCGTCGCATTATTTTTTAACCTCAAACTTGTAACCGATGCCCCAGACCGTCGTGATGGCCCAGGAGGCATGGTCCTTGATTTTTTCGCGGAGACGTTTGATATGAACGTCTACCGTGCGGGTATCGCCGATGTACTCATAGCCCCAGATATGGTCGAGGAGCTGTTCTCGCGTAAAGACCTGGTTTGGTGAGGAAGCAAGGAAGTAGAGAAGCTCCAGTTCCTTCGGCGGCATATCGACGGTGCGGCCCTGGTAAATGACGGAATAGTTCGTCTGGTTGATGATAAGATCCGGGTACTCGACACATTTTCCTGCGGTCGCGGACACCGGCATCGTGCGTGATGGCTGAAATCTCCGCAGCACTGCTTTCACACGGGCAACGAGCTCCTTGGAATCAAATGGTTTGATGATGTAGTCATCCGCGCCGAGTTCCAGGCCGAGGACTTTGTCGAACACCTCGCCCTTTGCCGAGAGCATGATGATCGGAACATCGGAATCGTGCCGGATTTCGCGGCAGACCTGGTAGCCGTCCATGCCGGGCAGCATCAGGTCGAGCAGAATCAGGTTCGGCTGGAAGGAGTGAAACTCCCGGACAGCCTCTTCTCCATCGTTTACAATTTTTGTGTCATAGCATTCCTTGGTCAGATAGAGAGAAATCAGTTCTGCGATATTGTTATCGTCATCGACGATCAGAATTTTCTGTTTGGAAGCCATAAAAGATTCTCCTTCACTGGGGACAGGACGGAACCGCATACAGTATGCGTTCCGTCCCATATTTTCCTGAGTTTTTATTTCTTAAACGTAACAATCGTAACGCCGGCATCGCCCTCGCCAAATTCCGCTAAATGGAAGTCCGCTACGTGTTTCTGGCGACGCAGATAATTGTGAATGCCTTTCCGCAGTGCGCCCGTTCCTTTTCCGTGGACAACGCGGACACTCGGCAGATGGGAGAGATAAGCGTCATCGAGATATTTGTCGAGTTCGGCAACCGCTTCATCCACCGTTGTTCCGAGCAGATTGATCTCGGTAGAAATCGTGGCAGCCTTGGAAAGCTTCGATTTTCCGCTGCTTGTGCGGGAGATGGACGGGCCGGTGATGACAGCCTCGTCGATCAGCACAAGGTCGGAGATATGCACTTTGGTCCGCATGATACCCATCTGGACGAAGAGATTTCCCTTCGAATCCGGGCGGGTGCTGACAGTACCTTTGAGATTCATGCTTAAGACTTTGACGGCATCGCCGAGATGAAGATCCTGCGGGCGGAGATTTCCGGTGCGCTTCGGCACTTCCTTCGCCTTTTTCTTATCGAGCTTGTTCATTTTTTCACGCAGAGCGGTACGTTTCTGCTCCATTTCGCGGACGGAAACATTCTCTTTTCCAAATTTCTGGAAATCGCGCATCGTCTGGTCGGCGTATTCCTTCGCCTCGCGGAGAATTCTCTGTGCCTCCTCGGTTGCATCGGAGATCATCTTTTCTTTTCTTGCGTCGATCTGTTCCTGATTCTTGGCAAGGCTCTGCTTCAGGGATTCGACTTCCGCGCGGGTGCGGGCAAGCTCTTCTTTTTCGCGTTCCAGCGTGATCCGGTTCTGCTCGAGAGTGGTCAGAACGTCTTCAAACGATTCATCCTGCTCGCTGATTTCGTCTTTTGCCTTGTTGATGATGTAGTCCGGCAGGCCGAGTTTGCTGGAAATCGCAAACGCATTACTCTTTCCAGGAACGCCGACGAGCAGGCGGTATGTCGGGCTTAAAGTCTCGACATCGAATTCACAGCAGGCATTCTCCACGCCCGGTGTGGATAAGGCATAGATTTTCAGTTCACTGTAGTGTGTCGTTGCCATGGTGCGGATGCCGCGCTCGTGGAGCGTAGAGAGGATCGCGATGGCAAGCGCCGCGCCCTCTGTCGGGTCGGTACCGGCGCCGAGCTCATCGAACAGGACGAGGGAATTGCGGTCTGCCTTGTCGAGGAAGGAAACCACATTCGTCATGTGGGAGGAGAAGGTACTCAACGACTGCTCGATGCTCTGCTCATCACCGATATCGGCGTAAACCTCGTCGAAAACGGAAAGGGAGGAGCGGTCGAGTGCCGGAATGTGAAGTCCGGACTGGCCCATCAGTGTTAAGAGTCCGACCGTCTTTAAGGAAACCGTTTTACCGCCGGTATTCGGTCCTGTGACGATCAGAAGGTCGAAATCTTCGCCGAGCGACAGATCAATCGGAACGACTTTTTTCGCATTGATCAGCGGGTGGCGTGCCTTGCGCAGGTGGATTTTACCTTCGGTGTTGAAGATCGGCTCATTGGCGTTCTGCTCCATTGCAAGAGCGGCGCGCGCGAAGATGAAGTCAAGCTCTACCATGTTTTCGAGGTCGTAACGGATCTCATCGCGGTGCAGGTCTGCCTGGGCACTCAACGTAGAGAGGATGACCTCGATTTCTTTTGCTTCTTCAATTTCCAGCTCACGGATATCGTTGTTCAGTTTGACAACGGCCATCGGCTCGACAAAGAAGGTGGAACCGGTCGAGGACTGGTCATGTACCATGCCAGGAACCTGGCCTTTGTACTCGGATTTGATCGGGATACAGTAGCGGCCGTCGCGCATCGTGATGACGGCATCCTGCAGATACGTGCGGTAGGAACCGTTGACGAGCGAGATTAACTGGCTGTGGATTTTTTCCTCACACGATTTGATGGAACGACGGATACGGCGTAGATTCGGGCTTGCATCATCGCTGATTTCATCCTCGGAGAGAATACAGCGGCGGATTTCCGTGGAAAGCAGCGTCAGAGGCTCCAGTGTTTCGAAGAGATCTTCGAGGCTGTCCGGCGTCTGGTCCGCATTTTCGCGGCGGCCGTACGCTTTGACGCGTGCCGTGTTTTCCAGAAGTGCGGCGGTCTGCAGAAGCTCCGTGATGTTCATGGAGCTGCCGATTTCGAGACGCTTTAATGCGCCGCGGATATCTTTGGCATCACCAAAGGAAATGTGGCCTTTTTTAAAGAGCCGGGTGAGCGCGTCGTGTGTCTCGTGCTGCATCCGCGTAATCTGGGAGAGGGAAGAGGAAGGAACGAGTTCCAGACATTTCTTCCGGCCCAGCGGAGAACTGGCATACGAAGCCAGCTGTTCGATAATTTTGTCGTATTCGAGCGTTTTTAATGCTTTCTGATTCATAATACTTACCTTTTCGTAATTCATAATTCAGTCATTGTCTACAGATAACGCGGTATTTTTGATGCAATACCGCACGGATCTGATGTTACAGTTCACAGGTACCCTGCGAACTGTAACATTCGCAGCCCTCATTTAAAGTTTTGCTTCGCAAAAGGAGGGCTGCTCACACCTGAATCACTTTCTTACGCAGCGAAACAGCAAGTGTTTCACTGCTGAGTGAACAGTAGCGATCTGATCATATATCTGCACGGGAAGTACAGACCGGAAGTGGAATGTGGGTCACAGGTTTTTCCACTCTCCCAATTATACCTTAAAAAAGAAAAGAAAGAAACCCCAAGAACGAGAAAATGCAGGATGTTGCGCAAATGAGAAAAAAATGTAACAGTCTTCATAAAATGTTCATATCTATCTGGTAAAGTTTTTTATATATGTGAAGATTGCGGAAGCGCATATGCGCAGAGCAGTTCGGTATGGAATACAGATGTATGGAGAAAGAAATGTATGGAAAATGACCCAAAACCTTACAAATTCATGAAAGAGAGCATCAAAAAGCAGCCGCCCGACTGGAAAAAGATTGTTCTTCTGATTGCCGGATGGCTGACACTTGCGGCGCTTGGCGGTCTGGTTGCGGCCGCGGTATTTGCGGTGACAGAGCCAAAGATTGCAGAAGCAGTTACCAGGGAAGAGCTGCCGGCGAAAGTGGATATCCCGGGAGATGAGGATCCAAACAGCGGACAGGAGCCGGATGAGACAATTACCGCATCTTCGGCGAGTGCGTCGGTAGACAGCAGCGGCTCCGGTTCGGAAATCAGCAGTTCTACAGTGGATAGCAGTACTTCAGAAAGCAGTGTATCCGAAAGTACGGTTTCCGAAAGCACAGAGGGAACGGAAAGCAGCACTTCCGAAGAGCCGGAGGAGGGCAGCGAGGTTTCCAGTGTCGATGGGGAAACGGATGCGGAGGAAAAGGACAGCAGCCTGAAAAATTATGAAGCGCTCTACCAGGATATGCTGGAAGTAACGGAAAAACCAAAACGAGCGCTGGTTACCGTCATCGGCATTACCAATCAGATGGACTATTTTAACCAGAACTATGAAAACCAGCAGCAGATTTCCGGTCTGATTGTTGCGGACAACGGGCAGGATCTCTTTATTCTGACGGAATACCGCATCGTGGAAAATGTGGAGCGGATTCAGGTCACCTTCTGGGACGAGACGATGGTGGATGCCACATACCAGCGCCACGATCCGAGCACTGGCCTTACGATTGTGAAGGTGGATGAATCGAAGCTGGATGAGGAAACACGGGACGGTCTTGCGGTTGCGCCGCTCGGCAGTTCGTATCTCGTCAGCCAGGGTGACCCGGTCGTGGCTGTCGGAAGCCCGGTCGGCTACAGCGATTCGATTGCGTACGGTGTGGTGACTTCGGTTACGAACAAGATTTCCGCGTTGGACAATGAGTACAATCTGCTGACCACCGACATCCTCGGCAGCACGGACGGCAGCGGCATTCTGGTAAATCTTGACGGCGAAATCGTCGGCATTATTGCGCAGAGTTACAGTGCCAAGGGAAACAACGTGGTGACGGGCATTGCGATTTCCCAGATCAAAAAGCTGATCGAAAATCTTTCCAACAACGTGAGCCGCGCGTATATCGGCATCCGCGGACAGGATGTCACAGAAGAACTTTCCGATAAAACCGGCATTCCAAAAGGCGTTCTCATCAGCCGCGTCGCAGACGATTCTCCGGCGATGATGGCGGGCATGAAAGAGTACGATGTGATTGTAAAGCTCGGAGAGCACAAGGTTGAGACGATCAAACAGTACCATGAACAGCTTGGCAAATACAGCACAGGAGACGTGGTTACCGTGACGGCGATGCGGAAAGGCGCCGAAGGGTATGCGGAGATGACGTTTGATGTGACGATGGGGGAAGTATAAAAAACAGAGGCTTTCGGGAGCAGAAAAAGCCGGTTTTAGCCGGTGGGGCTTCCGGAAGCTTTTCTTTTCGAATGGTTTTCCACTGGCGGATGAAAAAATACGTGCATTCTGCAGGAAAATCTGGTAGAATTGGTAAGGCATGCAGGAGCACAGGCTTTGCATCATAAAAACGGCATCATAGAAACAAAAACGGAACACTGTGTCCGCATTTATTTTAGAAAAAGAGGATTTATTTTTATGAAGTATATCAACGAACTCCGGGAAGGAAACCGCATTTCCGGAATTTATCTCTGCAAACATAAACAGTCGGCTGTTACCAAAAACGGAAAACAGTACGAAAACGTGATCTTACAGGATAAAACCGGTACGATCGATGCGAAAATCTGGGATCCGAATTCTATGGGAATCCGTGAATTTGAAGCACTGGATTATGTAGATATTATGGGAGATGTTTCCAGTTTCAATGGAGCACTTCAGGTTTCCATTAAAAATGCAAGAAAAGCGGAAGAGGGCGAATATAATCCGGCGGACTATCTGCCGACGAGCCGTTACGACATCAATACGATGTATCAGGAGCTGCTCTCCTGGATCGGAACGGTGAAAAATCAGTATCTCTCCGAACTGCTGACGTATTATTTTATCCAGGATCAGGAGACCGCAAAACGGTTCCGCATGAGCTCTGCAGCAAAAAGCGTGCATCACGGATTCGTCGGCGGCCTTTTAGAGCATACGTTAAGTGTCACCCGTTTCTGCGATTTTATGGTAAAATCGTATCCGATTCTGAACCGCGATCTGCTGATTACGGCAGCAATTCTGCACGATATCGGAAAGACGAAAGAACTCTCCTTATTCCCGCAGAACGATTACACCAATGACGGACAGCTGCTCGGCCACATCATGATCGGTGCGGAGATGGTACACGATGCGGCGCAGAAGATCGACGGTTTCCCACAGGAACTCGAGAATCAGTTAAAGCACTGCATTCTGGCGCACCACGGCGAGCTGGAATACGGTTCCCCGAAAAAACCGGCAATGGTAGAGGCGGTAGCGCTGAACCTGGCGGACAATGCCGATGCCAAAATGGAAACCCTGACCGAGCTGTTTGACGCAGCGCCGGCCGGCAATGAGTGGCTTGGCTACAACCGGTTTTTTGAGTCCAACATCCGCAGAACAGGAGACTTTTCATGAACTATCAGAAAAATGATGTACTGACGGTGAAAATTGAAGATATGGGACACGACGGAGAGGGTATAGGCAAATGCGAGGGCTATACCCTCTTTGTCAAGGACACCGTCATCGGCGATCTTGCCGAGGTAAAAGTGATCAAAGCAAAGAAAAATTACGGCTACGCGCGCCTGATGCGCCTGATCGAGCCGTCCGCGCACCGCGTCGAGCCGGTCTGCCCGGTTGCACGTCCGTGCGGCGGATGCCAGTTGCAGATGCTCGACTATGCGGAGCAGCTTCGCTTTAAGGAGAAGAAAATCGCCGGAAATCTCCAGCGCATCGGCGGCATGGCGGAGATCCCGATGGAGCCGATCGTGGGGATGGAAAATCCGTTCCGCTATCGAAACAAAGCCCAGTTTCCGATCGGGCAGGATAGAAATGGAAAGCTGATTACGGGATTTTATGCGGGAAGAACGCATCAGATCATGGAAAACCGGAACTGTTATCTCGGCGTGGAGCAGAACGAGGAGATTCTGAACCGCATTCTTGCCTGGATGGAGGAGAACGGCGTTCCGGCATACAACGAGGAGACCGGCAAAGGCCTGGTGCGCCATGTGCTGATCCGGTTTGGATTTATGACGAAAGAGATTATGGTCTGTCTCGTTGTGAACGGAAAGAAACTGCCGGCCGAGGAGAAACTCATCAAATCGCTGACAGAACTCGAAGGCATGACAAGCATTACCCTAAGCGTAAACCGTGAGCGGACCAATGTGATCATGGGAAAAGAAATCCGCTGCCTGTGGGGACAGGGGTATATCACCGACTATATTGGAACCGTAAAATATCGGATCTCCCCGCTGTCCTTCTACCAGGTCAACCCGGCGCAGACGGAAAAACTGTACGGTCTTGCCCTGGAATACGCAGACCTCACCGGAAATGAGACGGTCTGGGATCTCTACTGCGGCATCGGAACGATTTCCCTGTTCCTCGCGCAGAAAGCCAAAAAAGTCTACGGTGTCGAAATCGTCCCGGAGGCAATCGCGGATGCGAAGAACAATGCGAAAATTAACGAGATCGAAAACGCTGAATTTTTCGTTGGAAAATCGGAAGAGATTCTTCCGGCCTACTACGAACAGTACGCCAAAGACCACCCGGGCGAACACGCCCACGCGGACGTCATCGTCGTCGATCCGCCGAGAAAAGGCTGCGAAGAAAACCTCCTCCACACCATGGCCAGCATGCAGCCGGACCGCATCGTGTATGTATCCTGCGATTCCGCAACGCTGGCACGAGATGTGAAGGTGCTTGGGGAGCTGGGGTATGAAGTAAAGAAAGTCCGAGGGGTTGACCAATTCCCGATGACGTGCCATGTGGAGTGCGTGGTTGCACTACATCGGGTCGATATGTAAGAATCCTTGATTTGCGCGAAGGCAACGAGGAGAGTTCCGAAGAAATAACTGGCTGTAAAGCCAGTGTTTATGCGGAATTCGACGACTGCCCGCGAGTCGGGAAGTTTGTAAAACTTCTCGACTTCCGGCACTTTGAGCGACATATGATGTTCTCACAGAGTGATAGAAAAACCTACAAAAAAGCAATTTCAGACGGTGTGAATGTCTCAGTCGTATTGGATGTGGGGTGTGGAAACACATAAAAGTACAATTAATATTTTGAAGTTATTCAATAGAATACGAAGCGTGAAAGACCGTTCATTTTCAAGTAATTGGAGATGAGCGGTCTTTTTCTGTTTGCAGATAACATTGACGTAACTGAGTAGAAGTTATTCTACCGGAAGAACGGAGGTTGTAATGGAAGAGATAAAGAGTATCAGAATAAGCGAGTTAAAGGACTTTAAGAACCATCCTTTTCATGTGCAGCAGGACATAGAGCTGTGTGCCCTTATGAAAAGTATTGAAGATGAGGGTGTGATTGTACCTTTGCTTGTAAGACCGAATCCTGACGGAGAAGGTTATGAAGTGATTGCAGGACACAGACGAAAGGCAGATGCCGGCTGGGCTGGTCTTGCGGAGGTTCCGGCAGTTATAAGAGAATTGGATGATGATCAGGCGATAGTGGCGATGGTAGATTCTGTGCGCCCGTAAGGCGTTTGGGGTGGACACCCAAGCGACGTGGGTCATTATGATTTTGTTTTGAGAAAACAATAAGAAAAATTATCAAGTGTGAAGAACACAGTCTTATCGCCAACAACTAACCTTGAATGGAAACATAAAGGGGACAACAGCACGTTTGTAAAGGCACAAGTCAACAAAGCTTCCAAGTTGCGACTGAGTGTCGAGGTGAAAGGTACTATATGAGGATGAAAGCTAAACTGCTTGAAGGAAAGTCAGAGGCTAGAGCTAACCATCTCCGCACCGAAGGGAAGATGTTACGGTGATGTATTGGCAGATTAGTATTTTGCTGTCTGCAATCTGCGTGATAATCAATGCAAGCTAGCCATAGGTTCATTTGAGGATGCATCTGAAATCAAGGAAAAATTCAGAGTATTTCTCGAGGATACTCTGCATCTTGAGATGTCCGAAAAAAAGACCAAGATAACACATAGTCAAGATAAAGCAAGATTTCTTGGATATGATATCACCACCGCAAAGAACTCAGCGCTTATGCAATCATCAGGGCATACAGAAATGCCTATTCAGGCGGTTGGACAGGAACAACCTGTGCCTGACGATAAGGGTGCTTCTGGGAATATGGATTACACAGAGGAGGATGTGAAGAAGTATCAGATGGATCCTGATATCAATGAGTTGCTGGATTTCAGTTTTTGCGGGGAATGACAGCAGAAGGCTACAAAACATTTATAAATGGAAGTGTTATGGCATCATTTATGGAAGGAATTGTAGCCTCAATTTTAGAAGAAAAAAGTGGTGCCGGATACGGCACGAATTGTAGCCAATTAAATACAGTTATCAGCGTAATTGAAGCCATGTATCTTTGCGAAGGTATGTGGCTTTTTCCTTTTTGCGCTGAGGATAGATTTTTTAACCAGCCCTCGTGCATTTATGCGAGGGCTAAGCCTCGCAGAGCGAAATACACCCATCGCACAAAACTTCGTTTTGTACTCTGTGTATTTCGCCCTTGCAGGGGGCTATCACGCCGGATACGGCGGTGGGTTCGTAAACGGACACCTATATGTCCACTCACATTGGCATTAGAAGTGAAAGAAAGAGTTGCAGGAGCAGATTGCTGTATTGGATAGAAAAGCAGGGAGGATGAAATCAGAGCTTTCAAATGTGCTTCAGGATGCAGACTATGCAAATGCTTCGGAGTTTTATACCGAGCTATTCATGGTTCGTGAGGAGAGGCAAAGGTATGAAGAGGCTTGTAAGGAATGGCAGCAGAAGTGTGTTGAGGTGGAACTTGTAGCGGTGAAGGATAGTAAGTATTTTGGGGACGTAATTCCGATTAGCAGGAATAGAGGGCGATAAAGTAAGGCGATGCTATTAGTGAATCTGATAGCATCTGTGTAACTACATAGTGACAATTTTGCATCTTCGAAGTGGTAGTCTATGCAAAATATCATCGAATTGGATGAAAAAGGAGAGAATTACCGCATCCTTTGGGGTCTGGTAAACGGAGGCAGACCGACCAGTGAGCTGCCGAGTCACCTGATGAACCATGAAGTGAAAAAAGGCGTTACCAATGTTTATCATGCACATACCACGAATGTGATCGCACTGACATTTGTACTGCCGTTGGAGGATAAAGTATTTACTAGAGAACTCTGGGAGATGGCGACCGAGTGCCCGGTTGTATTTCCTTCCGGAATCGGTGTAGTAGGATGGATGGTGCCGGGCGGCCGTGAGATCGCAGTGGCGACAAGTGCCCTGATGAAAGAATATGATGTGGCAATCTGGGCGCATCACGGCATGTTCTGCTCAGGGGAAGACTTTGATCTTACATTCGGATTAATGCACACCGTAGAGAAATCCGCGGAAATCCTTGTAAAGATGCTGTCCATGAGACCGGATAAAAGACAGACAATCTCACCTCAGAATTTCAGAGATTTGGCGAAAGATTTTAAAGTAACTTTACCGGAAAAGTTTCTATATGGCAAATAATGTACATATCACATATTTGGCGTATCAGAAGCATGAAGCATGTTTCGATATTCCATAGGCGTACATCCGTATTTCTTGCGGAACAGCTGAAAGAAAAAGCTGGTATTCTGATATCCGACGGCAAGGCTGATATCATTTGTGGAAAGTGCGGTGCTCCTTAACAATTTTGCCGCCTGAGAGAGCCGGTGTGTCTGGACCAGCTCTTTGTAAGTGGTTCCGGTATGCTGGCGTATGTAGGCAGAGAGATAGTTTGGGTGCATATTAAAAAACTCAGCTGTAGAAGAAAGGGTACAGTCCGCAAAGTTTGTTTCGATATATCGGAGTATGGTATAAATCTGATCCACAGAGGCGTGATCTAGAACCATACCGTGCTGGAACAGATTGATCATCTCGCAGGTAATCAGCGTAAAAAGACTGTCTAAAAAAGGTCCGGATGTTACGGACGGAGAATAAAATTCACAGAGAAACTGGTTGGCAAGATCTGCCAGCCGGTTTTGTTTTTGTTCCGGGGAAAAGACAATATACATGCTTTCCTGCATCGTGGTGTTCAGAGCCTCAATGAAAAAGTGTGTAAGGTAATTATCCTGAGACAGGCGTTCAAAAAAAGTACCGTTCAGATATTCGCGCGTCAGCAGAAAATTGATGATAATATCATTTTCTGAACATCTTTTGACAGAATGAGGTGCATTCTGGCTGATCAGAACCATCTGCCCGGCTTTTAGCCTGAATGTAGTCTTATTTATCGTCATTGTGCAGGAACCAGAATAAATATAACTCAACTCCAGCCACTCATGGATATGCAGAGGTACGTTTTCAAAACGATCCTGTTTTACAACAGCGAAGTTGTAATAACTCGGAAGCACTTTCTTTGAAAGAAATAAAGAACGCAGATCTTCAAGGTTCGTATCAAAACGGTAACAGGGTGTATCAAACTTACCTCTGGCAACAGGAAATTGTGAATAATCTTTCTTTACACCATTCAGATGCTGGGTTTCTTCGGTAGTGTGCTGCTTCAGAAATTGATTCAATGCAGATAATGTCATCATATATAATCTCTCCTTTTCGAGATATGAATGAACTGTGATTATAGTCATCAGCAGTTTATTTAACCTGTCTAAAATATACCATATTGGGGGCAAAGGTGTACAGAGTAATCTCGGATATTTATTAAGTTTGGTCGGTAAATCACTTATGTTTCGTTGATGTAATTTTAGTCTGTATAAAGTAAGATGTCAGTAAGAAAAGGAGGCATAGGTTAGGATGAAGATATTTTTTGCAGTAGTGGTGATTGTTTTATTATTTGTAATCGGTGCGACATTATATGTCTATAAAAAAAGTGCCATGTTTTTGCCGGCACTTCTTGGCATCTGCGGATTTCCAAAAATAAAGGAAAGCAGCTATTACGATGAAAACGGACATTTCCGTCCGGGAACGGGGGAGGACAAAGTTGGATTTTTCATGCAGCATCCGGTATTCGGCGGTTTTAAACATATGTTTTTCAATGTGGAGGACAACGTGCTGAAAGCTATTGCGCCTGTAAAGTATAAGGATTTTTTAAAGGCGCCGGGCCGTGAGGAACAATTGGATGCAGCCTTGGAATCTTTCAATTATCTAACCGGACTTGTTGAGAAAGGTCAGGCAAGGCTGGTGTCGGATCTGTATCCTGCGGAAGCAGTGAAGGGTCATCCGTACAGGTCACATCTGACGGGAATGTTTTATCAGGGACAACAGGGAAAACCACTTGCCATTGTAGTTCCGGGAGGCGGATTTATCAGTAATGTAACTGATTGCGAGGGGTATCCTGTGGCGATGAAGCTGCATAAAATGGGATATTCTGTTTTCGTCGTAAGTTATCCGGTCGGCAGACAGCTGGGTGAGACAGAACAGGTAAAGCAGGGACAGGCTGCCGCGAGGGAACTGACACAAGTGATTCGATATCTGACGGAGCATCAAAAACAGTTTTCTGTAAACATGGATGATTATGCCATCTTTGGTTTTTCAGCAGGAGGACTTATGACCACGGCGTATTCATTTGCCAATTATGAGGACTGCTGCCACAAGAATCATCTGCCAAGACCGAAGGTGATCTTCCCTATGTATGGTCTGGACTGGAATATCAAAGCTTTGCAGGAGGACAAGGGACTGGCGGTATTTTCTATCGTAGGGCGGGATGATGAGTTCGGTTTTGCAAATGTGGAAGATAAACTGCCGGAATTAGAGAAGGTACTGGGCAAAGAAAATGTGTCGGTCAGAATCGTTGACGGACTGGGACATGGATTTGGAATAGGAAATGAAACAAAAGTGAAAAACTGGCTTCAGGAAGCAGTCATCTTCTGGGAAGCCCACAGATAGGAACAGATAAGAATTTATTTAAGGAGGATTTCATAATGAGCAGAAACCTGAAAGAATTGATCAGACAGATGACACTGGAGGAAAAAGCAGGACTATGTTCGGGAGCGGATTTCTGGAACACGATGGGAATCGAAAGGTTAGGGATTCCTTCCGTTATGATGACAGACGGCCCGCACGGCTTGCGCAAACAGGAAGGCGCGGCAGATCATCTCGGCCTGAATAAAAGTGTGAATGCAGTCTGCTTTCCGGCAGCCTGCGCCACGGCATCCAGCTTTGACGTGGAACTGATGGAATGTATGGGACAGATCCTTGGGGACGAGTGTCAGGCTGAGAACGTGGGCATGCTCCTCGGCCCTGCAGTTAATATCAAACGCAGTCCTCTCTGCGGAAGGAATTTTGAATATATGTCCGAAGATCCATATCTGACAGGAAAGATGGCGTCAGCATATATCCGGGGCGTACAGTCGAAAGGCATCGGAACCAGTATGAAACACTTCGCCGCGAATAATCAGGAAACAGACCGTATGCAGATATCGTCGGAAGTATCGGAACGGGCTTTCCGGGAAATTTATCTGCCGGCTTTTGAGGAGGCGGTGAAGAAAGCGCAGCCAAAGACTGTGATGTGCAGCTACAATAAGATCAACGGAGTATTTTCTTCAGAGAATAAGAAGCTTCTGACAGATATCCTGCGGGATGAGTGGGGATTTGAAGGATATGTGGTCAGTGACTGGGGAGCTGTAAATGACCGGGTGAAAGGACTGAAAGCCGGTCTTGACTTGGAGATGCCGGGATCAGGAGGATATAATACAAGAAAGATTATTCAGGCAGTGGAGAATGGAGAACTGGAGGAAGAAATTCTTGACAGAACGGTGGAACGCATACTGAAAGTAGTCTTCTCCTACACAGATAACAGGAAAGCGGAGACTGTATTTGACAGGGAAAAGGATCACAAAGCAGCGGCAGATATCGAAACAGAGTGCGCCGTACTTCTGGAAAACAGGGGAGTGCTGCCGCTGAAAAAAGAACAGAAAGTAGTCTATATCGGGGAATTTGCAAAGAAACCGCGATACCAGGGCGGGGGATCGAGTCACATCAATACGGACAGCGTAGTGTCGGCTCTGGAAACTGCGGTGAGAAAAGGCAGGGCAGTGGAGTACGTGAAAGGCTTCTCGTCAGAGCGTGACGAGATGACAGAAGAGGATCTGAAACAGGCGTGTGAAGCGGCAGCGGGCGCAGATGTAGTTGTAATCTTTGCCGGACTGCCGGACAGCTTTGAGTCGGAAGGATATGACAGAACATCCATGGAACTGCCAAAGTGTCAGAATCGCCTTATAGAGGCTGTGGCTGAGATACAGAAAAATGTGGTAGTGGTTCTTCATAACGGAAGTCCCGTAGAAACTCCATGGGCGGAGTCTGTAAATGCCATTCTGGAGATGTATCTGGGAGGAGAAGGCATTGGGGAGGCCAGCGACCGGCTGTTATTTGGGGAGGCAAATCCAGGAGGACGTCTGGCGGAGACGTTCCCATATCGTCTGGAAGACAACCCGAGTTACCTGAATTTCCCTGGAGACGGCAGGACTGTTCTCTATGGAGAAGATATCTTTGTCGGATACCGTTACTATGATGCGAAGAAAGTACCGGTGCGCTGGGCATTCGGCCATGGACTGTCATATACGGAATTCAGCTACAGCAATATGAAACTCTCTTCTGCGGAAATGAAAGATGGAGATATTCTGAAGGTGAGCATTGATGTGGAGAATACAGGGAAGAGGGCAGGAAGTGAAGTGGTTCAACTCTATGTCAGTGACAAGGACAGCACGGTGCCAAGAGCAGTGAAAGAACTAAAAGGGTTTGCGAAAGTATTTCTGAATCCGGGTGAGAAGAAGACGGTTACAATGGAACTTTGCGCGAGAGATTTTGCTTACTACGAGACAAAGATTCACGACTGGTACACTCCGTCAGGTACATATGAGATCCAGATCGGGCATGCCAGCGATGAGATCAGAGAGGCTGCAGAACTTACATTTACTACTGATGTGCTGCTGCCGTTCACTGTGGATATGACCACTACAATGGGGGAATTGATGAACCACCCGAAGACAGCAGGGAAAATGATGGAGTATCTTGAGGGGATATCACAGGGAGAAGAACCTAAGAAAGAAGATGGGGAGGTACAGCTTGTGACTCCGGAAATTATTGCGCAGATGCCGCTGAAATCATTTTTAAGCGTTATTCCGGGCGAAGCGATCGAGCAGATGATCGTGGAGTTAAATGCTCTGTGTCAGTAGTGGGAGGAACGGTTGGCTTATTATTGGATGAAAAAGTATCAGCATGAAAATGAGGAAGAATTATGGGCAAGATTTATGCGGCAAAAACAAATCATATCACAAACCCTTTAGGGTTTTATCTGAAACCGTTGGTATTTTCATGGAAAGTGAAAGGCGGCAGAGGACAGGAACAGAAACATGCAAGGATTGTGATCAGCAAGAACAAAACCTTCACAGATATCTGTCACGACACGGGGGAGGCAGAGTTGGACAGTCTCGCTGCAAGAGTGGAATTTGAACCGCAGCCGTATACAAGATATTACTGGAAAGTTATTGTGACAACAGATGCAGAAGAAGTGATCGAATCAGACGCGCAGTTCTTTGAGACCGCCAAAATGGATGAACCGTGGACGGGCAGGTGGATTACCTGTGACAGCAGTCAGGAACGGCATCCGATTTTCTCAAAGAGGATTCGTCCGGCAAAAGAAGTGAAAAACGCAAGACTGTACATTTGCGGCCTGGGATTGTATGAAGCATATTTTCTGGGGGAAAACAAAGATAATCCTGAGAAAATCGGTGATGAGTATCTGACTCCGTACTGCAATAATTATGACCGGTGGATCCAGTATCAGACGTATGACATCACGAAACAGGCAGAACAAGGCGGTGTGCTGTCTGTTCTTCTCGGAAACGGCTGGTATAAAGGCAGGTTCGGTTTCAATGATCCGGAACGGGAAGCATATTACGGTGACGAGTGGAAGCTGATTGCGGAGGTTCACATAGAGTATAAAGACGGAACGAAAGATGTGATCAGTTCTGATGAAACCTGGTCAGTTACAAGAAGCAATTTGTGGTTTTCCAATATCTATGACGGTGAGAGAAGAGATGATACGCTGCCGCCGGTTGAGGAGTCTCCTGCGCGGATCGCAAAGGCTCCGAAAGGCCGGCTTATGGAACGGTTATCTCTTCCTGTTAAGGTACAGGAGGAGAGGAAGCCGGCAGAGCTGATTCATACTCCTGCCGGAGAAGAGGTATTTGATCTGGGGCAGGAGATCACGGGGATCTTCCGGCTGCGGGTGCATGAGCCGGCAGGGACAGCTATCAGGATCCAGACAGGCGAGGTGCTTCAGAATGGGTGTTTTTATAATGAGAATTTGAGAACTGCGCTGTCGGAGTATGTCTATATTTCTGATGGTACGGAAAAGGTGATCACTCCTCATTTTACATATTATGGTTATCGATATGTGAAAGTGACCGGGGTTAGGGACCTTTCGTGTGAGGATTTTACGGCGCTTGTTCTTTACAGCGATTATGAGAGCATCGGGGCAATTGAGACAGGGAATGATCTTGTGAACAAATTGATCTCCAATATCGAATGGGGAATGAAAGGGAACTTTCTGGATGTGCCTACAGACTGTCCGCAAAGAGATGAGAGGATGGGCTGGACAGGGGATACACAGGTATTTTCCGCGACTGCAAGCTATCTGGCTGATACCTATGCGTTTTACCGAAAATATTTATACGATTTGTATCAGGAACAGCTTCTGGCGGACGGAATGGTTCCGGAGATTGTCCCCACATTCGGACCGACAAAATGTTCCTGCGCATGGGGAGACGCCGCATGTATCATTCCTTGGAACGTATATCTGTTCAGCGGGGACAAAACAATACTCGAAAACCAGATTGAGAGCATGAAAGCGTGGGTCGATTATATCCGGAGAATTGACGGAGACCATCATGGATGGAGACAGGTTTTCCATTATGGGGACTGGCTTGCTCTTGACCGTACAGGCGCCGCCGCGAACAGCGTGTATGGAGCGACTGATGAAGCATATATTGCAGACATCTACTACGCGGCAAGTGCGCAGACTGTTGCAAAAGCAGCAGAAGTGCTTGGACTGGAAGAAACGAGACAGGAATATCAGAAAATCGCAGACCGTCAGTGGCAGGTCGTGAAAGAAGAATATTTTACTGCCACCGGCAGATGTGCGGTGAAGACGCAGACAGGGCTTATCCTTGCACTAAAATATCATCTGTCTGAAAATGAAGAACTGACAAAGCAGATGCTGCAAAAGCTTCTCAGGGACAATAAAAATAAATTAAATACCGGATTTGTAGGAACCCCGCTTCTGTGCAATGTCCTAACTGATCATGGAATGACAGACGCGGCATACCGGCTGCTCCTGAATGAGGAATACCCGGGCTGGCTCCATGAAGTGAAGCTGGGAGCAACGACGGTGTGGGAGCGTTGGAATTCACTGGATGAGAGCGGACATGTCTCCAGCACGGGGATGAACAGTCTGAATCATTATTCCTACGGCGCTGTATTGGAATGGATCTTCCGTCATGCGGCCGGGATTGATATGACGGAACAGAGCCCGGGAGGCAGGGTGATGCGGATCAGTCCTAAAGTGAATAATGGACTCAAATATGTAAAAGCTGTTTATGATTCGGCAAGCGGATGCTATCAGTGCGGCTGGGAGATATCAGAAGATAATAAAATTACGGTCACTGTTACGGTTCCGTTCGGCGGAAGTGCAGAAGTGGTTCTTCCATATGCGTCGGAATCTGTATATGAAGATAAAGAAAATCCATTATTTGAAGAGGTAGAAAATGGAATCTGCCGTGTGAGAGCTGGAGAATATGAAGTCGCTTATGAGGCGTCACAGCCTTTAAAGAGGAAATACAGCATAGACTCGACAATGGAAGAACTGCTGAACCATCCGCAGATTCGCGCGTTCCTTTCTCAAATGATGGAAGTGGATATGATTCCCGATATTGCATATGGACTTTCGCTTAGAGATGTCGCGAGAACATTCGCAGGAGAGATAAAAAAAGATGAGGCGCAGATGCTGGATACGGCGCTTGCGAAATTCTGATCAGGAAGGCTGCTATGGAGCTTACAAGACTTAAGGTAAACAGTCAATACAGACCATGCGTGGACGAAGCACCTTATTTTTCATGGGTGATTACCAGTGACAAAAAGAATGTGATGCAGACATCCTATCATATTACAGTGACAGGTCTGGGAGAAGTGGTGTGGGATTCCGGGGTGGTAGAAAGTGATAAAAGTACTTTTGTAGAGTACAACGGAAAACCATTGAAAAGTCTCAGTGACTATAGCTGGACAGTGGAAGTGACGGTTAATAACGGAGAAAAGGCAGCGGCATCCTCATCCTTTGAGACAGGATTTATGAAGAAAGAATGGACGGCCGAGTGGGTGAAATCTCCGTTCCCGATGAAAAAGGTAAAACCCGGAACCGGCGGACAGAATCCGGCAGAATATTTCCGCAAAGAATTTGATGCACGAGACGGTGTAAAACGGGCACGCGTCTATGCCACATGCCACGGAGCATATCAGCTCAGCGTGAACGGAATACGTCCGGACGACAGAGAGTTTGCGCCGGAATTTACCGTCTATTCTAAATATCTGTGCTACCAGACTTATGATGTGACTCCGTTTTTGAGAGAGGGAGGAAATGTCATAGGAATGCTGGTGGGGGACGGCTGGTATGACAGCGCGAACTTTAAACCGAGAAGCAGGAAGTTTAAAGCCGAACATTCTGTGCTATTTCAGATAAAGATTGATTATGAAGACGGAGCGAGTGAAATGGTTCTGTCCGATGATGCGGTGAAAGTTTCGGAAAGTCCGGTTCGATCTTCCGATCTGTTTGCAGGTGAACTCTATGACGCACGGATGGAACAGGAGAGGTGGAACTGCTGGGGATTCGATGACAGCAGCTGGAAAGCAGGTATCCCATGTGGAAAATCTTACGCAAACCTGGCGGCTCAGTACGGGGAACCGGTGCGCCCGGTAAAGGAAGTACCGGCAGTCGGAATGACAGTCAGCCCGAAAGGCGAGACGATCATTGACTTCGGGCAGAATCTGGCGGGGGTTCTGCGCGTAAAAGTGAAACTGCCTGCCGGAACAAAAATGGTATTAGATCATTTTGAAACTCTGGATCAATATGGAAACTATTTCAATAATATTTTCATGTCAGAGAAAACAGGGCACAAGCAAAGCGATATTTATATTTCAAACGGGAAATTTACAGAGTATATACCGCATTTTACATATCACGGTTTCCGCTATGTGAGAGTGACATGCGATCAGCCGGTGAGCCCGGAGGATTTCACAGCGATCGTCCTGTCTTCTGACAATGAGGATCTGGGAACTTTTGAGACGTCCAACGAAGATATAAACCGGCTTTACGAAAATACAAGATGGTCTCAGCGGTCGAATCTGTTCTCAATCCCCACGGACTGCCCGCAGAGAGAAAAAGGCGGATGGACCGGAGATATCCAGATTTATGCAAGAACAGCCATGCTCAACGAAAATGTAACCCCGTTTCTGACAAGATGGCTGCGTAATATGACCTGCAGTCAGCAGAAAAACGGGGCGATCCCCAATGTGATCCCCCTTACCGGAATCTATGAATTACTGGAGAAACTGAATCGGATCGTATACCGCAATTTTGAACCGGTGGGAGAAGCGGGATGGGGAGATGCCGCCTGTATCGTACCGTGGAGCATGTATCAACTTACAGGAAATATAAGGATACTGAGAGAACAGTATGACACAATGAAAAAGTGGTGCGACTATATCATCAACACCGCAAAGAAGCGTAGAGGCAAGATGAAACATCCAAAAGAAATTGACCAGTATCTGTGGAATACAGGACATCAGTACGGGGAGTGGCTCATACCGAGCCAGACAGTAGACGGAGCAGACCAAAGCGCTGCAAAACCTGTCAATACTTCTGCATACTGTGCGCCAATCTTTGGATGGAATTCCTGCCGGATCATGGCAGATACAGCAGCGCTCCTCGGGCATACATCAGACGAATTATACTATGATGACATTGCGTCTAGAATGAAATCTGCCATTCAAAAAGGACTGATCGATGATGACGGGAAGATGCCTCTTGATTTTATGGGCAGTTATGTGCTGGCAATCGCATTTGATCTTGCTCCTGAAAGGAAGAAAGAAAGTATCGCCGGACATTTGATCCGCAAGATAGAAGAAAACGGGGATTGTCTGGATACAGGGTTCCTGACGACGCCGTATCTGCTGGATGCACTCTGTAAGATCGGCAGGATGGACAAGGCATATAAAGTCCTGCTCCAGACAAAGTGCCCGTCATGGCTTTATGAGGTGAATCAGGGAGCGACAACAATCTGGGAAAATTATATTTCTTACAAGGAGGACGGGTCTCCGGTTATGACAAGCCTGAACCATTATGCCTTTGGATGCGTGGACGACTGGATGTTCCGGAAGATAAGCGGCATTGATATGGCTGCTCCCGGATTTAAGAAGATTGTGATCGCGCCGGAGCCGGACAATGCGTTTACCAGTGCAAAGCGTACTTATATGAGCGAGTGCGGGGAGATCGCAGTCGGGTGGAGTATGGATAAAGGGAAATTTAAGCTGAAAGTAAAAATTCCCTGCAACACGACTGCCGTTGTAAAGATGCCGGATGGCAGATTATACAAGGTAGGAAGCGGAATGTATCAGTTTGAATAAAGAATCAAAGAAAACAAAATGACAGTATTTGCGAGAACTGACCGGTAAATACAGACGGCCAGTTCTCTTAATATGAAAGTTGAAAATAATAAGGAGTTAAGGATTATGAAAAAGAAAATATTGAAGATCACCTTAAGTATCGTTTTAATTCTGATTCTGGCTGCGGGAATCGGCCTGACATATTTAGTAGGAGCGGCAGGCGGTGGAGGACCGTTTGATTTTGTCTGGAAGAACAAGCTGAAAAAAATGGCGGGAAACGCAGAAAAATACAGTCTGGAAAATATAGAACCGTTAGAAAACAGCCCTCTTGGAGGGAAGCGCATCTGCTACCTTGGATCATCTGTAACCTTGGGTCTGTACTCAATGGATGTTTCTTTTGCAGATTATATCTCTTACAGAAATGGCTGTGAGTATGTAAAAGAAGCCGTCAGCGGCACTACTTTAGTGGATAACGGAAAGACGTCTTATATCCAAAGAATGAAAAATAATATCGGTACAGATGAGAAATTCGATGCGTTTGTCTGCCAGCTTTCCACGAATGACGCGTCGAAGGAAATGCCGATGGGAGAACTCAGCAGTTCAGAAAATCTGGAGGATTTTGATACACAGACAATAACAGGAGCAATGGAATATATCATTGTATATGCAAAGCAGGCATGGAATTGTCCCGTGATCTTTTATACCGGAACAAAATATGACAGTAAACAGTATCAGCAGATGGTAGATGTATTGTTTGAGCTTCAGGATAAATATGGAATAGGCGTGATCGACCTTTGGAATGACGAGGAGATGAATGACGTTTCTGAAAAAGAATATGAAGTTTATATGGCAGATCCGGTTCATCCGACGCAGGCAGGATATCTGGAATGGTGGACGCCTAAGATGGAAGAATACTTATATCAGTTTTTAGAAAGATGATTATTATATTAAGTTTCGTCGGTAAAATGCTTATATATCGTTGATGATTTGCCCTTTGGGATTATTTATAATTAAATCAAACAATGAAAGGACGGATAACGAAATGGAAAATGCAGTTACAAAAAGAGAAAAAATCAGTTATGGTTTGTATTTTATGGGACAGAATGTATTCTATGGACTGATAGGATATATGACTACATATTTTACAGATATCGGCATAACGGCAGCATTGGTTGCGATCGTGGCGCTGATCACGAAAGTGTGGGATGCCATCAACGATCCGATCTTCGGTATGATCATGGATAAGGTAAATTTTAAGAAAGGGAAATTCCTGCCGTGGCTTCGAATATCTGTCATAGCGATTCCGGTGGCGACCATTCTTCTTTTTACAATACCTACCGGGATTCCGATGATGGCTAAAATCATATGGGCAACACTTGCTTATATGTTATGGGATACAGCCTATACCCTTTGCGATGTGCCGATTTTTGGTATTGTTACCACGATGACAATAGACCAGAAGGAACGTATTTCACTAAACAGTATAGGAAGAATGTTTGTTATTTTTGCAGGTATTGTTACAGGAATTGTCCTGCCGTTGGTACGGCAGCGGTTAGGCGGCTGGGCGACAACAGTAATTGTGTTATCTCTTTTGTCATGTGTTATGATGATTCCGATTTGTCTGTTCGCAAGGGAGAGAGTAATTGAAAAAGAAAGAGTCCAGAATGACGGGGCAGAAGAAAGTTATACATTGCGAGATATGGTAGAATGTCTGCGGAAGAACAAATATTTATTGCTTTTCTTTGCGGCTCCGCTCATCAGCAGCCTGCTTAATGTTGGTGCAAATTGGGGCTTATACGTTGCCCGGTACTGCCTTGGCGGTGAAGAAGCTGCCTCATATGTTTCGATGGCGGTAATTATTCCGACCTTAATCGGTGCGGTTATGGCAGTAGAATTATGCAAAAAATATGATAAATTTAAAGTCTTCTATATTTCATATATTTTCGCGTTACTTCTGGGAATTGTAAGATTCATAGCCGGGTATGAGAATATGATGGTGTATGTGATTTTAAATGCCTTAGGAGGAATTCCGCTGGGAATAGCAGTTATACTGCAGTATCAGTTTACGCCGGACTGCTACGAGTATGGACAGTACAAGACAGGATTAAAAATGCGTGGTGTAACGTTTGCGGCGCAGACATTTTTTACAAAATTAAGTGGAGCGATCGCAACAGCAGTCAGTGTGTTTGCGTTAACTATAATCGGCTTCCGAGAGGGAGAAGGCGTTGTTCAGGCGGCAGGATTTGCCGATAAATTATGGACATTCAGCTGTCTTGGCAGCATTATCGGGGGTATTTGCACTCTGCTTATACTTCGTCTTTACAAGCTTAATGACCATGATGTCCAGCTGATGGCAAAATGCAATAATGGTGAGATCAGCCGTGAAGAAGCAGAGGCACAGATGATCAATCAGTATTAAGAAAAGAAAGGAGGACTTTTGCGATGGACAGAATAAAGGAACTGATTTCAAAAATGACGCTGGAAGAGAAGGCAAGTCTCTGCTCGGGCGCTGATAACTGGCATACGAAAGAAATCAAACGACTGAACATTCCGTCAGTTATGATGGTGGACGGCCCTCACGGACTGAGAAAGCAGGAAGGGGAAACGGATCATCTGGGATTGAATGAAAGTGTGAAGGCCGTTTGTTTCCCGGCAGCCTGTGCAACAGCCTCCAGCTTTGATGTTGACCTGATGGAACGGATGGGAGAGACGCTGGGAGCGGAGTGTCAGGCCGAGAATGTAAGCATACTGCTTGGCCCGGCGGTGAATATTAAAAGGAGCCCGTTATGTGGGCGGAACTTTGAGTATCTGTCGGAGGATCCATATCTGGCAGGTAGGATGGCATCGGCATATATCCGCGGAGTACAGAGTCAGGGCGTGGGGACAAGCATTAAGCACTTCGCACTGAATAACCAGGAAACACTCCGTATGACGATATCTTCCGAAGTGTCAGAACGTGCGCTCAGGGAAATCTACCTGCCTGCGTTTGAGGAAGCGGTGAAAGAATCAGCTCCAAGAACCGTCATGTGTAGCTACAACAAAATAAATGGAGAATATGCTTCGGAAAACAGATATCTTCTGACAGATATCCTGAGAAAAGAATGGGGATACAAAGGCTGCGTCGTCAGTGACTGGGGCGCTGTAAATAACCGTGTGAAAGGACTGCAGGCCGGACTGGATCTGGAGATGCCTTATTCCGGAGGATACAATGACAGACAGATTGTGAAAGCAGTACAGGAGGGAAGACTGGACGAAGCTGTGCTGGATGAAGCGGTGGAGCGGGTATTGAATGTTGTGTTTGCCGGTGAAGAGCAGCATCGTCCGGAAGATATATCTGATAAGGAAACAGATCATAAAAAAGCAGCTGATATTGAGACGGAATGTGCGGTCCTGCTGGAAAATAACGGTATACTTCCGCTGAATACAGACAGAAAGGTTGCCTATATAGGGGAATTTGCCGAAAAGCCGCGGTATCAGGGCGGCGGCTCCAGCCATATCAATCCGTTCAGGGTTGTTTCGGCATTGGATGCTGCCGGAGAAAAAGGGCGTAGCGTGACTTATGCAAAAGGATTTTCTAACGAAAATGACTCGATGACGGAACAAGAGCTGGAAAAAGCGCTTCGGACTGCTGCAGAAGCAGACGTCGCGGTAATCTTTGCCGGGCTGCCTGAGATATTTGAGTCGGAAGGGTATGACAGAACATCCATGAAGCTGCCAAAATGCCAGGACCGGCTGATCGAAGAAGTGTTGAAAGTACAGCCTAATGTTGTAGTGGTACTCCACAATGGAAGTCCGGTAGAACTGCCATGGGCAGACCGGGTAAGCGCGATCCTTGAAATGTATCTAGGAGGTCAGGGCGTTGGCGAAGCCTGCGACCGGCTGTTATTCGGGGAAGCAAATCCGTCCGGCAGGCTGGCAGAGACATTCCCGTACCGGCTGGAAGATAATCCGAGCTTCCTTCATTTTCCGGGAAATGGAAAGCGGGTGTTATATGGCGAGGATATCTTTGTCGGATACCGTTATTATGATACAAAGAAGGTTCCGGTGCGGTATGCATTCGGACATGGGCTGTCTTACACGGAATTTACTTATGGGGACCTGACTTTGTCATCGGCTCAAATGACGGATGAGGATATACTGACAGTCTCTCTCAAGGTGAAAAATTCAGGAAAGACAGAAGGAAAAGAAGTCGTACAGTTGTACGTGGCTGACCTGTGCGGCATATCGGAGAGACCGGTCAAGGAATTGAAAGGATTTGCCAAAGTTCATCTCCTGCCGGGAGAGGAGAAAACGGTGTCGATGGAAATTTCGGCGAGGAATCTATCCTATTATGAAGAACGTCTTGGGGACTGGTATGCGCCATCCGGAACATATCGGATCCTGATCGGCCATGCTTCTGATGACATCCGCTTACATGCTGATGTTGTGTTTGAAACAAAGAAAAAATTGCCCCTTCGCGTAGATTTCACAACAACGTTCGGAGAATTATTGGATCATACGAAAACCGCTCCCGTTATTACGGAACTGCTGGCGCCTTTGGCAGCAGCGGCCGCATCAGCAGAAGGGATGAGTGACGAATACAAGAAGCTGGGAGAGCAAGTTATCCGGGAAATGCCGCTGAAATCTCTGCTGGGGCAGATGCCGGGAGAGCAGGTGGAACAGCTGATCGGGCAGCTGAATTGTTTACTTGCACAATAGGATAATTGAGGATGAGGTAGCGGTAAATGGTATTCGTAATATGGCAGAAGAGATTGTGTTGAAAGAATTGATTTACAGGTAAACAAAGAGCTGAAATCTTAAGCTTGGTAGGTAAAATGATGAAATTCCGTAAATGATTTTATGAGGCAAATCCATTATACTCGAATTACAGTGTACACAATGAAAAAAGGAAGGAGCTTGGAAAACGGCAATATGAATCAGATTTACGCAGCAAAAACAAATCATATCACGAATCCGGTGGGATTTTTACTGAATCCGGTGGTTTTTTCGTGGAAGGTCAGAGAATGCAGGGGAAAGAACCAGAGATGTGCCAGAATCCTTGTGGCAAAGGATGAAACCTTCGCGGATGTTCTTTGGGACACCGGGGAGGCAAAGCTCGACAGTCTGGCTGTAAAAGCGGAGATGAATCTGGAGCCTTGTACCAGATATTACTGGAAGGTAATCGTTACTACGGACGCAGACGAAGTGCTGGAGTCCGACGTACAGTTCTTTGAGACGGCAAAGAGGGACGAGCCGTGGGTGGGAAAATGGATTACCTGCGACAGCAGGATGGAACGCCATCCCATTTTCTCAAAGCGAATCATTCCCCGTGGAAAGGTAAAAAAAGCCCGTCTCTATCTCTGCGGACTGGGGCTTTATGAGGCATATTTTACGGATGGAGAGAAAACCGAAACAGATATTTTAAAATCCGCGAAAATTGGGGAAGAATATCTGACCCCGTACTGCAATAACTACAATCAGTGGTTACAGTATCAGACGTATGATGTGACCGCGCAGATGCAGCGCGAAGGTGTGTTGTCCGTTCTTTTGGGGAATGGGTGGTACAAAGGGAGGTTCGGGCTCAATCAGACAGAACAGAAAGGATTTTACGGCGACGAGTGGAAACTGCTGGTAGAGGTGCATCTGGAATATGAGGATGGCACACAAGAGATAATCGGCACGGATGACACATGGGAAGTGACAAGGAGCAATCTGTTTTTTTCCAATATATATGACGGGGAGAAACGGGATGATACCTTGGAACCTGTCGAACCTGTCAGCGCGCAGCTTGCGGAGGCGCCGCAGGGGCGACTGACGGAGCGGCTGTCCCTTCCGGTGACTGTGCATGAACAGTTTACACCGAAGGAACTGATTCACACCCCGAAGGATGAATGGGTGTTTGACTTAGGGCAGGAGATTACCGGGATTTTCAAACTTCATGTCCATGAGCCGAAAGGAAAAGAAATCAGAATCCAGACAGGCGAAATCCTGCAGGACGGATGTTTTTATAACGAAAACTTAAGAACCGCTTTGTCGGAATATGTGTATATCTCTGACGGGGAAGAAAAAGACATTGTTCCGCATTTTACATTTTACGGATACCGGTATGTAAAAATCAGCGGGGTAACCAATGTCTCCTGTGAAGATTTTACGGGAATGGCACTCTACAGTGATTACGAAGGTACCGGTAGTATACAGACAGGAAATGAACTGGTAAATCAGTTGATTTCCAATGTGGAATGGGGCATGAAGGATAATTTCTTAGATGTGCCGACAGACTGTCCGCAGAGAGATGAGCGCATGGGATGGACAGGCGACACACAGGTGTTTTCGGGTACGGCATGTTATCTGGCGGATACCTATGCATTTTACAGAAAATATCTGTACGATTTGTATAAGGAACAGCTGATTGCCGGAGGGATGGTTCCGGAGGTGGTGCCGACCTTCGGTCCGTCGAAATGTTCCTGTGCATGGGGCGATGCGGCCTGTATCGTTCCGTGGAATGTCTATCTGTTCAGCGGGGATGCTGCCATATTGGAACAGCAGTTTGACAGTATGAAGGCTTGGGTGGACTATATCCGTAAGGTGGACGGAGAGCACCACGGATGGAGACATTCCTTCCATTACGGAGACTGGCTGGCGCTTGACCGGGTGGGAGCCGCGGCGGGAAATGTATACGGAGCGACCGATGAAGGCTATATTGCGGATATTTATTATGCGGCAAGCGCGGAGCTTACAGCGAAGGCAGCGGCGGTTCTCGGGCGAAAGGAAGAGGAAAAACAATATCGGGAAATCGCCGAAAAACAATGGCGTGTGGTAAAAGAAGAATATTTTACCCCGACCGGAAGATGCGCGGAAAAGACACAGACGGGTCTTCTGCTGGCTCTGAAATATCATTTGTCAGAGGACGAAGAGCTGACCAGAGAGATGTTAAAGAAACTTTTCCGCGAGAGCAGAAACAAATTGAATACCGGATTTGTGGGAACCTCTCTTTTGTGCAATGTGTTGACCGATAACGGAATGACGGATACCGCCTACCGCCTGCTTTTGAACGAGGAGTATCCGGGGTGGCTGCACGAAGTGAAACTGGGAGCCACCACAGTCTGGGAACGATGGAATTCACTGGATGAAGACGGTAAGATATCCAGTACCGGAATGAACAGTCTCAACCATTATTCTTACGGGGCGATTCTGGAATGGATGTTCCGCCATGTGGGAGGAATCCATCTTTTGGAAGAATCTCCGGGAGGAAGAAGGATTGCAATTTGTCCGAATGTCCATTATGATTTGAGAAGGGCAGAGGCAGTGTATGATTCGGCCGTCGGACAGTATGCATGCAGCTGGGAAATTATGGAGGATAACAGGATTAGAATCAAAATTACGATTCCGTTTGGCGGAGAAGGCGAGGTGCGATTGCCGCATGCTCCGGAGATTCTGTTTGAAGATAAGACAAATCCACTATTCGCAACAGTGGTGAACGGTATTTGTTATATCACTGCAGGAAACTATGAAGTCGTATATGAGGCAACTGAGAAGTTAAAGAAAATATACAGCGTGGAGTCAAAGCTGGAAGATTTGCTGAACCATCCGCAGATACGGGCATTTTTGTCGACGATGACCGAGGTGGATATGATACCGGATGCGGTCTATGGACTGTCGTTTCGACAGGTGGCGGAGATGTTTTCCGGACCGATGGATGAAGGGCAGACAGAGATGTTGAATACAGCATTATCACAATATTAACGAGGAGAGAACAAATGAGTGAGAAGAGTAAAAAACAAAAGGTTAGTATCGTGGAAAAAATGGGCTTATTTATGGTATGTGCGGGAAATATTCCACTGATGGGATTATTGTCAGGATTCTTTATGATTTACTATACGAATGTGGTTGGTCTGGAACCGGCAGCACTGGCGACCCTGTTTTTAATATCCAAGGTGGTGGATGGAATCAGCGACCCGATTATGGGATATTTTCTGGACAAATTTCCGGTAACAAAAATGGGAAAATTTCGCCCTATGATTATTCTGGGAACAATCATCTGTGTTATAAATTATATTTTACTGTGGTTTGGCGCAGTCTGGATTCCGGTCGGAAAATATGTGATTGTGTATGTGACGTATCTGCTGCTGGGCTGGACGTTTGATATTATGGATATCTCCAAGAACAGTTTGCTCCCGGTCATGAGCGCGGATGACAAGGAGAGAAACAGTTTGTCACTTTTCAACGCGTTGGGAACAATGATAGGTAGCGCGGTACTGGCTGTGGCAGCACCGATTCTTGTGGCGGAAGGAACGTTACAGAACTATTACGTGTTAATTTTCGGTTCCATGGCCATGGTGTTGGTTTTATCTATTGCAGGGGCTCTTTGTGTAAAGGAAAGAGTAGCTTTTGAAGGAAAAAAAGAAGAAAGTTATACATTCAGGGAATTGTTACAGTTTTTGCGGTATAAACCTGTCTGGGCACTGTTTTTAGTGGCACTGGTAGTCGGGGTGGGCAGTAATATAGCAGGAGGAGCCGGCGCTTATTTTTACACATATATATTGGGTGATATGACGCTTATGTCAGGGGTGTCACTTGTTTCAATGATAACTGCTCTGGTGGGAATTTTCCTTGGACCAATTCTGGCAAACCGGTTTGGAAAGAAACAGATTTTTGTAATGGCAATCGTCGTATCCATCCTGTTTTCCGCACTGCGTTTGATTGATGTGAGATCTATGCTTTTGATCTATATTAGTACAGTGGCAGGAGGTGTGGCAGGCGGATGTATAGCACCGCTGACAACCAGTATACAGGCAGATAATACTACTTACGTGCAGTATAAAACCGGAAAACGTGCAGAAGCGGCGATCGCATCGCTTACATCTTTTATTACAAAAGTGGCGCAGGGACTCGGAGGAGCGATTCCGGGGTATGTATTGGCAGCTACAGGTTTTGTTACCGGCTCGGTTGCCCAGCCGGAGAGTATCAATACAGGAATTATCCTCTGCGTACTGATACTTCCGACTATCCTGACTGCCGCAGGGGCGATTCTTTTTGGTACACAGTATACGTTGGATAAAAAAGCAGTAGAGGAAATGCACACGGCAATCGCAGCGCGCAGCAATAAGTAACATATTGAAGGAGAATGCGATGGAACTGTCAAGATTAAAAGTAAACAACCACAGCGACGGATAACACCGGTGATACCGCCACCGCCACATCCTCCTTTGAAACAGGTTTTATGAAAAGGGAGTGGAGTGCGCAGTGTTGTTTGAAACGAGAATTGAGTATGAAGACGGCACATTTGAGACAGTTCTCTCTGACGATAAGTTGAAAGTTGCCGATGGTACAGTATGGTGAACCTGTGCGGCCGGTGAAAGAAGTGGAGGCGGTCGGTATGGAGGTAAGCCCAAAGGGAGAGACCATTATCGATTTCGGTCAGAATCTGGCAGGTGTACTGCGGGTAAAGGTGGATTTGCCCGCAGGAACAAAGTTGATACTAGATCACTTTGAGACCAAGGATTCTCAGGGGAATTATTTTAATAATATAGCTGGTGCTGACATGACAGGTCATACACAGACGGATGTATATATATCTAACGGGAAACCCGCAGAGTACAGACCGCATTTTACATATCATGGTTTCCGCTATGTGAGAGTGATATGTGATGCTCCGGTAAAGCCGGAAGATTTTACGGCAGTGGCGCACGCAGGACAATTTTGGGCAAGAGATAAGGAGGAAAAGAACATATGAAAATTCTGGCAATGATAATGCTCGTGCTGCTCATTTTAGCAGTCGGCTTTGTGGGGTATGTTTATAAGAAAAATGCGATGTTTCTGCCGGCACTGTTTGGCATCGGCGGTTTTCCGAATATAAAAAAGAAAGATTATTATCAGGCAGACGGAACATTCCGGAAAGCGGAAAAAGATGATAAAATGGCATTTTTTATGCAGCATCCGGTGTTTGGCGGCTATAAGCATATGTTTTTTAATGTTGAGGATAACGTGTTAAAAGCGATTGCCCCGGCAAAATATGCAGATTTTCTAAAAGCGCAGGGCAGAAGTGATCAGATGGAAAATGCACTGGAGGCTTTTAATTACCTGACCCGGCTTGTGGAAAGTGGAGAGGCGCAGTTGATTTCCGATATTAACTCGAAAGAAATGATAGAACAGAATCCATATCAGTCTCATTTGACCGGAATGTTTTACAAAGGAAAGCAAGGAAAACCGTTGGCGGTGGTCGTTCCCGGAGGTGGATTTATCAGTAATGTGACGGACTGCGAGGGATATCCCGTGGCAATGAAATTACACAAGTTGGGGTACTCCGTATTGGTAATCAGTTACCCGATTGGCAAACAGCTGGGAGAAACGGAACATGAAAAACAGGGGCAGGCAGCGGTCAGGGAGCTGGTGCAGGTAATCCGTTATCTGAAGGAGCATGAGCAGGAACTGTCTGTGGATATGGATGACTATGCGATATTCGGTTTCTCGGCAGGCGGCATGATGACTACGGCATATTCCTTCGCAAATTACGAGGACTGCTGTCACAAAGTAAAACTGCCGAGACCGAAAGTGATTTTCCCGATGTATGGTCTGGACTGGAATGTGAAAGCGCTTGAGCAGGATAAGGGACTGGCGGTATTTTCCATCGCAGGGCGCGAGGATGAATACGGATTCGGAAATGTAGAGAAGAGACTTCCGCAATTGAAATCCGTGTTGGGTGAGGACAATGTGTCTGTACGGATTTACGATAATCTCGGACATGGATTTGGTATTGGTTCCAATACCATAGTACCTCATTGGTTTGAAGAGGCAGTGGAATTCTGGGAGGCACATCGGAAATAATTTTTTCAAGAACAGGAAGAGTGAATTTTGAGAGGTCAAGTGTTTTATAAAATTATAAAACATCTGACCTTTTTTAAAGATGTTGGGGTCAAAAGCCCCCAACTATGATGCCTACGGATTGTTCCGTGCTTTGCACTCCCACAATCCTCCCAATTATTCGCAGAGTAGTCTCGGAAACTCAATAAATAATTGATATAATTCAGAGAGTATTCCAGCAAATCAGTAATACAGTGGTTTGCGAGCGGAGGAGATGATGTTTAGAAGAGCTGCAGTAAAAAAAGACATGGTAAGCAGCCATCTTGAATGAGAGCTGAAACAAACGCTATTGGGGAAAGAGTCCGCTTATATGTTGGATAGTTATCCATGGCAGAATCAAGGCACATATTTGATATGTGCAGGTCGGGCATGTGTTTTTCAAATTCATGGAAAGCTACCAGAAAACTGACAGAATCATGTCTTTTGGCACTGGTAAACCGCAAAAGGAGTGGAATATCAACGTGTAGTGAATGGCGCACAATTCACGAGAAATGACAATAGTTTTTTGGAAATTTGCTGAAAAAATTTAAAATCCCTCTCTGAAAATGGGAGGAAACGAAAAAAGTAACAAGTACAAAAAGAGCGGAGATTCGGGTTTTATGGAGTTTCCGAGACCGTTCTGAAATAGATAAGGAGGAAAAAAACATGGGTAAGTACAAAGGGCTGTTCTGGCCGGCAATCTTAGGCGTCAAGCATATGCCGAAGGTAAAGGAATCGGAGTTTTACAATGTCGCGGGAGGGTTCCGCAGGGCTACGATCAATGACAAGATTGCGTTCTTCCTGCAGCATCCCGTATGGGAGGGCAGGCCGGAGCTTTTTATGAAGACCGGGTCGCCAAAGGAAATATATGCCATGTCAGGCATGAGCGTCCATGGTTTGTGCAATCTTATCGGGCAGCCCGCACAGGCGCAGAGCATCGTGGATGGTTTCAACTATGTCGTGGAGCAGAAAGGGCTGAAAAAGGTGCATTTCATCAGCGGGCTTTATGCGGAGGATGAGGTAAGGCGTGATCCCGACAAGGGAAAGGTACAGGGGATCCTGTTCCAGGGGGAGCCAGGGAAGCCCGTGGCTGTGCTGATTGCGGGCGGCGGGTTTGACGGCGTAGCCTCTTATTTGGAGAGCATCCCGGCAGCCATGGAGCTGCACAGGAGGGGATACAGTGCGTTTGTGCTGGTCTACCGTGTGAATGTGGAGCTGCATGAAACCGAACCGCAGGCCAAGGGCGGGGAGGCATCCAAGGATGTGCTGCCGGCGGTAAGGTATCTGATAGGGCATCAGGCAGAGTACGGCTATACGATGGACGGCTTTGGTATGTTCGGGTTCTCCGCTGGAGGCCTGATGACGACAGCCTACGCATTTTCTGATTATAAGGACTGCTGCCATAAACATAATCTGCCAAGGCCCGCCGCCATCTTCCCCATCTATGGCCTGCACTGGGAGCTTAAGGTTCACGAGGAGGACAAGGGGCTTGCTATATTTTCCAGGGTCGGGCGGGATGACCCTACCGGTTTTGCGGCCGTGGAGAAGATCATCCCGGACATCAGGAAAGCGCTGGGGCAGGAAAATGTCGATATCGTCATGTATGATAAGCTGGGTCATGGCTTTGGCCTGGGGATAGATACTGCGGCAGAGGGCTGGCTGCGGGATGCAGTCGCATTCTGGGAGGAGCATCGGAAATGTTGATTTGCTCTTCACGGATTTCAACTGTTGTTTGTGCCGCGGTGCGGCATGTCCGAAAGCGTGGGAGAACAGGAGAAATGACAGTATGGGACAGGTAAAAAACAATGATTCTTTTTTGGGCAAGGCTGAAAAATTAAAGCCTGTGCTGAAGCACAGGATGCTCCGGCCGGTGGGCGTTGTGTCCTTTGAGCGGAAAAAGGCGGACAGCGGGGCGGATTTCTGGAATACGGTGGGAATTGAGCGGTTGGGGATCCTCTCCGTTATGTTATCGGACGAGCCTCTCGCATATCGTGGGATTGTCATCCCACTTTTAGGCTCATATTGGGGCGGGTCCCAAGGCCTTTCATCCACTTATGAGCAAGCTCATGTGGATTTAGACCTTTTGACCTTGGCATCATGACATTACCTGATTTGGGGCTCCCTTTGCGCCATGCCTGCAGTCAGTCCGGAAAGAAAAAGTGGCAATGCCTGTTTCAGACTGTTTTCCACTGCATCTACAATCTGTTTCACAAAAAGTTCTTCCCGTTCTCTTGTTTCCAGATAAGGATCAGCCCGTGTGCGGTAGTAGCGGTCAAAATAATCTACCAGTGCAAGAGAGATTACCTGACTGTAAGATTTAAAATCCTGCCTGTCCATTGTCTGTAAATATTCCCAGGCTCTCCGCTGCTGTTCTTTGTCCAGATTAAAACGCAGGTTTGTGTTGCGGATATTGTTCTGCATGGTTTATCCCCTCCTTTTCAGGCTCATATAAGCAAGAGATTCATAACCTTTGGCGGTGGCACAGATGTCATCAATGATAGTGACTCGTGATTTGTCATAAGTTCCGAAGTTACGGATCAGACATCCACCGCCGCCAACTACATACAGGCGCATTAGGTCAGGATTGTATTCATATTTGCGGAGTGTGGAAAAAAGTTCTGCCACATACTGTCTGGCAATAGAACTGATACAATCCAGATATGGTGCTGAAATGTCAGCTGTTCCAAACCGCAGAATCTGTTCTACTGTGGATTCTTCAATCTTCACTCCAAACTTGTCCAGAACAGCGTTCTTTGCAGCAATCATGCATTGGTTTACACCAAGTTTTTCTGTCCAGCATCGGCTTTCCTGAGCTTTCTTATTGTTGACATACAGAATGTTCATGGTTCCGTTTCCGATATCTGCAAGGAGATTGGTTCCCTTGAAATTTCCTAGTTGGTTTATGATAGCCGGATATCCCTGTGGGTAAAGGCTACATCCCACAAAGTGGAGATGATATTCTTTGCCGTTGAAACGATAATGGACTTCTGGATTCTGGAGCAGATAGGAACGAAAAGCTTCTCTTTGATTTCTGATCCATGTCAGAGGAAGTCCGGCAGCCAGATGAACATCTGCTTCACGGATGGAAAAGACATTCAGTTCCCTTGCAATAGCCATTAGCGTCAGAAGATAATATTCTTCGTCCATAGCTTTATCCGGGATAAATTCTTTGTGTCCTTCGCCAATCCGGTAGTAAATGCCGTTATATTCCAGAATATTCCCGGTGAAGATTGGTTCGGTTTCATAGGCTTTGATGCCGGTTGGTGTGACGATGTTTGCTGTTTTCATATTGCCGTAGCCATGATCTACAGCAATGATTTTTGTGTTTCTGAGTTCTCGCATAAAAAATACCTCCGTTTTCGTATTGATTGATTCAGCAGGTCGTACCGGTGTGGTACTGCTCTGCTGTGAGATAAGCATACGAAGATCGGAGGAAAAAGGCATTGAGGGGAAATTGAGCAGGAATTGAGAAAAAAGATATATTGTGCTTACGTTCTTCATGTACTCTTGTTGTGATTTCATTGTTTTTTATCGTATAATATGGATACTGGAGGTGGTTTGGATGAAATACAAGATTTTAGTTGTCGATGATGATAAAGAATTGGTGAAAATGCTTTGTAGTTATTTTAATATGAAACAATATGAAACCATTACGGCTACAGATGGAATGGAAGCATTAAATAAAATAAAAATGAAACCGGATATTATTTTGTTGGATATCAATATGCCACGCATGGATGGGATTGAAGTATGTCGTCTGATACGCAGTAAAGTGTTATGTCCAATTTTATTTCTAACAGCAAGAGTTGACGAAGATGATAAAATTAATGGGTTGCTTTCAGGTGGGGATGATTATATTACGAAACCATTTAGTCTTCGGGAGTTGGAAGCGAGGATTGTTACAAACATAAAGAGAGAAGAAAGGCATCAACAAAAAACGGAATACCGTTTCATGGATGAAATGCTGATTGATTATTCTGAAAAAATAGTAGCTATAGCTGGACACAGGATGGAGTTCACAAAAATTGAATATCAGATTATTGAATTCTTATCCATGCATCCAGGGCAGGTGTTTGATAAAGAACGTATATATGCACAAGTCTGTGGATATGATGCGGAAGGGGACAGTAGAACGATAACGGAATTAGTACGGCGTATAAGGAAAAAAATAGCGGATTATTCAGAAAAAGAATACATAGAAACTGTATGGGGGATTGGATACCGATGGAAAAAATAAGAAACTTGTCACTGAAAAAAACAATTCTGCTTTATTTTGTGATCAGCTTAACGGCAGCATTTCTGTTATCTGGATTTACAGTTCATTTTGCAAGAAATATGCAGAATAAAATATGGGAAAAATATATTGATTATGCAGATTATACGGACGTGTTTCAGCAATATGGAAAGAAATACGAGATTGAGATATCAAGACCTAATCAATCACAGATGAATCGTTTGGACCATCATCTTTCGGAAATGTGTGACTTTATGGGAACATATTCGGTACTGATTTTTTCGATTGTTGGGAGTGTTGTTGCGGTATTCTTTTTTTATAAAAATAAGTTAAAGACACCTCTACAGGAACTAAAAGATGCCTCACAAATGATTGCAGATAATGAACTGGATTTTCATGTGTCCTATGAAAATAAAGATGAGATGGGAACTTTGTGTAAAGAATTTGAAAGGATGCGAAGTGATTTATCAGATAACAACAGAAAGATGTGGCGAATGATTGATGACGAGAAGGCTTTGCGGAATGCAATTGCACATGATATACGTTCTCCACTTTCCATATTGCGTGGGTATCAGGAAATGCTCTTAGAGTTTGTTTCTGCTGAGAGTATAAAAACAGAGGATGTTATTGATATCTTACAAACAGGCATGTATCAGATTGACCGTATAGAGCATTTCACGGAAAACATGAGAAAAATGTCCCATTTAGAACAGAGGGAACTGCAATGCTCAGAGATAGAATTATCGGAACTGGCAAAAAAGATTGAGGCAGAAGCTGCCATGCTGTCCAAGAAGGAAAGTAAATTATGTAAGGTAGAAAGAGTGCAGGAACAAAACATTGTGAAAGTGGATGAGGAACTTGTCATGGAAGTGACAGACAACTTACTGGAAAATGCGGTTCGATATGCACAAAAAAGTATTGCTTTGCAGATAAAGAAAAAGGATGGTTTTCTTATAATTTCTGTTGAAGATGATGGAATAGGATTTGTGGATACTGAGGAAAAAGTAACAGAACCATTTTATCATAAGAATCCACAAGATGATTTAAAGCATTTTGGCCTTGGTATGTATATTTCTCGTATTTTCTGTGAAAAGCATGGAGGAAATTTGAAAATATATAATGCCAGACAAGGCGGTGCTCATGTAGAAGCTCTTTTCAAAGCTGAATAAAAATACTTTATAAGGCTGAAATCACAAATAAAGTGGTTTTAGTCTTTTTTGTTGTGAATTTATTGAGAATTGATTTGTATGATGTTGTTAAAGAAATAAAGAAAGGAAGAGATACAATGAAAACAATCATAAAAAGAAGTATACTTGATTATTTAAAGAACCCTGTTTTGTGGATTGGCTTGATTATTATAGTTGCCAGTATGTATCAATGTCTGTCACCGTATTTGCAAATTCATTATATCAAACAGAATGAACAGGTCACACAAAATGATGTAGAATTGGAAGATGCCGATGTCATGGATGGGTACATTCCCACATCTGATGATAAAGAAAGAAGAAGGGAGTGGGAAGATACGATCAAAGAGACGTTAATGGACACCTCCCAAAATGGTTTTGGATTTAGCAGGCAGGAAGCGGATCATGTAATGAAAGAAATTCAGAATATGGATGTAAAGACTGCTTCTGAGTTTTTGGAATCCCAATATGGCTATTATAATGCAATATATGCTTATGAGGACCTTGAAATTCATAAGGGGACAGCAGAAGAAATCAATCATTATATCGAGCGGAAATTATCCGAACATTCTTTTTCCTGGTACTTTGCCAAAAAGTTCACGGATTTTGCAGGATTGCATATGGCCTTTTTTGCAACAGTCTTGCTATCATTTTTATTTATTCAGGATACACGAAAAAGTACCTATGAATTATTACATACAAAGCCTGTTACGGCAATCCAATATATATGTGGGAAAGTAATAAGCGGATTCATTAGTATGCTGGGAGTATTAGTGATTTTGAATGTTATATTCTTTATGCTGTGTTTGAAAACGTCTTTAGAATCGGGATTTCCGGTAACACCAATTGATTTTTGCGTGAATTCTCTGATCTATATTGTGCCGAATCTTTTGATGATATGTTGTGTCTATACAATTACAGCATTAATATTTAAAAATCCGCTTCCGGCAGCACCAGTTTTGTTTTTACACATTATATATTCAAATATGCTGACCGAGAAGAATGATATTTATTATATGAGACCGTTCTCTATTATGGTGCGATTTCCTGGCAGGTTTTTTGAAACACATGCAGCCAAAATGTCAAATATAAATCAGATTATGCTTGTGATCGCATCTGTTATATTAGTATGTATTTCTGTTACAATCTGGAAAAGGAGGAGGGTTCATTGAAAACGGAACTCAAAAACTGCCTGTCGTTATATAAGATTTTTTATTCATGTGCCTTTATACTGATATTGTGTGTTATTCATCCGATTATATACTATGAAGAAATCGGTTCAGCAATTCAGTCTCCAATAGCATTTTTAACAATTATTTTTTGTAGTGACACATATTTGATGGAAGTAAAAAGTAAGCGTGCCGATGTATTTCATTTGTATGACCCAAAAAAGCAGTTAAAAGTAATATCGCAGAGAGTGAGCGTTCAAATATTATATTTATTAATACTTTCTTGTGTTGGATATGTTTTGTTTTTCTGGCAAAAACCGGGCAGTGTAAACGAAGGCATTTCGGGTATTCAGATATTTCTTTTATATTTCATTGCAATGTTTGGAACTATCTGGTTTTGGAGTATATGCTCTGTGATTTTGTGTACATTGCTTCGAAATATGTGGGCAGGTATTGGATGTTTATTTGGAATTGTCATTGGACTTATATCAAAAGCGGGAAGTTCATTTTTCGGAAATCTGGGATTGTTTTCTTTCAGCTTTTGTGAACCTACTCAATTAATGTCCGAGAGTTGGATTTATGGAACGCTTGTGTCTTTTATAGCGGGGCTGTTTTTATTTGCAGTATTACCAATTACTTTAAAGAAAAGAGGATAGATTATGAGTATTAGAATAAATGATTTAACAGTTAGATTTAAAAATGGTGTAGTTGCAGTAAATAAGGCATCTCTTGAAATACCTAAGGGAATTTACGGACTTTTGGGTGAGAATGGTGCTGGAAAAACCACTTTGATGAGGGTTCTTACAACTGTTTTAAAACAAACGGAAGGAATGGTTTCCCTTGATGGAATTCTGTATAACGAGGGAAATTATGAGAAAATACAGAAAAAGATTGGTTATCTTCCACAGGAAATCGACTTATATCCGAATCTTACGGTGAAAGAATGTCTTGTATATATGGGGGGACTGTCAGGAGTATCCAGAAATGACCTCGAACAAAGAATTACCTATTATCTGGAAAAGACTTCTCTTACAGAGCATCAGAATAAAAAAATGCGGCAATTATCTGGTGGTATGAAGAGACGTGTCGGACTCATACAGGCACTTCTTAATAATCCGGATTTTTTGATTATTGATGAACCTACCACTGGGTTAGATCCGGAAGAAAGGATTAGGATCCGCAATCTTCTGGTTGATTTTTCAAAGGATAGAACTGTGCTGTTTTCCACTCATGTAGTAGAAGATTTAGCAGCAACCTGTACACAGCTTGCCATTATGAAAAAAGGAAGTTTTTTATATTCCGGAAGCGTGAGTGGGTTGCTGGAAAATGCAAAGGGTTGTGTTTGGAATTGTACGGTACAAAATGCAGAAGAAGCCCGTTTGTTAGAAGCCAATTATTCTATTTCATCTAAGCAGTATGTAGAAAATGGAATTCATATGAAAGTATTAAGCAAAGGAAAGCCAAATGAGAATTGCGCCCCGGATAATGATATCACTTTGGAAGATGCATATATTTATTTGACGAATAGTTGAATATAACGGCGGGCAAGTTGCCCGCCGTAAATTGTACTTATTTTGTTAAAAGACCGGATAGAGTTTTTCCAATGGAAAATCCAATCTGTGGATATAACTCCTGAATCTCCCGATATTTTGCTTCAATCATTTCAGGCTCATCAGCCCAGATCTTTTCATATATTTTGAAAGCTTTTTTAAAATGTGTTTTGGCGTGTGAAAGATTGGCGGTCATCAGATAAATGGTTCCAAGGGTTTCCTGTACTTTGGCATAATCCAGACATTCATCGGAATGGTATTCCTTGATGATGCCGGATAATTTTTGCAATTCGGAGATCCCTCTTTCGGGTTCCTGCTGTTCTGTCAGGAACATTGCATAATTGGCAATCTGAGGTATGCTGTCATTTATATGAAGCAGGTTAAATTGGTCAAGCAGTGAGATACTTTTTTCCATGTGTTCTCTTGCAAGATCGGGATGACCGTTCATGCGGTAAAGTCCACCGAGATTGGCATGAAGGTTGGAAACAAGACGAGCATTGTCAGCAGTAATATTTTCTATCTGGGCAAGTGCATCCTTTTCCAGTTTTATTGCTTTTTCAGGTTTGGTTTCAAGGGCTGCTTGAAAATCCAGTAATAACGCCCGGTCAGAGTTGGTGCCAATGCTTTTTGTCTTTAACAGCACCTTCAGTTCCTGAATGATTCCCTTCATACCTTTGTGATAGTTATAGTTATCCATCTATGGAAATGCATTTTCCAGAAAAAGCAGATACTTTGGCATATCATCTTTTTCAATCAATTCTATGATATTTCCGATTGTTTGAAATAGCTTTTTGTAATAATCTACTTCCATTCCATGCATTAAACATATGTGCTGTAAAGAATCCAGCAATGTGTGGCAACTACTTACAGATGGTTTTGTCTCTGAAAGAGTGATTTCCTGAATCATCGGATGCAGAGAGATAGTGCGACGTGTTGTTGTCTGAACGAAACCAGTCTCAATTAAATCGTTGATTTCATTTAGTGTGGACAGTTCCAGCCATTTGGCAAATATACGGGCAGAAATACCGGTGGAAGGAAGAAAGCACATATTACACATGATATCCTGCTGTTTAAGAGATAAAGTGTATAAAGAAAACAGCGTATGGATATGACTGTAATAGGTGGCTTTGCTGCTTTGTCCATCTTTGATTATTTTAATTTTATCTTCGTTATGGAAAGATGCTTTTTCCACCTGAAGTCTTGTTAATAACTGGTCTGGAGTCGAGATTCCGTTTTCCAGAAGTTTTGCTGCCAGTTCCACGGCAAGAGTATGAGAGTGAACAGTTTCGATGATCTTTTCAACTGTTGTCCGGTACGTGTCTGCCTCTGAATAAAATGCTGATGCCAGCTGGAGGAGAGCGTTCATGTCCTCTATTTCTTTTAATGGCAGAGTACAGTATTCATCCAGTTTGCTTCTGGTTGTAAACAAAATCTGGCAGCGATAGTTTAATACTACTGACAGAAAGCTGTCCTGTGTGGCAGTGACATTAAAATTATCTATGATAAGCAGAGTATCAGATTTCAGAGAACGCAGAAAACGGTTATGTCTTTGAAACCGTTCCTGTTCGCTGATTTCTGGTGGATCATCAATAAAATCCATGTCAGTAATATCCTGATGGAGATTGCCGGTATATTCTACATAAAGGATATTGGTGTAATGCTTTATGTATCGCTTTGCGTAGGCTTTGGCAAGTTCACTTTTTCCGATGCCGGCGATTCCGCAAAGAAAAACATGACGGTTTTCCTCAAGCATGGTATATAATTCTTCCAGTTCTTTATCTCTTCCGATAAAATGACGGCATGGTTTCGGAACCTCACTGTCCATAATATAATCCAGCACAATGGGGGACAGGGCACCTCCGGCAATTAATTTTTGATTTTTAGTATCACGTTTGATAAATTGTCGCTCCATGCCAAAAGAAACCAGCTTTGCAAGAAAAAGCAGACGTGAGCTGGCTGGTTTGTACAGAGAAGCCAGATTTTTCTTTTTGGCATCGGAGATGGTGTCATCTTGTATAAATAATGTGTATATATCCTGCATAGCCATATTGCAGTCAGACATCAATGGAAGCAGATTTTGGTGAATGGTTTCTGCCAGCTTTTTCTGATTACTGGGTTTGGAATAGTAAGCGGATATTTTAGGACTGATTTTAGCCTGACCGGTCATCCAGCGGCAAACCAGACCGTTGTCCATTGAAAAATCCTGATTTGCCGGATCATCCATAAAATCTTCAAATAATTCGTATAAAAAATCAGGCTGACTCATTTGATTATTTTCGCTGATATGATTTTTTAAGCAAGTGCTAATAGAAGAAAAATCGCATCGATTCAATAGAAATTCCCCTTTCGTAGTTAAGATTGAGTATATCTATCATATACACGAACGTATATTCGATTCAAGAAAATGCGGATATTTTTAAATTGATTGTGTCAATTTACAATCAATTTCTATTCAATGTGGTTTTTCGGCAGGTTCTGTAAAATAAGCTCAGATCAAAACAATGACGGGAGGAGCTTATGCAACAGAATATTGAATTTGAGCGGTGCATTGATTTTCTGGTACGGATGATTGATAAGTACGGCGAAGAAGTCCTCCGGGAGTTGGAGGAAGAAAAACAGAATAAGCAAGAAAAAGAAGCGGCAGTTTTCTGAAATACAAAATGTAAATCATACTGTCGCTTTTTTCGTGTATTTTTAAATCAAATAAATTTTAAAAGCTGATGCAGAGTGTGTGGCTCATTATTCTGGGAAGCGGTAATACGAGTATCAAATGGCTTGAAATGATTCTGTGTATAAAAGCTCAGAAGAAATTCATTATCTTCGCATTCAAGAAACTCCATAACGCCGCCTACGGAATATTTGAGACTGGATATGGTTTCCAGTGCAAATCCCAGTAGAATATTTCCAGGGATTCGTTTATTCTTTGGAAGAGAATAGTTCTTTCCCAACTGGGCAATCAGGTAAGCTGCGGTAGTATAGGATTGTGTTTCTTCATCCAAAATACTGATACGGGACAGCTTTTTTGCCATTGTCTTGCTGATATTTGAAGCACGGACAGAGATTGGTTTTACTGTAAGTGAAAAATAACCAACCAGTGAAGCATCTTCAGCATCAAATACCAGATAAGTGATAGATTGATCTTTTTTGGTAAACTCAATCGCATTATGTAATAAAAAGTATTCCACATCGGGATTTTTGGGACAAGAAAAATCGGAGAGTAAGTCGTAAAGACTTTCCTCTCCGATATATGTCGGTTCGTCTTTATACAAATATGCCCGAATATTAACGGTAAAATATTTATCAGACATGTTTTGCAACGGTGTACAAAGGGAACATAATAAAAAACTTAATAATGGACTGCCAATCTTACACAAAGTACCGCCCAAATGAGACTACGGGCGGTATTTTTGTATCATGGCGGAGAAAGGAGGAACTTCCCACGGGGGCTTGACTGAAAAGTTGAGCCCCTTTTTTCATGCCAAAAAACAGGAGGTAAATGCTTATGGCAGATGATAAAACCACAAAAACGCCGGAACAGCCGGTAACGGATACCGGACCGGGCAAAGAAACACCGCCTACTCCCCCAAAAGAGCCGGAGAAGGTTTCCGTTTCCCCGGAGCCGGAAAAAAAGACGGAACCGGAGGTAAAGAACCCGCAGGTTTCCGTCTATAACTTCGCTGAAATTATGAAGGAAAAGAAAGCCGAGGAACGGGCGGCAACTTCCAGCGGGGAAAAGCCTGACCCGACAAAAGCGGAGAAACCGGAAAAGCAGCCGGAGGCTCCGAAGAAAGCGGAGGAAAAACCCAAAGAGCCGGAACAGCCGAAGCGCCGGGGCCGTCCCCCGAAAGAAGATAAGGACAAGGCCGCAGCCCTGAAGCCCAAAGCTCCTGCACAGAAACCGGAAAAGGCGGTCAAAAAGGAACCGGAGAAAAAAACGGCTCCAACGGTACAGGCTGCTCCCGCTCCGAAGGAATCCGAAAAGCCGAAGGATGCACCACGCCGGGGCAAGGAGCAGATCGTCTATATCAAGCTGAACGAGCTCCACGCCTTCAAGAACCATCCTTTTGAAGTCCGAGACGATGAAGAAATGCGGGCTATGGTGTCCAGCGTTAAGGACAAGGGCGTGACCCAGCCCGCTATTGTCCGTCCCCGTGAGGATGGCGGCTATGAGATCGTGTCCGGCCACCGCCGCCAGAAAGCCAGCGAGCTTGCCGGATATGCGGATATGCCCTGTATCGTCCGAAACCTGACGGATGATGAAGCCATCACGCAGATGGTGGAGGACAATCTGAACCAGCGTGAAGAAATCCTCCCCAGTGAGCGGGCCAAAGCCTTGAAAATGCAGCTTGAAGCCATCAAGCACCAGGGCTCCCGCACTTCGGGCCAGATTGACCCGAAGGACGCAGGCAAACGCTCCAACGAAATTGTGGCCGAGCGCAATAAGATGGCGGTCAAGCAGGTGCAGCGGTATATCCGTCTCAATGAGCTGGTTCCCGACCTGATGAAGCTGATGGATGAAAAAAAGCTGGGCTTTACTACGGCGGTGGAGCTTTCCTATATCGGCAAGAAGAACCAGAACTATATCGCCGTCGCCATTGACAGCCAGCAGTCCTCGCCTTCACAGGCGCAGGCAAAGCGTATGCGTGAGTTGGACGAAAAGAAACTGCTCAACGGGGATGTGATCGACGGCATTATGATGGAGGACAAAAAGGAGGTAGACAAAGTGATTTTGACAGGTGCGGAACTGAGCAAGTATTTCGGCAAGGAAACTACGCCGAGGGAAATGAAGGACCAGATCATCAAGCTGCTGGACGACTGGAAGGGTCAGCAGAAGGAACATGAAAAGCCGGAGAAGAAAACCGAACAGGAAAAGTAAGCCGAAACTTCGGGTCAGCATGGCCCGAGGATTGCGGGGCTCTGCCCCGCGCCCCGAAGCTCTGGAGATATAAATTATTCCCCGTCGCCAGTTATTCCGTAGTATAGCCGGGAAAATCAGTCAAGGGCAGCGCCGCCGCAGGCGGTGCCAGAGGCACCCTTGACGGATTTCTCCCGGTTATGCTTTTTCCCGGTCAAGCGACGGGGATATAAATTCTCCAGAGCCGTTCCCCTTCCCGGGGGAAGGGGCGGAGGGGTTGGGCGATACCTTGCTTTTCCCTAAACCAAAACAGAAATGGAGGCTCAACCAATGAAACGACCTTTAGCATACCTGACCGCCGCATGGAGCGGCGAGCCGGATGTTGATATGGAGCTGGCGGCCCACTACTGCCGCCTTGCTTATGAGGCGGGCTTTTCCCCGATCTGCCCGCTCTTGTACCTGCCGCTGTTTTTGAATGACAGCGTTCCCGAGGAACATAAGGCCGGGATTGATATGCGCCGGGATATGCTGCGGCGCTCCCATACCCTGATCGTCTGTGGCAGCGTTGTGGACGAGGATGTAAAAAACGATATTGCGGTTGCCGGGCGGCTGGGCATTGCGGCGACCACACTGGAGGGGGTGCTTGCCGTGAAGGGACATGGTACCCCGGGCCATGCCGGACATTAAGCTGGGAAGCCTTTTCGACGGGATCGGCGTGTTCCCTCTGGCTGCTTCCCGGTGCGGTATCCGTCCGGTATGGGCCAGCGAGATTGAAAAAGCGCCCATCTCCATAACCAAAAGGCACTTTCCCGACATGGTGCATTTGGGGGATATTACGAAGGTGGACGGCGGGAAAATCCCACCTGTCCATATAATTACCTTCGGTTCCCCCTGTCAGAACCTTTCTCTGATCGGCAACCGCTCCGGCCTTGCCGGGGCAAAATCAAGCCTGTTCTATCAGGCGTTTCGTATCATACAGGAAATGAGGGATGCTACTGATAACCTATATCCAGCTATCGCTGTTTGGGAAAACGTCATGGGAGCGTTTTCTACAAATGACCGGATGGACTTTAGAGCCGTCCTATCCGCCTTCTCGGACACCGAAGTTCCAATGCCTCCTTCGGGAAGATGGGGAAACGCCGGAATGGTGCGAGGGGGAACGCCTGATGTGTGCTGGCGGCTCATGGACGCCCAGTATTGGGCAGGCACCCGAAGGCTGGCACGAAGGCAGCGGATTTTCGTCGTGGCGGATTTTGGAGGCAGACGTGCCGCAGACATACTATTTAAGCCCCGTCCAGTGCTCCCACTTTCTCCGCCTTGCGGAGAGGGCGGGCGGGCCGCCGCCGAAGGAGATCGAACAGCTTCTTTTGAAACAGGGCGGCAGATACCAGTCATCCACCCCTTTCAGTGCTTCCGTATGCGGGGAGCGGCAAAAAGGCAGGAAGAAACGGCCTTCCGAAACAGCTTCGGATTACCAACTGACCCTTTTCCCACTCTTTTAGCCAGTGATGTAACGCCCTTTGCCTTCTGGTATGAGGGCGACCCGGAGGGCGGCTGTATCCGTTTTCTGACGGAAACGGAAAGCGAACGGCTGATGGGGCTGCCGGAGGGCTGGACAAAGTACGGGGCGGACGGCGTGGAGATCCGGCCTCTGCAACGCTACAAGGCGCTGGGAAACGCGATTGCCCTCCCTTGTGCCGATTACATTATGGCCGGGATTTATGAGGTGCTGGCTGATCGGTCCGGAAAGGAGGAATGAGCCCATGTTTGAAGCCTATATAACCAATACAGCCCTATACCCCTTAATGGGGATTGAGGTAGGGACAACGGTACATTTCCCCATGACGACACAGGAGTTGCAGGCCGCCCTTGCCAAAATCGGGATAGACGGGAAACGGTACAGCGAAGTGTTCTTTACCAGCTTTGACAGTGATGTGCTGGGGCTCTACGATCATCTCTACGAATGTGAGAACATCGACGAGCTGAACGAGCTGGGCCACGCCCTGCTGGAAGTGCGGGATAAGGGCGGACTGGAAACCTTTGAAGCCGCTCTTGTCTTGGGAAACCACACAAGGAGCGTGAAGGATTTGATAAACCTGACGCAGAACCTTGACCTTTACCGCTTTTACCCGGATATTTCCGATGATGAAGGGCTGGGCCGTCTTTACGCCGACGAGCTTGGGACCATCGACATACCGGAGCACATTCAGAACTACTTCGATTATGAAGCATACGGACGGGATGTGCGTATCAACGAGGGCGGCGTATTCGCTCCCGGTGGGTATGTGTCGGCAGTCCCGGAGGGCTTCAAGGAGTATTACCACGGGCCGCAGGACATTCCGCCGGAACACCGGATATTTGCCTATCCTGAAAAGGCCGAGCCTGTCCACTCCATCCTCGCTACACTCAAACAGTTTCAAGAAGCCCCACCCGCTCCGAAAAAGGACAAGGCGGGGCCTTCCCATGAAGAACGGTAGGACTTCGGGCCAGCATGGCCCGAAGCATAAAGGAGGTGCATACCATCAACTATTACCCTATCAATGAAGGAGCCGCCCGCCGGGCAAAAGAAATGAACAGCTTTTCCGACTACAAGGAAGGGAGCGCAACGGCGGAATACCGGGCAATGGTGGACAAGGCCGCCGCCATAGCGGAAAAGCAGAAATCCCGGGTGGACCCCATGTACCATGAGAAGATCGACCATCTGTTAGACACCTACGCCCGCAAGCTGGCCGAAAACATGAACCAGGGCTTTGCCATTGACGCAAGGGTTCCCTCTGTGATGATCGCCGGACCTGCCAATTTCCCGGTGGGAAAGAAGGAAAAACAGAACCGGGCCCGGGACAGCAACATGGAGGAATGGCGGTATATTCAAGGGCTGCTGGATAAGATACGCAGTACCGGCATGGGCGGGATCAGCGCCGATGACCCAGCAGCGATTGAAAAGCTCCAGAAGAAGCTGGACGGGCTGGAACGCTCCCAGCTCATTATGAAGGAGGTCAACGCCTATTACCGCAAGCATGGCAAGCTGGATGGCTGTGCGCTGCTGTCGCCGGACCAGATCGAAAAGCTGAAAGCAAGCATGGCGGCAAGCTGGCGGAGCGACCCGAGGCCCTTTGAAAGCTACCAGCTTACCAACAACAATGCGGAGATTCGCCGGGTAAAGGCCCGTATCGAACAGCTTTCCAAACAGGCACAGCAGGAATTTTCCGGCTGGGAGTTCGATGGGGGTCGTGTGGAGATGAACCGGGAGGACAACCGCTTGCAGGTATTCTTTGATGGAAAGCCTGACGCGGACACCCGGGCCGAGCTGAAAAGCAGCGGCTTTCGTTGGGCTCCCAGCGTAGGCGCATGGCAGAGGCAGCTCACGGACAACGCCATCCGGGCGGCTGACCGACTGGAATGTATCAAGCCGCTGTCCGGCGAAAAGCCCTCCCAGCTTCAAAAGAAGCCCTCTATCTTGCAGACCATGCGGGAACAGGGCGAAAAAGTCCAGACGGAGCCGGAAAAGAAAGCTCCGTCCGGCAGGGATGCCGAGCGGTAAACCTCGGGCCACATTGGCCCGAGGATTTCTGTTCCCCGAGATTGTACGGGGGCCTCCCGGATAGCGGGAACCCCGACGGAAAGGAGGTTTTATGCAGGAAGAAGTAAACCAAAAAACGGTTGCCCTTTCGATCAGGACAACGAAGCTCACAGGAAAAGTGCTGGCTGCCGCTCTTGGCAAGGTGGTTCGGGCGCTGCAAAAGCACCACCAGAAGGCGCTGACCCCGCAGGGACGTCAGAGCGTGAAAAAGCTGATGAACCACTATGGCGGCAAAAGTGCCATGCCCTATGTGGGAGCTCCAAAGGATTTTGACCGGATCGCGAAGGAGTTCCATGTGGACTACGCTTTCCATAAAGTGAGCCCCGGTCATTACCTGCTGTTTTTCAAAGCCAATCAGGCGGACGCTATCACGGCGGCCTTCCAGAAGTACAGCGCAAAGGTGCTGAACAAAGAGCAGGACAAGGCTTCCATCCTCGGTCAGCTTCGGAAATTCACGGAGCAGATTAGGACGCAGGCAAAGGAAAAGCAGCGGACCAGAGAGGCGGTGAAGGACGGACGTTGAGTGACAAGATCAGAAAATATGTGCTCCCAAACCTGCCGTACCTCTTTGTGTTCTGGTTTTTCTCCAAAATCGGGACGGCCTACCGGATCGCCCCCGGCACAGACTTCGGGACAAAGCTCATGGGGATGCTCGATACCTTCCCCAAAGCCTTTGAAACCTACTGGCCGGGGCTTGGCGGTATTGACCTGCTGGTGGGCCTTGCCGGTGCGGCTGGGGTGTATCTGCTGATACAGTCAAAGATCAGGCAGGCGAAAAAATTCCGGCGGGATGCGGAATACGGCACCGCCCGCTTTGGAACAAAGGAGGATATAAAGCCGTTTGTAGACCCTAAATTTCAGAACAATGTCATTCTGACCGGGACGGAGTTCCTTACCATGAACACCCGTCCGAAGATACCTGCCAATGCCCGGAACCTAAACACCTGTGTCATCGGCTCGTCCGGCTCGGGAAAGACAAGGTTCTGGTTGACCCCGCAGCTCCTTCAAGCCCATTCCTCGTATGTGGTGGTAGACCCGAAGGGCGGCACCCTCGACCAGTGCGGGCGGTTTCTGCAACGGGAGAAATACAGGGTGCGGGTGTTCAACAGTATCGACTTTTCAAAATCCATGCACTACAATCCGCTGGCCTATGCGCGACACGAGGTCGCGTAATTAAACTGTTCGGCGCTGACCGAACCTGT